>JBMOQT010000279.1:0-57730 GCA_049320945.1 Pseudomonadota bacterium
GCCTGCTTGGCGCCTTCCGCCTTGGTCACCACCGCCTTGCGCTCCCGCTCCGCCGCCGCCTGCAGTTCCATGGCCTTCTGCATGGACGGGGACGGCTTGATGTCCTGGATCTCCACCGACTTGACCGTCAGGCCCCAGTCGATCGCCTCGTCGGCAATGCTCTCGCGCAGCCGGGCCTTGATCTTGTCGCGCGAGGACAGGGCCTGGTCCAGTTCCATCTCGCCGATGATGGAGCGCAGGGTGGTCATGATCAGGTTGCGGATGGCTTCGGCGAAGTCCACCACGCCGTACACCGCCTTGACCGGGTCGGTCACTTTCACGAAGGCGATGGCGTTGGTGAGGATCACGGCGTTGTCGCGGGTGATCACCTCCTGCTCCTGGACGTCGAGGATGATGTCCTTGGTGATCACCTTGTAGGCGACGCGGTCGAGATAGGGAATGATGATGTTGAGGCCGGGATGCAGCGTGCCGTTGTACTTGCCCAGGCGCTCGACGATCCACTCCTCCCCCTGGGGAATGATGCGCACGCCCTTCCACAGGGTGACCAGGGCGAAGACGAATAGCGCCAGGACAAAGATCAGGCTTGCAGACATGGCTGTTCCCCTTTGTTAGATTTTTCCGACTTTCAGCAGACTGCCTTCGACATCCACCACTTTGACCCTTTCGCCCGAGCGGATCGCCTCGTCGGCGATGCAGTCCCACACTTCCGCGCCGATGAGCGGCTTCTGGAAACGCACCTGGCCCTTCTGGAAGGGCGCCACATCCTTGACGAGCATGCCGATCTCGCCCACCACGTGGGCGTCGGACATGCCGATGCGCGTCTTGTGCATGCCGGGCTTGAAGATCCTGAACCAGAGGAAGACCATCACCACCGAGGCGACGGTCCAGATGAGGATCTGGGCCGTCAGGCCGACGGTGGCGACCAGGGCCACCAGGGCCACCAGCAGGGCCCCCAGCCCGAACCAGAACAGAACGAAGGCCGGGACCACCAGTTCGGCCAGCATCAGCACAATGCCGAACACGGCCCAGTGCCACCACTCCAGCGCCATGCCCCCTCCCCAAAAAGCGCGGCCGCCGGGCGGCGGCCTGTCCTTATTAAGCCTGCTTGCCCAGGCGCAGCCAGGTATCGACCACGGTATCCGGATTCAGCGAAATGGTGGCGATGCCCTCGTCCATCAGCCAGCGGGCGAAATCGGCATGATCCGAGGGGCCCTGGCCGCAGATGCCGATGTACTTGCCCAGCCGGTTGCACGCCTTGATCGCCATGCTCAGCAGTGCCTTCACCGCCGGGTCGCGCTCGTCGAAGGCATGGGCCACCAGCCCCGAGTCCCGGTCCAGGCCCAGGGTGAGCTGGGTCAGGTCGTTGGAACCGATGGAGAAGCCATCGAAGTACTGCAGGAACTCCTCCGCCAGCAGCGCGTTGGAGGGGATCTCGCACATCATGATGAGGCGCAGGCCATTCTCGCCGCGCTTCAGCCCATGAGCCGCCAGCAGATCCACCACACCCTTGGCCTCCTCCAGGGTGCGCACGAAGGGCACCATGATCTCCACGTTGGTCAGGCCCAGCTCGTCGCGCACCTTGCGCATGGCGCGGCATTCCATCTCGAAGCAGTCGCGGAACGGCGAGGCGATGTAGCGCGAGGCGCCGCGGAAGCCCAGCATCGGGTTCTCCTCGTCCGGCTCGTAGATTTCGCCGCCCAGCAGCTTGCGGTACTCGTTGGACTTGAAATCGGACAGGCGCACGATCACCGGCTTGGGCCAGAAGGCGGCGGCGATGGTAGCCACACCCTCGGCCAGCTTGTCGACGAAGAAGGTCTCCGGATCGGCGTAGCCGCGGGCGCGGCGCTCGATCTCGTGGCGCAGGCCGGCGGGGAGCTGGTTCAGTTCCAGGATGGCCTTGGGATGGATGCCGATCATGTTGTTGATGACGAACTCCAGGCGCGCCAGGCCGACGCCGCCGTTGGGGATGCTCTGGAACTCGAACGCCAGTTCCGGATTGCCCACGTTCATCATGATCTTGACCGGCAGCTTGGGCAGGTTTTCCACGTCCTGCTTGATCACCTCGTAGTCGAGGACGCCGCGATAGACGTAGCCCGTGTCCCCTTCGGCGCAGGAGATGGTGACCGGGTCACTTTCCGTCAGCACCGAGGTGGCGTTGCCGCAGCCGACGATGGCCGGGATGCCCAGCTCCCGGGCGATGATGGCCGCATGGCAGGTGCGGCCGCCCCGGTTGGTGACAATGGCCGCCGCCCTCTTCATCACCGGCTCCCAGTTGGGATCGGTCATGTCGGTCACCAGGATGTCGCCCGCGCGCACCCGCGACATCTCCGAGGCATCCTTCACCACGCGCACCGGCCCGGTGCCGATCTTCTGGCCGATGGCGCGGCCGGAGGTGAGCACCTTTCCGTGCTGCTTCAGCCGGTACTTCTCCATCACGCCGTGGCCGGCCTGGGATTTCACCGTCTCGGGGCGGGCCTGCAGGATGTAGATCTTGCCGTCCACGCCGTCCTTGCCCCACTCGATGTCCATCGGCCGGCCGTAGTGCTGCTCGATGACTACGGCATAGCGCGCCAGCTCCAGCACGTCCTGGTCGTTCAGGGAGAAGCGGTTGCGCTCGGTCTCGGCCACGTCCACCGTCTCGGTGGAGCGGCCCGCCGCCTGGGACCCGGTGAACACCATCTTGATCAGCTTGGAGCCCAGGTTGCGCCGGATGATCGCCGGCCGGCCCTCGGCCAGCTTGGGCTTGTGCACGTAGAACTCGTCCGGGTTCACGGCGCCCTGCACCACGGTCTCGCCCAGGCCGTAGGAAGCGGTGATGAACACCACGTCCCTGAAGCCCGATTCCGTATCAAGGGTGAACATCACGCCCGCGGCGCCGGTGTCGCTGCGCACCATGCGCTGCACGCCGGCGGACAGGGCCACGTCGGCATGGCGGAAATTCTTGTGCACCCGGTAGGCGATGGCCCGGTCGTTGTAGAGGGAGGCGAATACATGCTTCACGGCGTGCAGCACGTTGTCCAGGCCGTGGATGTTGAGGAAGGTTTCCTGCTGGCCGGCGAAGGAGGCGTCGGGAAGGTCTTCGGCGGTGGCCGAGGAGCGCACGGCGAAGGACGCCTCGTTACCCAGGCCCTCGGCCAGGGTGCGGTAATGTTCGCTGATCTCCTGCTCCAGCCGGGGCGGGAATGGCGTATCGACGATCCACTGGCGGATCCGGGCGCCGGTGGCGGCCAGGGCCGTCACGTCGTCCACGTTCAAGGCATCCAGGGCGGCGTTGATGCGCTCGGACAGGCCCTGGTGGCTGAGAAAGTCGCGGTACGCCTGGGCCGTGGTGGCGAAGCCGCCGGGCACGCGCACCCCGGACTCGGCCAACTGGCTGATCATTTCACCCAGGGAGGCGTTCTTGCCGCCCACCTGATCCACGTCGCTCATGCGCAAATGGTCGAAGCTGATTACGTACCGGGTCATCGAACTGGGCCTTCCGAGTTGAATCGCTGGGAAAAACGCACTATTTTAGCGGCTTTCCCCCTGTCCCGCGCAGCCGCGGTTTACCCTGATCATGAACGACCAACCCGTCCGCACGGTGTTTTTCATCTCCGACGGTACAGGCATCACCGCCGAGACCCTGGGGCACAGCCTGCTGACCCAGTTCGGCGACCTCAAATTCCGCCAGGTGCGCATCCCCTTCGTCACCACCGTCAAGAAGGCCATGGACTGCGTCGCGGAGATCCAGCGCGCGGGCCAGCAGGACGGCCTGCGCCCCATCGTCATAACGACCCTGGTGAATCCCGAGATCGCGTCGGCGCTGCGCCAGGCGGATGCGCTGTTCGTCAATTTCTTCGAGACCTTCATCGCCCCCCTGGAACAGGAATTGGGCATGAAGTCCACCCACACCATCGGCCGCTCCCACAGCGCTGCCAACAGCCAGGACTATTTCAACCGCATCGACGCCATCAACTTCGCCATGGCCCATGACGACGGCTTGTCGCCAGAAGACCTGGACATGGCGGACGTCATCCTGGTAGGGGTGTCGCGCAGCGGCAAGACGCCCACCAGCCTTTACCTGGCGCTGCAGTTCGGCGTCAAGGCGGCCAACTATCCCCTCATCCCCGACGACTTTGACCGCATGCGCCTGCCCCAGGGACTGGACAAGTACCGGCACAAGCTGTTCGGGCTCACCATCGCTCCCGAGCGGCTGCAGCAGATCCGCACGGAGCGCCGCCCCAACAGCCGCTATGCGTCTCTGGAGAACTGCCGGCGGGAGGTGCTGATGGCGGAGAAGCTGATGCGCAGTGAAGGCATCCGCTGGCTCGATTCCACCGCCAAGTCCATCGAAGAGATCGCCGCCACCATCATCGAGGAGATCAAGCTCGACCGGCATGTCTACTGAGGGCGAGCTTCTGGCGCCGTTCCTCGAACAGGCACACGGCGGCGGCCGCCGCCACGTTGAGGGATTCCACCCTGCCCGACATGGGGATATGTAGCGCGCGCTGGGCCAGAGCCTGGACCTCCGGCGCCACCCCCGCCCCCTCGTTGCCGAACACCCAGGCGATGGGGCCCGACAAGTCCGCCTCGAAGATCGACTCGCCCCCTTCCAGACGTGTGGTGACGATTGTGCCCCGGTAGTCGGCCAAAGCCTGCTCCAGGGGCAGATGCTCATGGATATGGATCGCAAAGTGGGCGCCCATGGCGGCGCGCAGCACCTTCGGCGACCAGCCCTGGGCACAGCCCTTGCCCAGGATGACCTCGGTCACGCCGGCGGCGGCGGTGCTGCGCAGGATGGAGCCCACGTTGCCCGCGTCCTGCACCGCGTCCAGCACCACACAGGACTTGCCCGCCAGATCGGGCGCCCGCGGCGCCGGCACGGGCACCAGCGCCAGGATGCCGGTGGGCGTGGCCACCGGGCTCAGCTCCCGGAACAGGCCGTCGGCGAAAACCGTCACGGCCAGGCCGGGCCGCCCATCAATGTAGCGGCGGATTTCCGCCTGCTCCCATCCCTGCTCGCTGACCGCCACCAGCTCGGGCAGGCCCACGGCCTGGGTATAGGCCTCGACCAGGTGCATGCCGTCCAGCACCGTGCGGCCCTGCTTGCGCCGCTCGCGCGCCGACTCGGCGAGTTCGCGCAGCAGCTTGAAGGTCGGGTTGTCACGGGAGCTGATGTGCTTCATGCACAAGTGCGGAAGCCGGCGAAGACGTCCCAGCGCTCCGGCGTGTAGAAATTGCGGAAGCCGTTGCGCGCCAGCCGCGCCGGGGTGGCAAAGCTGCCGCCGCGCAGCACCCGGTGGCTGCCGAACCAGGGCTGCGAATAGTCCGTGTAGGGGTCGGGCGCGAACCCGGGATAGGGGCGAAACACCGACGCGGTCCACTCCCACACATTGCCCAGCATCTGGCGGCAGCCCCAGGCGCTGTCGCCCGGGGCCAGCACCCCTGCGGGGACGAGGCGTCCGCTGTCCAGGTTGGCAAGGTGGGGCTGAGGCCAGGAGGCGCCCCAGGGATAGCGGCGCCGGCCGCCGTCGGGCGCGGCGGCGGCGGCGAACTCCCACTCGGCTTCGCTCGGCAGGCGCCGCCCGGCCCAGCGGCACCAGGCTTCCGCTTCATAGGCGTTGACGTGGAGCACCGGCAGCTCGCGCTCCAGGGGCCGCCAGCGGTCGAACACGCGCCGCTCCCAGCCCGTTCCGTGCCGGCGCCAATAGGCCGGATGACGCCGTCCCTGGGCCACGCGCCAGCGCCAGCCGGCCTCGTCCCACCATTCCCGCCGTGCGTAGCCGCCCTCCTCCACGAAGGCCAGAAATTCGCCGGCGGTCACGGCGCAGCGGGAGATGGCGAAGGGCGCCATGGTCACTTCATGGGCCCATTTCTCGTTGTCGAACACGAAGCCTTCGTCGCCCCGGGCGCCCAGGACCAGGGCGCCTCCGGGCAGGCTCAGGTCGCCCGTGCACGCCTCGTTGCGCGGCTCGCCGTCGCCTATCCCATAGGGATTGGCGTAGCCCAGGGTCTGGCGCGTGTAAGTGAAGGCTTCGTTGTGCATGTCCTGGTGATAGAGGGCCAGTTCCACGAAGTAACGCCATTCCTCCGGCGTGTCACCCCGCGCCAGGCGCTCCAGCACCCGGTCAGTGACGGCACGCAGGTAATCGATGGTGCGCTGCGGGTCGGGCAGCGGCAGGTACCAGCGCGCCACGTGGGCGATGCGCGACGAATCATAAAGGGCGTCGGCCCGCGCCATGAACGAAGGCGTGTCGGGCCAGCCGGGATGGCGCAGGCACCAGCGCTCCAGAAACCAGGCGACATGTCCCAGTTCCCACAGGGGCGGATTGACGATGGGCAGGTAGGGCCCGACCCAGCGCCGGTCGTCCAGATCGGCGTGGCAGCGCAGGGTCATGGCCTGGCTGTCCTGCAGCCATTGACCCAGGCGGGCGGGCTCGATCGGGCTGAACTGCAAGCCGGTTGCGGGTGACAGGGACGAAGCGGAACGCATATAGTTGCAGTCTAATGGCCGCCCCGAAAATTGTCATCGTCACGCCTGCTCCCCCCGGCTCGCGCAGCGGCAACCGCAACACCGCGGTGCGCTGGTCGCGTATCCTGCGCGCCCTCGGCTGCCGCGTCGCCACCACGACGCACTGGGAAGGCGAGCATTGCGACTGCCTGATCGCCCTTCATGCCCGCAAAAGCGCACCATCCCTGGAAGCATTCGTCTCCCGCTGCCCCGGGCGCCCGGCGGTGCTGGCCCTGACCGGCACCGACCTCTACCGCGACATCCATCACGATGCGGCGGCCCAGGCGGCGCTGCGGCAGGCGACGCGCCTGGTGGTGCTGCAGGAGTGCGCACCCTTGGAGCTGGACGAGGCGCTGCGTGCCAAGGTGCGGGTCATCTACCAGTCGGAAACGGCCCACGGCGCCTGGCAGCCGCCGCGTCGCCATGTGCGCCTGTGCGTCCTGGGGCACTTGCGTGAGGAGAAGGATCCATTCCGCGCGGCTCTCGCCCTGGGCCACCTGGAGCACCATGCCGCCGTCGAAGTGGTGCACGCGGGCAAGGCGCTGAGTGAAGAAATGGCACGGGAGGCGCGGCGCCTCATGGGGCAGGAGCCGCGCTACCGCTGGATTGGCGAACTGCCCCATTGGCGCGCCCTGCGGCTTATGCTGCGCAGCCATGCCATGGTGATCAGCTCGCGCATGGAGGGCGGCGCCCACGTGGTCTCGGAGGCCATCGCCGCCGGCGTGCCGGTCATCGCTTCCGACATCCCGGGCAACCGCGGCATGCTGGGGGCCGACTATCCCGGCTACTACCCGGTGGAGGACGAGGGGACGCTGGCCGGCCTGATTGAGCGCATTGGCAAGGAAACCTCCTGGCTCATGGGATTGGCCGAGGCGGTAGCCCGCCGCCGGCCCCTGGTCGCGCCCGAGCGGGAGCGGGATGCCTGGCGCTGCCTGCTGCGGGAGATCGGATTGGCTTACAGCAACTGACCCAGGGTGGCGACGGCCACGGTGGTGAATCCCAGGATCAGATTGATGCCGACCAGGCGCCGGATCTGGTTCAGGGCCGCCCCCGCCCGCTGCCAGTCCTGGGCCTGCACCGCCTGCCGGAGACGGCCGTAGGGGACAAAGAACACGTAGGCGAAGATCAGCATCATGACGATGCCGATGGTCATCATCGCGTGCCAGTTGAGGGGTGCCACGGCGAAACCCGCCTGGAGCAGCATGGCCAGCCCGCTGGCGAGGATCAGGGACACAGCCAGCCACACCCACGGGAAGAATCGGGCAAACACCGCTGCCCACAGGGGCAGGCGCTGGGGCGGCTGCAGCTGCTGAGCCGCCACCGGGCGCAGGCACATATAGGCGAAGAACATGCCGCCCACCCACAGGACGACGCTGGCCAGATGCAGGAACAGCAGCAGCGGCTTCATGATTTTTCCTCCGCGGTGGTCATACTGCGCACCGGTTCGAAACTGCGGCGGTACAGGGCATTGGGGCCGTGGCGCCGCAAGGCCTCCAGATGGGCGGGAGTGGCATAGCCCTTGTGCCGGGCAAAGCCGTAGTGGGGATAGAGGCCGTCCAGGCGCAGCATCTCCGCGTCGCGTGCCGTCTTGGCCAGGATGGAGGCGGCCGAGATGGCCTTGACCAAATCGTCGCCGCCGACGATGCCGCGCACCGGCAGGCTGAGCGTCGGACACTGCCTGCCGTCCACCAGTACTTCGTCGGGCGTGCGGGATAGGCCTTCCACCGCCCGGCGCATGGCGAGCAGCGTCGCCTGTAGTATGTTGATGGCATCGATCTCCTCGACCGTGGCGAACGCCACGGACCAGGCGAGCGCCCGTTCGCGGATCTGTTCGGACAACTCGACGCGCGCCTTCTCGCTGAGTTTCTTGGAATCCGCCAGCCCCTTGATGGGCTTCCTGGGGTCCAATATCACTGCGGCAGCGCACACGGGGCCCGCCAGGGGACCCCTCCCCGCCTCGTCCACGCCGCAGATCAGGCGGCCTGGGGCGCGGGCTTCCAACGGGCTTCTCCGGTGAGATAGGGCACTATGGCCGCGGCGGCGCGCTCCGCCGTGTTCTGGCGCAACTGCTCGTGCATCGAGGTGAACAGTCGTTCCAGGCGCGCGCAGGTCTCCTTGTCCTCGGCCAGGTTGGCCAGCGCCTGGGCCAGGTTGGCCGGGGTCGCCTCGTCCTGCAGCAACTCCGGCACCACGAAGCGGCCGGCCAGGATGTTGGGCAGGCCCACGTAGGGCAGGTAGCGCCGCGGCCACATGAGGCGGTAGGTCCACGGCGACATGCGATAAGTGATGACCATGGGCCGCTTGAGCAGCGCCGCCTCCAGCGTGGCCGTGCCGCTGGCCACCAGCACGATGTTGGCCGCCGCCATGGCGTCGTGGGAATGACCGAACAGCAGCGTCAGGGGCAAGTCGTAGGCCTGGCGCCGGTAGATGGCAGTCTCGAACAGCTGGCGCGTCTCGCGCGTGGCCAGGGGCACGAGAAAGCGTGCCTGGGGAAAACGTTCGTGCAGCAGCCGCGCCGTCTCCACGAATAACTCGCCCATATACGCCACTTCCGACTGGCGGCTGCCGGGCAGCAGGGCGAAGATCAACTGGTCGCCGGGCAGGTTGAGACGCTCGCGCGCGGCGGCCCGGTCCACTTCCAGGGGAAGCACGTCAGCCAGGGGATGGCCCACGTAGGTCACGGGAATGCCCTGCTTCTCGTACAGCGCCGGCTCGAAGGGGAACAGCGCCAGCATGTGGGACACGGAACGGGCGATGCCCTTGATGCGCCCGCCGCGCCAGGCCCATATGGAAGGGCTGACGTATTGGATGGCGGGAATGCCGCGGGATTTGAGGCGCCGTTCCAGGCCCAGGTTGAAGTCGGGGGCGTCGACGCCGATGAAGGCATCCGGCCGCTCCCGCAGCAGGCGCCGTGCCAGCGCCCGGCGTATGCCGGCGATCGCCCAGTAGTGCTTGAGCACCTCCACGTAGCCGCGCACGGCCAGCTTCTCGCTGGGATAAAGCGCGTCGAAGCCCACGGCCTGCATCCGGGGGCCGCCGATGCCGTAGAACTGCGCCTCCGGCAGGCGCTTGCGCAGGGCCAGGATCAGATGGCTCGCGAGGAGGTCGCCGGAGGCCTCTCCCGCCACCATGGCGATGCGGATCGGACGCGACACGACGTTCAGCGGACGATGCCGCGCCCCGACACGGAGATGAAGTCCAGAAACGGCCGCAGTTCCACTGTTTCCGCAGCCATCGGCGCGATCGCTTTGCGCGCCTCCTCCAGGGTCAGCCCGGAGCGGTACACCAGCTTGTAGGCGCGCTTGATGGCCGCGAGCGCCTCGGCGGAAAAGCCGCGCCTTTTCAGTCCCTCGCTGTTCAGGCCGTGGGGCTGGGCCGGGTTGCCGGCCACGGTGACATAGGGCGGCAGGTCCTGGACCAGCACCGTGCCGACGCCGCAGAAGCTGTGGGCCCCCACGCGGCAGAACTGGTGCACCCCGGTGAAGCCGCCGAGAATGGCATAGTCGCCCACGTGCACATGGCCGCCGAGGGTCGCGTTGTTGGCAAAGATGGTGTTGTTGCCCACCTGGCAGTCGTGGGCCAGATGGACATAGGCCATGATCCAGTTGTCATTGCCCAGGCGCGTCACCCCCGCATCCTGCGCAGTGCCGACGTTGAAGGTGCAGAACTCGCGGATGGTGTTGCGGTCGCCGATCTCCAGGCGCGTCGGCTCGCCGCCGTACTTCTTGTCCTGGGGCGCCTCCCCCAGGGAGCAGAACTGGAAGATGCGGTTGGCCCTGCCGATGCGGGTATGGCCATTGATCACAACGTGGGGCCCGATCCAGGTGTCGTCGCCGATCTCCACGTGCTCGCCGATCACCGAGTAGGCGCCTACGGACACGTTGGCGCCGATGCGCGCGCCCGGGTGAACGATTGCCGTCGGATGGATCATGGGCATCCTTCACGCCACGTCGCGCTTGGCGCACATGAGCTCGGCCTCGGCCACCAGGTTGCCGTCCACCCGCGCCTCCGCCTTGTACTTCCAGATGCCCCGCATCTGGCGCTCGATTTCCACGTGCAGGTGGAGCTGGTCTCCCGCCGTCACCGGCTTCTTGAAGCGCGCGTTGTCGATGCCGACGAAATAGAAAACCGAGTCCTGGTCGGGCTTGGCCTCCATGGTGCGGAACGACAGGATGCCCGCCGCCTGGGCCAGGGCCTCCAGGATCAGCACGCCCGGCATCACCGGGTGATGGGGAAAGTGGCCGGTGAAAAACGGCTCGTTGATGCTGACGTTCTTGAGGGCGACGATACGCTTGCCGGGCTCGCATTCCAGCACCCTGTCCACCAGCAGGAAGGGATAGCGGTGGGGCAGGTGCTGCAAGACTTCATGGATGTCCATCTGACTCAAGTTCTCTTCTCCAATTGCGCAAGCCTTCTTTCGAGTTCCTGTATTTTATTCGCCATCTTTTCCAAATGCCGCAACTGCGCGGTATTCCTCAGCCACTCCCGGTGGGGCTCCGCCGGGGCACCCGAGTACACGCCGGGCTGGCTGATCGACTTGGTCACGAAGGCGGCTGCGGAAATGACTACATCGTCGCAGATGTCGAGATGTCCAATGATGTCGGCGGCGCCGCCGATCATGCAGCGCCTGCCTATGCGCGTGCTGCCGGCGATGCCGACGCAGCCGGCAATCGCCGTGTGGGCGCCGATGCGCACGTTGTGGCCGATCTGGATCTGGTTGTCCAGCTTCACGCCGTCCTCGATGACCGTGTCGTCGATGGCGCCCCGGTCTATGGTGGTGCTGGCGCCGATCTCCACGTCGTCGCCAATCACCACCCGCCCCACCTGGGGGATCTTGACCCAGCTGCCGTCCGCCTCGCGCGCGAAGCCGAAGCCGTCGGAGCCGATCACCGCGCCGGAGTGGATGATGGCGCGGGCACCCACGATACAGTCGTCATAGATGCTGACGCCCGGGTACAGGAGGCAACCGGCACCAAGCGCGACCCCGCGCCCGATGACGCAGCCCGCGCCGATGCGACTGCCTGCGCCGATGCGCGCCTCTGCCGCGATATAGCACCCCGCCCCCACGGTCACATCCGCGGGAAGGGCGGTTTCGATCACGGCTGACGGATGCACGCGGCCGTCGCCCGGCGGCTGGGGGTTGAGCAGCTGCGACACCCGGGCAAAATAGAGATAGGGATTGGCGGCCAGGATGCGCGGGCCGGAAAAGGCATCGGCGGCGGCGGGGGCGAGGATGACGGCGGCGGCGCCGGTGCGCGCCAGCTGCTTGCGGTACTTGGGATTGGCGAGAAAGCTGATGCTGTCCCGATCCGCGCCCTCGAGGGTCGCCACCCGGCGCACGCGCAGGGATCCATCGCCGACGAGTTCGCCGCCCAGGCGGGCAACGATCTCATCAAGCCGGATGCCCGCGCCCTGCCCGGTCATGCAACCTTCTTACTTGGTGGCGGGTGCATCCGCCAGCGCCTTGATCACCTTGTCCGTGATATCGATGCGCGGATTGGCGTACACGGCTTCCTGGAAGATGATGTCGTACTTCTCGGCCTCGGCGATGGCCTTGATCGCCTTGTTCGCCCGCTCCAGGACCAGTGCCAGCTCTTCGTTGCGCCGCTGGTTGAGATCCTCCCGGAACTCTCGCTGCTTGCGCTGGAAATCGCGGTTGAGATCGTTGAATTCGCGCTCCTTGTTGCGGCGATCCGTCTCCGACATGGTCATCGAGTTCTTTTCCAGGCTCTCCTGCATCGACTGCAGTTGCTTGGCCATGCGCTGCAGTTCCTGGTCGCGCTTCTCGAATTCCTTCTCGAGCTTCTTCTGGGCGCGCACCGCGGGCGCCGCATCGCGGAAGATGCGCTCCGTGTTGACGAAGCCGATCTTCATCTCCGCCGCGGCGCCGGCCGAGACAGACAGGGCAAGGAGGCCGGTCAGCAAGACAAGAACAGACTTTCTCAAGTTCATCTCCTGAATCAAAACGCCGTGCCGAACTGGAACTGCAGGCGCTGGACCTTGTCGCCATCCTTCTTGTTCAGGGGCTGGCCGAAGCTCAGCTTCAGCGGTCCCAGCGGCGAGTTCCAGGATATGGCGGCGCCGGTACTATAGCGCAAATCGCTTAGGGACGCCTTCTGATCCTTCCCCCAGACTTGCCCGGCGTCGACGAACACGCTCAGGCGGAAGGACTTGTCAACGCCGGCACCGGGCACGGGGAAGTAGAACTCGGCGTTGCCTACCACACGCCGGTTGCCGCCGACGCGCTCCCCGCTTGTCGGATCCAGCGGCCCCAGGGATGCCGTGTCGAAACCGCGCACCGACCCGATGCCGCCAGCATAGTAGTTCTTGAAGAACGGCAGCGGCTTGCCGCCTATGCCATTGCCGTAGCCGATATCGCCGTTGAGCATCAGGGTATAGTCGCGCCCGAACGGGATGTAGATCTGGTGCTGGTAGGACGCCCGGTAGAAGCGCAGCGATCCGGGCGGCACCGACACTTCCGCCAAGGCCCGCTTGAGGCTGCCCCTGGTGGGATAGAGATGGCTGTCGCGGCCGTCGCTGGTCCAGCTCACGCTGGCCAGGGTGCTGGTGGTCGAGCTGCCGAAGATCGAGACGAAATCCTTGTAGCGCTGGGGACTGTCTGCGAACGTCGTGACCCTGGTCGCTTCCCCCAGCAGGCCGAAGTTGAGGAAGTTGTCTTCGGAAATGGGGAAGCCGAGGCGGATCCCGGCGCCGGCCGTCGAGGTGCGGTAGTTGCCCACGGTCAGGGAGCTGGGGTCCACGTTGCGCTTGTAGATATCGAAACCCGCCGCTATGCCGTCGATGGTGTAGTAGGGGTCGGTATAGGAGAAGGAGTAGACCTTGTTGATCTTGCCGGTATTGAGCTGCACGGCGACGTTCTTGCCGCTGCCGAACAAGTTGTTCTGGGCGATCGAACCCGACAACACCACTTTTTCCGAGCTGGAGAAGCCCGCGCCCAGGAGAATGTTGCCGGTCTGGCGTTCCTTGACATTCAGGTTCACGTCCACCTGGTCGGTGGCATCGGGAACGGCCGGCGTTTCCACCGTCACCTCGTCGAAGAACCCGAGCCGGTCCACGCGCGTGCGCGACTTGTTGATCTTTTCCGCATCGTACCAGGCACCTTCGAGCTGGCGCAGCTCGCGCCGGATCACCTCGTCCCGGGTGCGGGTGTTGCCGGTGACGTTGACCCGGCGCACATACACCCTGCGCCCCGGATCGACGAAGATGGTAAAGGCAACTGCGCGCTTGTCCTTGTCCAGCTCGGGCGCCGCGTTGACATTGGCGAAGGCGTAGCCTTCGTTGCCCAGGCGATCGGTAATCCGCTTGGTGGTCTCGGTCAGCTTCTCGCGCGAAAACGCTTCGCCCGGCTTGATCGTCACCAGCTTGCGCATCTCATCCTCGGGCAGGAGCAGTTCGCCGGCCAGCTTGACCGACGATACCGTGTACTTCTCGCCCTCGGTGATGTTGACCGTGATGTAGATATCCTTCTTGTCGGGAGAGATCTGCACTTGCGTGGAATCGATGCTGAATTCCGCGTAGCCCCGGTCCAGATAGAAGGAACGCAGGGTCTCCAGGTCGGCCGACAGCTTCTGCTTCGAGTATTGATCGTTCTTGGTGTACCAGGTCAGCCACCCGGGCGTGCGCAACTGGAACAGGTCCAGGAGATCCTTCTCCTTGAAGGCCTGGTTGCCGACGATGTTGATCTGCCGGATCTTGGCGACCTGACCTTCGTCCACGGTGAAATTGATCGCTACACGGTTGCGTTCCAGGGGAGTAACGGTAGTGGTGATATTGACCGCGTAGTAGCCGCGGCCGAGGTATTGGCGCTTCAATTCCTGCTCGGCCCGCTCCAGCAGGGAGCGGTCGAAGATGCGCGCTTCGGCGAGGCCCACTTCCTTGAGGCCCTTCTTCAGCGCGTCCTTGTCGAACTCCTTGACGCCGACGAAATCGACCTGGGCGATCGCCGGCCGTTCCTCCACCACCACCACCAGGACGCCGTCCTCGGCTTCGATACGGACGTCCTTGAAGAAGCCGGTGGCGAACAAGGCCTTGATCGCCTGGGCCGCCTTCTCGTCCGTCATGGTCTCGCCGACCTTCACCGGCAGGTAGTTGAAGATGGTTCCCGCCTCGGTACGCTGGATCCCCTCGACGCGGATATCCTTGACGACGAATGGCTCGAACGCCAATCCGGCCGTCGCAAAAAGGCTGAGCAACAGCCCGGAAAGGAATGTTGTTTTTTTCATTGAATCAGCTGGAGATGAGGCGGTTTATATCGTTATAGAAGGCAAATGCCATCAGCATGATGAGCAGAGCCAGACCGATTTGCTGCCCGATTTCCATCACCCGCTCGGAAACGGGGCCGCCCTTGATGATCTCGACGATATAATACATCAAGTGCCCACCGTCCAATAACGGGATGGGCAGCAGGTTCAGCACGCCCAGACTGATGCTGATCAGCGCCAGAAACTTCAGGTAATGGGCCAGTCCCAGCTTGGCCGACTGGCCGGCGTAGTCGGCGATGGTCACCGGTCCGCTCAGGTTGCGCCAGGAGATTTCGCCGGTGATCATGCGGCCCAGCGCGGACAGGCTGAACGCGGAGGTCTCCCAGGTCTGGCGCGCCGCGCGGCCGGCCGCCTCGAGCGGGCCGAAACGCACCGTCGTGAATAGCAGCGAGCGGTCGAATCCCGGATCCTGCACACCGACGCCAACGCGGCCCACCGTCTTGCCGCCCTCTTCCGCCGCGGCGGGAGTCACGGGCAGGTCGAGCAGCCTGCCCTGACGCTCCACGTTGAGCACCAATGTCCTCTCCGGCGACTCGCGCACCAGGGCAACGAATTCCCCCCAGTCCCGCACCGGTTTGCCATCGACGCCAGCGATGCGGTCGCCGCTGCGCAACCCCGCCGCGTCGCCCGGCCCGTCCGGCAGGACACTGCCGATCACCGCGGGAATTCGCGGCCGATAGGGACGAAAGCCCAGGCGCTGGAGGAAATCCCCGTCCAGGTCCTCGCTGTCCAGCCCGGAAAGATCCAGGCGGCGCACGTTGATGTTGCCGTCGGCGCTGCTGGTCTCGACCGTGATGGTCGACCTGTCGAGGGTGTGGTGCAGCATCTCCCAGCGGAAATCCTGCCAGGTGGCGATGGGCTCCCCGTCCACGCTGCGCACGAGTTCGCCGTCGGCGAAGCCGGCGGCGGCGGCGACGGATTGGGGTGCCGGGGTGCCGAGCAGGGGGCGCAACTCCTCCGTTCCCTGCACGAACAACGCCCAGTAGAGCACCATGGCGAGGAGGAAGTTCGCTACCGGGCCGGCGGCGACGATGGCGAAGCGCTTCCCTACCGGCTGTCGGTTGAAGGCGCGGGGCAGCTCCGCCGCAGCAACCTCCCCTTCCCGCTCATCCAGGAATTTCACGTAGCCCCCCAGCGGAAACGCCGCCAGGGCCCATTCCGTGCCGTCCCGGCCCATGCGCCAGGACAGGAGCGGCCGCCCGAAACCCACCGAGAAGCGCAACACCTTGACGCCGCACCAGCGCGCCACCAGGTAGTGGCCGAACTCGTGGACCACGATCAGCAGCCCCAGGGCCAGGGCAAAGGCACCCACGTAGTAAAGCAGGTTCATGCGGCGCTCTGCTGCAGTCCGGCGATGGTGCGGGCGGCGAGTTGGCGTGCATCCCGGTCGGCCGTGAGCACGATCTCGAGAGACGCCGCTGCGACGGGCTCCAGGGCGTCGAGAACCATGGCGATCACTTCGGCAATGCGGATGAAGCCAAGCGAACCGGCCAGGAAAGCCTCGACGGCCACCTCGTTGGCGGCGTTCAGCACCGCCGGCGCCGTGCCGCCCCGCTCCAATGCCCGATAGGCGAGGCCCAGGCAGGGAAAGCGCTGCAGATCCGGCTGCTCGAAGGTGAGGCTGGCGATCTGGCACAGATCCAGGGAACGCACACCCGCGTCGATGCGCTCGGGATAGGCCAGCGCATGGGCGATGGGCGTGCGCATGTCGGGGTTCCCCAGTTGCGCGATCACCGAGCCGTCGGCGTATTCCACCATGGAGTGGATCACGCTCTGGGGATGGATCACCACTTCTATGGCCTCCCGCGGCGCATTGAACAGCCAATGGGCTTCGATGACCTCCAGGCCCTTGTTCATCATGGTGGCGGAATCTACCGAAATCTTGCGCCCCATGACCCAATTGGGATGGGCGCAGGCCTCCTCGGGGGTGACACTCGCCAGCCTGGCCAGGGACGCGGTGCGGAACGGTCCGCCCGAGGCGGTCAGCACGATGCGGCGCACCCCGCACGCGTGCAGGCCGGCACGAGCAAAGTCCCGCGGCAGGGCCTGGAACACTGCATTGTGCTCGCTGTCAATGGGCAGCAGTACGGCACCGCTCCTGCGCACTTCGCTCATGAACAGCGCCCCGGCCATCACCAGGGACTCCTTGTTCGCCAGCAGCACTTTCTTGCCCGCGCGCACCGCGGCCAGCGTGGGGGCCAGGCCGGCGGCGCCGACGATGGCCGCCATGACCGCGTCCGCCTCGGGCAGGGAGGCGATCTCCTCCAAGGCAACCGGACCGTGCCCGACCCGGGTGGCAACGCCGGCAGCGGCCAGTGCGCGCTCCAGGTCGGCCGCCGTCTCGGCATCGCCCACCACGGCATAGCGGGGGCGGAAGCGCCGGCACTGCTCCAACAGCTTGTCTGCCTGGCGGTTGGCCGACAAGGCCAGCACTTCGAAACGATCGGGATGGCGCGCCGCCACATCCAAGGTGCTTACGCCGATGGAACCGGTGGCGCCGAGCACGACCAGTTTCTGCCTGTTGTCCTGTTTCACCACCACCACTCCCGCAGCGCGACCGCAAGGCCCATCCAAGGCAAAGTCGATGTGAGACTGTCGATGCGGTCGAGAATTCCCCCGTGGCCCGGCAGCAGGGAACCGCTGTCCTTCAAGCCCGCCTGCCGCTTCATGAGCGATTCGAACAAGTCGCCGATGATGCTCACGGCCGTGAGCGCCAGCAGCGCCAGGGCAAACGCCGCCAGGGCGAACACCGAGCGCTCGGCGAGCATGCCGGCGGCGCCAGCCACGACAAAGCCATAGATCACGACGCCGATCCCGGCTCCCACTGCCCCCTCCCAGGTCTTGCCCGGGCTGATGGCCGGCGCCAGCTTGCGGCGGCCCAGGGCACGTCCCGTGAAATAGGCCGCGATATCCGCCGCCCACACCAGAGCCATGGCGGCCAGCAGGAACCAGGGACTGAACTCGCGCAGCTGCACCAGTCCCAGGCAGGCGGGCAGCAGCACCAGCCAGCCCACCACCCAGCCCCACACGTCGGCCGGAAGGTGCCATTTGCGCGCCAGCCACAAGGGCACGACCAGGACCCACAGCAGTCCGGCGACCACATACACCCCCACCCCTATAGCCGGCCGACCCGGGTCGGCTGCCATGCCCAGCCCGAAGGCGGCCAGCGCGGTAGCAGCGGCATAGAAGGCACGCGGCGCGGGGGCGCTCTTCATAAAGCCGCCCCACTCCCATCCGGCCACCCCGACCACCACAGCCGCGAAGGCAGCCCAGCCATAATCGGGGAGGAGAAACAGCGCGGCAAGAAATGCCGCAAGCAGGATGAGCGCGGTGACGACCCGCGCCTTAAGCATTTTGCCCGGCGTCGTCGCTGGCGCCTGCCACCTCTTCCAGCGCTGCATCCCGGACCGGCTGGAGCTGTTCGCTGGTGCGGCCGAAACGCCGCTCGCGCTGCCGGTAGGAAGCGATGGCGGCGTCGAAGGCCGCCGTATCGAACTCCGGCCACAGGGTGGGGGTGAAGTAGAACTCGGTATAGGCGAGCTGCCACAGCAGGAAGTTGCTCACCCGCTCCTCCCCGCCGGTGCGGATGAACAGGTCGGGCTCAGGCGCGTAGGCCATGGACAGGAAGGGCGCAAGGTCGTCCTCGGTATAGCTGCCGGCCTTCTCCGGACGCGTCAGCACCAGGCGGTTAACCGCCTGCAGGATGTCCCACCGTCCGCCGTAGTTGGCGGCTACCGTCAGCGTCAGCCTGGTGTTGCCGGCGGTCAACGCCTCGGCGCGCCGGATCAACTGCACCAGCCGGGGCTCGAAGCGCGATAGATCACCGATGACCCGGAAACGGATGCCGTTGGCGTGGAGTTTTGCCACTTCATCCTCGAGGGCGCGTACGAACAACTGCATCAGGAACGACACCTCCTCGACCGGCCGCCGCCAGTTCTCCGAGCTGAAGGCGAACAGGGTCAGGTAGGAGACGCCGCGCTCGATGCACGCCTTGACGATCTCGCGCACCGACTCGACGCCGCGCCGGTGGCCGGCGACGCGGGGCAGAAAACGCTTGCGCGCCCAGCGCCCGTTGCCGTCCATGATGATGGCGACATGTCTCGGCACGTCGCCCGCTTGGGGGATCTCTCTGGTGGAACTGGGAAACAGGCTCACCGCGTTTCCTCCTGTGCTGAGGCCGGTGCCGGCGCCGCGGATCTCGGCGTTCAGACTGCCATCAGGTCGGCTTCTTTGGCTGCCAGGGCCTTGTCGATTTCCGCTATGTAGCGGTCGGTCAGCTTCTGGATATCGTCCTGGGCCCGCCGCTCCTCGTCCTCGGAGATGGTCTTGGCCTTGACTGCCTCCTTCAGCGAATGATTGGCGTCGCGCCGCAGGTTGCGGATCGCCACCCGCGCATTCTCCGCCTCGTGGCGCACCACCTTGATGAGATCCCGGCGCCGTTCCTCGGTCAGCGGCGGCATGGGCACGCGCAGGACGTCGCCCATGGGAGCCGGGTTGAGGCCGAGATCCGATTCCCGGATGGCCTTCTCGATCGCCGGCAGCATCTTCTTCTCCCAGGGCGCGACCCCGATGGTGCGGGCGTCCAGCAGGGTGACGTTGGCCACCTGGTTGATCGGCATCATCGTGCCATAGTAGTCCACCTGCACGTGGTCCAGTATGCCCGTGTGGGCACGCCCCGTGCGCACCTTGCCGAGATCGGCCTTGAGCGCCTCCAGGGACTTCTGCATCTTCTGTTCAGTGGTTTTCTTGAGTTCCGCAATCATGCGACGCTCCTAGCAATGAACCAAGGTTCCTTCGTCTTCGCCTAGAACCACCCGCTTCAATGCGCCGGGCTTGAAAATGCTGAACACGTTGACGGGCAGTTTCTGATCGCGGCACAGGGCGAACGCGGTGGCATCCATCACCTTCAGGTTGCGGGCGATCGCCTCGTCGAAACTGATGCGCCGAAAGCGCGTGGCGCTCGGGTCGCGCATGGGATCGGCCGTGTAGACCCCATCCACCTTGGTCGCCTTGATCACGATCTCGGCGCCGATTTCCGAGCCGCGCAGGGCCGCCGCCGTGTCGGTGGTGAAGAACGGGTTGCCGGTGCCGGCGGCGAAGATCACCACCTTGCCCTCTTCCAGGTAGCGGATCGCCTTGCCACGGATGTAGGGCTCCACCACCTGCTCGATGTTCAGGGCCGACTGTACTCGGCTGTTCACCCCGGCATGGCGCATGGCGTCCTGCAGCGCCAGGGCGTTCATCACCGTCGCCAGCATGCCCATGTAGTCGGCGGTGGCACGATCCATTCCCGTCGCCGCGGGCGCGACGCCGCGGAAGATGTTGCCACCGCCGATGACCACGCCGATCTCGACGCCCAGGTCGCAGATTTCCTTGACCTCGGCCACGATCCCGGCCAGCGTATCCCGGTTGATGCCATAAGGGTCATCGCCCATGAGGGCCTCGCCCGACAGCTTGAGCAGGATACGCTTGTAGGCCGGCATGGTTTCCCCTCAGCGCGCGGCCGCCGCGGCAGCGGCCTGGGCGGCGACCTCCGCCGCGAAGTCGGAGGACTTCTTCTCGATGCCCTCGCCCACCACGTAGAGCGTGAAGCTCGCCACGGACGCGCCCTTGGACTTGAGCAACTGCTCCACCGTCTGCTTGTCGTCCTTGACGAAGGGCTGGCCCAGCAGCGTCACTTCCTTGAGGAACTTCTGCACGCTGCCTTCCACCATCTTCTCGACGATGTTGGCGGGCTTGCCCGACTCGGCCGCCTTCTCGGCGGCGATGCGACGCTCGGTCTCGATCAGCTCGGCCGGCACTCCCGCGGCATTGAGCGCCTTGGGCTTGGAAGCGGCGATGTGCATGGCCAGGTCCTTGGCCAGCTGCTCGTCACCGCCCACCACGTCCACCAGCACGCCGATCTTGGAGCCGCCGTGCACATAGTGGCTCAGCTTGCCCTGGGCCTCGACGCGCGCGAAACGGCGAATCGACATGTTCTCGCCGATCCTGCCCACCAGCGCCGTGCGCGTCTCTTCCACGGTGGCGCCGTTGAGCGTCATCGCCGACAGGGCCGCCACGTCGGCCGGGTTGCTCCTGGCCACCAGCTCGGCCAGGGCCCGGGCAAAAGCCAGGAAGTCGTCGTTCTTGGCGACGAAGTCGGTCTCGCAGTTGACCTCGATCATCGCCCCCAGTTTGGCAGTCGCGTCCACGTAGAGGCCGACCACGCCTTCGGCCGCCACCCGGCTGGCCGCCTTGGAAGCCTTGCTACCCAGCTTGACACGCAGGATCTCCTCGGCCTTGGCCATGTCGCCCGCGGCCTCCGTGAGAGCCTTCTTGCATTCCATCATCGGCGCGTCGGTCTTCTCGCGCAGTTCCTTGACCATTGCTGCGGTAATTTCCGCCATTGCTGCTCCTAACTTGTTCCGTGTATCCCGTACCTAAAACGAAGGCGCGCCGCCCTTGCGCGCGGCGCGCCCGGCAATCCGCCTTCAGGCCGCTTCGTCTTCGCCGGCTTCTTCGCTCACTTCGACGAATTCATCCGACACCGCCGCCACCACGTCCTGCATCACCTGGGCCCGGCCCTCGAGAATCGCATCGGCGGCACCCCGGGCGTAGAGCCGGATGGCCCGGCTCGAGTCGTCGTTGCCCGGGATGACGTAGCTCACGCCCTCGGGCGAATGATTGGTATCGACCACCGCCACCACCGGGATGCCCAGCTTGTTGGCCTCGGTGACGGCAATCTTGTGGTAGCCCACGTCGATGACGAACAGGGCGTCGGGCAGGCTGTTCATGTCCTTGATACCCCCCAGACTCTTCTCCAGCTTGGCCAGCTCGCGCTGCAGCACCAGGGCTTCCTTCTTGGCCATACGCTCAAACGAGCCGTCCTGGGACATGGCCTCCAGCTCCTTGAGGCGCTTGATGGACTGCTTGACCGTCTTGAAGTTCGTCAGCATGCCGCCGAGCCAGCGCTCGTCCACATAGGGCATGCCGGCGCGGCTCGCTTCCTCGCGCACGATCTCGCGCGCCTGGCGCTTGGTGCCGACGAACAGGATGGTGCCCTTGTTGGCCGCCATCTTGCGCAGGAAGGCCATGGCCTCGTTGTATTTGACGAGGGTCTTCTCCAGGTTGATGATGTGGATCTTGTTGCGATGGCCGAAGATGAAGGGGGCCATCCTCGGGTTCCAGAAGCGGGTTTGATGGCCGAAATGAACGCCGGCCTCCAGCATTTGACGCATGGTCGTCATGACGATCTCCGAAAAGGGTTGGACCTCCGCCCGGCCATGGCGCCCTTCGCAAGAGAGAAGGAACACCTTGAAGCTGCACGCATCTTTTCGGATGCACCCTGTTCGTCGCCGGGCGTGTGAATTTCGCTTTTTCCCGCCCGGCGGCATGAACACCACACCGGCGGAATAAAGCAATCCGAAAATTATAACAAATTCTTCGCGTTAGACTCAACAGAAAACGCCGGAGCACAGACCCGGCGGCGGGCACCAAATTGCTTGTGCCGGTCTAATCCGTTAGTGTTCACCAATTTTAGCTTCGGCCGCGGCGCGCCCAGCGCCGGCCTGCGCTGAAACTTCGTTTCCCCCAACAGTCATGAGCGTCGTCATCAAGAACGCCGAAGAAATCGAGAAGATGCGGCTGGCTGGCCGCCTGGCGGCCGAGGTGTTGGATTTCATCGGCCCCCACGTGCAGCCGGGCGTCACCACTGCCGAACTGGACAGGTTGTGCCACGACTACATGGTCAACGTCCAAGGTACGATCCCGGCACCCCTCAACTATGCACCGCCCGGGTATTCGCCCTATCCCAAGTCCATCTGCACCTCGGTCAATCACCAGGTGTGTCATGGGGTGCCAAGCGACAAGAAGCTCAAGCGCGGCGACATCGTCAATATCGACATCACGGTGATCAAGGACGGCTTCCACGGCGACACCAGCCGCATGTTCATTGTCGGCGGCGAGACATCCATCCTGGCCAAGCGCCTGTGTGCCGTCACCTATGAATGCCTGTGGCTGGGCATCGAGCAGGTGCGCCCGGGTGCGCACCTGGGCGATATCGGCCATGCCATCCAGCGCCACGCCGAGTCCCACGGCTTCTCGGTGGTGCGCGAGTTCTGCGGCCACGGTATCGGCCGCAGGTTCCACGAGGAGCCCCAGGTGCTGCATTACGGCAAGCCGGGCAGCGGCCTCGAACTGCGCCCGGGCATGATCTTCACCATCGAGCCCATGATCAACGCCGGCAAGGCGGCCATCTCGGAACTGCCCGACGGCTGGACCATCGTCACCAAGGACCGCAGCCTGTCGGCCCAATGGGAGCACACGGTGCTGGTGACCGAAACGGGCTACGAGGTGCTGACGGTATCCAACGGCACGCCCCCCCGCCCCGCCCTGGCATCCTGACCACCGTGGCCCTGCCCGCCCCCTGCGACAGCGACTCCCTGCGCGCCCTCATCGGCGAATACCGGGCGCGCCTGCAACAGGGGCAAAAGGCGCTGCGCGACGCCTTCCAGGCCGACGCCGACGGGCGCGCCATGCTGCACGGGCGCGCCGAACTGGTGGACGGCATTCTGCGCGACCTGTGGCGGCTGTGCGGCGCCAGCGACAGCCTGGCGCTGGTGGCGGTCGGCGGCTACGGCCGCGGCGAACTCTACCCGTGCTCGGACGTGGACCTGCTGATCCTGCTGCCTGCCTGCGCCCCGGACGGTGCGGCCCAGACAGCCATCGAACGCCTGGTCGGCTTCCTGTGGGACATCGGCCTGGAGATCGGGCACAGTGTGCGCAGCGTCGAGGCCTGCCTGGAAGAGGCCGAGCGCGACATCACGGTGCAGACCACCCTGCTGGAAGCGCGCCTGCTGTGCGGCAACCAGAAAATCTACGGGGAGTTCTCCCGGCGCCTGCGGGCACATCTGGACCCGGCGGCCTTCTTCAAGGGCAAGCGCCTGGAACAGGACGAGCGCTACGTGCGCTACCAGGACACACCCTTCGCCCTGGAGCCCAACTGCAAGGAAAGCCCGGGGGGCCTGCGCGATCTCCAGGTGATCCTGTGGATCGGCCAGGCCACCGGCCTCGCCCACAACTGGAGCGAGCTGGCACGCTGCGGCCTGGTGACCCGGCACGAGGCAAGACAGCTGCGGCGCCTGGAGGATTTCCTGCAGGGCCTGCGCATCAGGCTGCACTACCTCACCGGCCGGCGCGAGGACCGGTTGTTGTTCGATCACCAGGAAGAGCTGGCGCGGCAGATGGGAATCGTGCCGATCGGCGCCAAGCGCGCCAGCGAACTGCTGATGCAGCGCTATTACCGCACCGCCAAGGCGGTCACCCAGCTCAACACCATCCTGCTGCAGAACCTGGGCGCCCACATTTTTCCCAGCGGCGACGTGGTCTTCGCCATCGACCATCGTTTCCAGTCGGTCCGGGAGCTGCTGGATGTGCGCTCGGAAGACGTGTTCGAGCACGACCCTTCGGCCATCCTTGAAAGCTTCCTGCTGCTGCAGCAGCGCTCGGAATTGAAGGGCATGACGGCACGCACCCTGCGCGCCCTGTGGCGGGCGCGCAAGCTGGTCAACGCCCGTTTCCGCCAGGATGCGCGCAATCGTCAGCTCTTTCTGCAGCTGTTCCAGCAGAAACGCGGCCTGGTCCACGAATTCCGCCGCATGAACCAGTACGGCATCCTGGGCCGCTACCTGCCGGCCTTCGGGCGCATCGTCGGGCAGATGCAGCACGACCTGTTCCATGCCTACACGGTGGATCAGCACATCCTGCAGGTGATGCGCAACCTGCGCCGCTTCACCATGCCGGAGTTCGCCCACGAATATCCCTTGTGCAGCCGGCTGATCGCGGGCTTCCACAAGCACTGGCTGCTCTATATCGCCGCCCTGTTCCACGACATCGCCAAGGGGCGCGGCGGCGATCACTCGAAGCTGGGCATGCAGGATGCCGCCCAGTTCTGCCGCGATCACGAACTGGAGGAGGAAGACGCCGATTTGGTGGTGTGGCTGGTGGAGCACCACTTGTCCATGTCGGCCGTGGCCCAGAAGCAGGATCTGTCCGATCCGGACGTGATCCACGGTTTCGCCCGCCTGGTGGGGAACGAGCGCCGGCTCACGGCCCTATACCTGCTGACCCACGCCGACATCCGTGGCACCGGACCCAAGGTGTGGAACGCCTGGAAAGGCAAGCTGCTGGAGGACTTGTTTACCGCCACCCTGCACCTGCTGCGCGGCGGCAAGCCCCAGCAGATACTGGGCATCGCCGAGCGCCAGGAGGAGGCACGCCGGCTGCTGCGCTTCCACGGCCTGCGCCCGGGCGTGGAGACGGAGCTGTGGCGCCAGCTCGACACCCCCTATTTCCTGCGCCACCAGCCCGAGGAAATCGCCTGGCACACGCGCATGCTCTATTATCGACCCGCAGCCACGGACCCGGTGGTGAAGGCGCGCCTGCCCCAGTTCGCCGAAGGGCTGCAGGTGATGGTTTATACCCTTGACCAGCGGGACCTGTTCATGCGCCTGTGCGGCTTCTTCAGCCGGCTGGGCTACAGCATTGTCGAAGCCAAGATCCACACCACGCGCCACGGCTACGCGCTGGACAGCTTCTTCATGCTGGACCCGGGCGGTCAGCTGCCCTACCGGGAGATGATCAGCCTGATCGAGCACGACCTGGTGGAGCGCCTACGCCTGCAGGCACCGCCGGAACAGCCGGCCACCGCCCGCATGTCGCGCCAGGTGCGCCACTTCCCGCTCACGCCCGAGGTGACGATTGTCCCGGACGAGAAGGGCAATCATCACCTGCTGACGGTGGTGGCCGTGGATCGCCCCGGCCTGCTGTTTACCATCGCCCGCATCCTGGCCGCTCACCGCATCAATGTGCAGTCGGCCAAGATCGCCACCCTGGGCGAGCGCGCCGAAGACACCTTCCTCGTCAGCGGCGAGGAACTGGCCAAAACCTCGACCCTGTTGCGCCTGGAAGCAGAACTGCTGGAAGCCCTGCAAGTCTAGCGTGCGCTACATGTGGGCGCTGAACTGGGCGCGCCGGGCACCCTGCATCATGCCCGCGAAGTCTTCCGTGCGCATGTGGATCAGGTGCTCATGGTCGCCGGCCTCGAAATACACGTCCGGCTGGGCCATCACTGACTCGTCCACCACGGTCTCCAGGCCATAGGCGGATGCGATCGCGGGAATGGCGCCCCGGTCGCAGTCGGGGAACAGCTGGATCATTTCCGCTTCGGATGCCATCCAAAGGGGACGTCCCACTTCGCGGCGCAGCTTCCTCAGCTTGACCTGGCACGACGCCGGCACCACGGCCACCATGTAGCCCCGGTCATCCTCCAGCAGTACCGCCTTGGCCATGCGCTCGGGATCGATATTGGCCAGGTGCACCGCTCCAAGGCTGGTGTAGCAGCGCGGATGGGACACCATCTCGTAGCTGACGTTATGGGAGTCGAGATAACGCTCGACGGTTTGCGCGCAGGACATGTTCGACCTCCTTCCCGGAAACAGGTCCGGTAGTTCCAGTATAGACCGGGAAAAACTCAGTCTTCGGGAACGGCGATGTCCGGGAACAGGACGTCAGTGAAGCCGAAACGGCTCAGGTCGCGCATGCGCATGGGGTAGAGGATGCCGTCCAGGTGGTCGCATTCGTGCTGCACCACCCGCGCATGGAAGCCCGTCACCTCCCGCTCGAAGCGTTCGCCTGCGGCGTTGCAGCCGCCGTAGCACACATGCCGGTAGCGCGGCACCACGCCGCGCAGGCCCGGCAGCGACAGGCAGCCCTCCCAGCCCTCTTCCACCTCGTCGGACAGGGGCGTGATCTCGGGATTGATGAGCACCGTGTAAGGCACCGGTTCCGCCTGGGGATAGCGCGGATTGGCCTCGAAGCCGAAGATCACCACCCGCAGGTCCACGCCGATCTGGGGTGCGGCCAGTCCGGCGCCGTTCAGGTGGCGCATGGTGTCCTGCATGTCCTGCAGCAGGGCATCGAGCTCAGGGGTGGCGAAGGCCGTCACCGGCTGCGCCACGCGCAGCAGGCGCGGGTCGCCCATGCGCAGGACTTCACGGATCACGGCTGCTCCGGCGGCAGCTGGCACACGTGCTCGATGATGCGGCGCACGCGTACCATGGACTTTTGCAGGGCGTCCTGCAGGTTTTCGAAGTGGATGGCGTGGATGCTGTCGCCCCGGCCCGCGGCGTAGTTGACCACCACCGCGATTGCGGCGTAAGGCAGGCCCATTTCACGCGCCAGGGCGGCCTCCGGCATGCCCGTCATACCCACCATGTCGGCGCCGTCCCGCTCCAGCCGGGCGATCTCGGCGGCCGTCTCCAGCCGCGGCCCCTGGCTGGCGGCATAGACGCCGCCGTCCAGGATTTCCTCGCCCGCCAGCCTGGCCGCCTCCAGCAGGCGCCGGCGCAGGCTCTCGTCGTAGGGCTCGGTGAAATCGATATGCACCACCGGGCGCCCGGGGCCCTCGTGATAAGTGGATTTGCGTCCCCAGGTGTAGTCGATGATCTGGTGGGGCACAACCAGGGTACCCGGCTTGAGGTCGTCGCGTATGCCGCCCACGGAGGCCACCGACACCACGTGGGTGGCCTTGGCATTGGCCAGGGCCCAGATGTTGGCGCGGTAGTTCACCTCGTGGGGCGGTATGGTATGGCCGTAGCCATGGCGCGCCAGGAACACCGCCGGCTGGTTGCAGATCAGGCCGAAGGTGAGCGGGCCCGACGGCTCGCCGTAGGGGGTGCGCACCATCTCGCGGCGCTGCACGTCCAGGTTGGCCAGCTGGGTCAATCCGCTGCCACCGATGATTGCCAGCATCTTGTCGTCTTCTGGGTTGAACGGGCGCTGATTCTAGCATGGCGCAGCAGCCCTCCGCGGCGTGCTATAATCCGCGGCTTTTTAAGCAATGCCCACGCCGCCCGCGGCATCCCGGGCGGCCCTTCCCGGTATTTTTCCCATGTCCCGCTCCATCCGCAACATCGCCATCATCGCCCACGTGGACCACGGCAAGACGACCCTGGTCGACCAGCTCCTGAAACAATCCGGCACCTTCGCCGCCCACAAGCAGGTGGCCGAGCGGGTGATGGATTCCAATGACCTGGAGCGGGAGCGCGGCATCACCATCCTGGCGAAGAACTGCGCCATCGAGTACCGGGGAACCCACATCAACATCGTGGATACGCCGGGACATGCGGATTTCGGCGGTGAAGTGGAACGGGTGTTGTCCATGGTGGACGGGGTGCTGCTGCTGGTGGATGCGGTCGAGGGCCCCATGCCCCAGACGCGCTTCGTCACGCGCAAGGCGCTGGCCCAGGGGCTCAAGCCCATCGTCGTGGTGAACAAGATCGACCGCCCCGGGGCCCGGCCCGACTGGGTGGTGAACCACACCTTCGACCTGTTCGACAAGCTGGGGGCGACCGAGGAGCAACTGGACTTCCCGGTGGTCTATGCCTCGGCCCTGGCCGGCTACGCCGTTGCCGATCTCAAGGACCTGCCGGCGGCCCTCTCCCCCAGCCCCTCTCCCGCTACCGCGGGCGAGGGGAGCGCTGTGGCCGGCAAAGCCGGCGAAAATGGGCCCGACATGCAACCCCTGTTCGACGCCATCCTGAACCATGTACCGCCCCCCGAGGTGGACGCGGAAGGACCGCTGCAGCTGCAGATCTGCTCCCTGGACTACTCCAGCTTTGTCGGCCGCATCGGCATCGGCCGCATCAAGCGCGGCAAGCTGCGTGCCGCCCAGGAAGTACTGGTGATGCGCGGGCCGGACGACACCGCCCCGGTGAAGGCCAAGGTGAACCAGGTCCAGGTGTTCAAGGGGCTGGAACGGGTGCTCACGGCCGAGGCCGAAGCCGGCGATATCGTGCTGGTCAATGGCATCGAGGAAGTGGGCATCGGCGTTACCCTCGCCGATCCAGCCCGACCCGAGGCCCTGCCCCTGCTCTCCGTGGACGAGCCGACCCTGACCATGAACTTCCAGGTGAACACCTCGCCCTTCGCCGGACGCGAGGGCAAGTATGTCACCAGCCGCCAGTTGCGCGAGCGCCTGTCCCGGGAGCTGATGAGCAACGTGGCGCTGCGGGTGGAGGACACGGAGGACGCCGACGTGTTCCTGGTATCCGGGCGCGGCGAGCTGCATCTGACCATCCTGCTGGAGAACATGCGGCGCGAAGGCTACGAGCTGGCCGTATCGCGACCCAAGGTGGTGATCAAGGACATCGACGGGGTGAGGTGCGAGCCGTACGAAATGCTCACCGTCGACTGCGAGGAAGCCCACCAGGGCGCCGTGATGGAGGAGCTGGGGCGGCGCCGCGGCGACCTGCAGGACATGCAGCCGGACGGCAAGGGCCGAGTGCGCCTGGAATACCGCATCCCGGCGCGCGGCTTGATCGGCTTCCAGTCGGATTTTCTCACCATGACCCGGGGCACCGGCATCATGAGCCATGTGTTCGACGAATATGCGCCCCTGAAGGGTGACATCGCCGAGCGCCGCAATGGCGTGCTCATCTCCGCCGAGCAGGGCGAAGCGGTGGCC
Organism: Pseudomonadota bacterium; assembly: GCA_049320945.1. GTDB lineage: Bacteria > Pseudomonadota > Gammaproteobacteria > Burkholderiales > Rhodocyclaceae > DYIB01. The sequence goes on from JBMOQT010000279.1 coordinate 29,276, forward strand.
TATGCCCTGTGGAAGCTGCAGGAGCGCGGCCGCATGTTCGTCAGCCCCGGGGACCCGCTCTACGAGGGGATGATCATCGGCATCCACTCGCGCGACAACGACCTGGTGGTGAACCCCATCCGGACCAAGCAGCTCACCAACATCCGCGCCTCAGGCAAGGACGAGGCCATCCTGCTCACGCCGCCCATCCAGCTCACCCTGGAGAGCGCCGTGGAGTTCATCGCCGACGACGAGCTGGTGGAGATCACGCCCAAATCGATCCGGCTGCGCAAGCGCTACCTGAAGGAACACGAGCGGCGCCGCCAGGCCCGCGAAATGGCAGCTTAAGAATTACATGCCCTTGACGGCGTAGATCGCCGGCAGATTGCGCCAGGCGCCCGACACGTCCATACCGAAGCCGAACACGTAGCGGTTGGGCAGCCGCACGCCGACGAAGTCGGCGGCGATGGGCTTCTCCCGACCGATCTGCTTGTCGGCGAACACGGCGGTATAGACGGAAGCCGCCCCCAGTTCCAGGAGCTGGCGCTTGATCGCCGCCAGGGTGATGCCTTCGTCCAGGATGTCGTCCACCACCAGCAGGGTGCGGCCTGCCACAGACTGGCGCGGCGCGGCGATCCAGCGCAGTTCTCCGCCCGCGGTGGCCGAGCCATAACGGGTGACGTGCACGTAGTCGAAGTGCAGGGGGAAACGCAGCAGGGGCAGCAGCTGCCCGGTAAACACCACGGCGCCGCCCATGACACTGAGCACCAAGGGACAGGCATCCCCCAGCACCCGCTCCACTTCTTGCGCCACGCGCCGCACGGCGGCGGCCACTTCCTCCTCCGGGCAGATCAGGTCCGCCGAGGCCAGGATTTCCTTTGCTTCCGCCGCCGATAGCACCTTGCCCTCAATAAGTGAACGTGACGACGTCGTCGTCCATGGCCTGGGAGATGACGTAGGCGCCGCCCACGGTCTCCTCGATCTCCGGGATCAGGTCTTCGCCCCAAAGGTCCAGGGTGGGCGTGCACACCTTGAACTTCACGCCGGCCTCGTGGGCGTCCTTGATGAAGTCATAGACGGTCTTGGGCGAGCCCTCCTTCACCCGCAGCTTTTCCGCCACGCCCTTGACCGCCAGGGCACCGGCGCCGGCCGTGAGGATCACTTCCACTTCATACTCCATCGCCGCGGCAACGGTCGCCTGAAAGAACGGCGCGCCCAATTCGGGGCCGTTCCTCGGGTCGGTGTTCACCATCACGATCATCAATTTGTCTGCCATACCGTCTCTCCTCGCTCTGTCGTTGGGTCCCGGCCGCAAGCCAGAAATATTAGTATATTCTTATTAACGACCCGAGCCATAAGACTTTTCTAGGCTGCGATAAAGTCCGGGCCCTAAATGCGGTTTAGCTGCGCCAGGTAGGCGGAGAACTCTTCTCCCACTTCCGGGTGCTTGCAGCCGAAAGCGACGGTCGCCTGCAGGTAGCCGAACTTGGAGCCGCAATCGTAGCGGGTTCCAGTGAAAGGATAGGCCAATACCTTTTCATGCTCCAGCAGCGCGGCGATGGCGTCGGTGAGCTGGATCTCGCCGCCCGACCCCGGCTGCACCCGGCGCAGCAGCTCGAAGATGCGCGGCGTGAGGATGTAGCGGCCCACCACCGCCAGGGTCGAAGGGGCCTGTTCCGGCGCCGGCTTCTCCACGATGCCGGTGATCGCCCGGGGGCCGGGCGCATCGCCGGCGGTGCTGACGATGCCGTACTGGCGCGTGTGCTCCCGCGGCACCTGCTGCACGCCCAGCAGCGAGCATTGCTGTTCCTCGAACACCGACACCATCTGGCGCATGATGGGCACCTCGCCGTCGATCAGGTCGTCCGCCAGGAGCACGGCAAAGGGCTCGTCGCCCACCACCGGCGCCGCGCACAGCACCGCATGTCCCAGGCCCAGGGGCTCCGACTGGCGGATATAGATGCAGTTGATGCCCTTGGGCACCGTGTCCTGCAACAGCTGCAGCAGATCGTTCTTGCCCCGGGCGGCCAGCTCCGATTCGATTTCGTAGGCCTTGTCGAAGTGGTCCTCGATGGCGCGCTTGGTGCGTCCGGTGATGAACACCATGTCGGTGATGCCTGCAGCGCAGGCCTCTTCCACCGCATACTGGATCAGGGGCTTGTCCACGATGGGCATCATTTCCTTGGGGCTGGCCTTGGTGGCCGGCAGGAAGCGCGATCCCAGCCCCGCCACCGGGAACACCGCCTTCTTGATCTCGCTTTTCATCTGGTCACTCTCCTTTCTGCTGCAGCAGGCGCATCAAGCCTTCTTCGTCCAGCACCGTCACGCCCAGCTCGTTGGCCTTGGCCAGCTTGGAACCTGGATCGGCCCCCGCCACCACGTAGTCGGTCTTGCGCGACACCGAGCCGCTCACCTTGCCGCCCTCGGCCTCGATCAGGGCGGTGGCCAGCTCCCGCGAAAGACTGGGCAGGGTCCCGGTCAGGACGACGGTCTTGCCCGCCAGGCGGCCGCGGGCCCGCGCCGCCGGTTCGCTCTCCTGCCAATGGACGCCGGCGGCGCGCAACTGCTCGATCACTTCCCGGTTGTGGGGCTCCCGGAAGAATTCCCGTATGCTGGCCGCCACCACCGGCCCCACGTCCGGCACTTCCAGCAGCGCCTGCTCGTCGGCGTCCATCAGGGCGTCCATGCTGCCGAAGTGGCGCGCCAGGTCCTTGGCTGTCGCCTCGCCCACGTTGCGGATGCCTAAAGCATAGATGAAGCGCGCCAGGGTGGTCTTCTTGCTCTTCTCGATGGCGGCGAGCAGATTGCCCGCCGATTTTTCCCCCATGCGCTCCAGGCTGGCCAGGGCCGCCAGGCCCAGCTTATACAGATCGGCCGGACTGCGCACCAGGTGGTGGTCCACCAGCTGCTCGACCAGCTTGTCGCCCAGGCCCTCGATGTCCATGGCGCGGCGCGAGGCGAAATGCAGCAGCGCCTGCTTGCGCTGGGCCGGGCACACCAGCCCGCCCGTGCACCGCGCCACCGCCTCGTCCGCCGGCCGTTCCACGTGGGAGCCGCATACCGGGCAGCGCGTGGGCATGACGAAAGGCTGCTCCTTGCCGGTGCGCCGCTCCGGCACCACCGCCACCACCTCGGGGATGACGTCTCCGGCCCGGCGCACGATGACCGTGTCGCCGATGCGCACGTCCTTGCGCCGGATCTCGTCCTCGTTATGCAGGGTGGCGTTGGTCACCGTGACGCCGCCGACGAACACGGGCTTCAAGCGGGCCACCGGCGTCAGCGCACCGGTGCGGCCCACCTGCACGTCGATGGCCACCAGCTCGGTCAGCGCCTCCTGGGCGGGAAACTTGTGGGCGACGGCGAAGCGCGGCGCCCGCGACACGAAGCCCAGCCGCTCCTGGTAATCAAGGCGATTGACCTTGTACACCACCCCGTCGATCTCGTAGGGCAGCGCCTCGCGCCTGGCCGCCATGTCCCGGTAGTAGTCGAGCAGGCCGTCCAGGCCGCGCACCACACGCCGCTCCGGCGACACCGGCAGGCCCCATTCGGCCAGGGTGTCCAGCAGCTCCGCCTGGGTCGGCGGCAGGGCGAAGCCGTCGGCGCCGGCCAGGGTGTAGGCGAAGAAGCGCAGCGGCCGCCTGGCGGTGATGCGCGAATCGAGCTGGCGCAGGCTGCCGGCGGCGGCGTTGCGCGGGTTGGCAAACTCCTTCTCGCCTGCCTCGCGCTGGGCGGCGTTGAGGCGTTCGAAGTCCCGCTTCATGATCAGCACCTCGCCGCGCACTTCCACGCGGCGCGGCGCCCGTTCCGTGCGCAGCCGCAGGGGGATGCTGCGCACGGTGCGCAGGTTGGCGGTGACGTCCTCCCCCGTATAGCCGTCGCCCCGGGTGGCGCCCAGGACGAAGCGGCCGTCCTCGTAGGTCAGGCTGATGGCCAGTCCGTCGAACTTGGGCTCGACGGCATAGTCGATCCGGTCCTGGCCCAGGCCCTCGCGCACGCGCCGGTCGAAGGCCGCCACGTCCTCGTCCTCGAAGGCGTTGGCCAGGGACAGCATGGGGACGCGATGGGTGACCGCCCGGAACTCGGGCAGGGGCGGCGCCCCCACCCGCTGGGTGGGCGAGTCGGGCGTGACCAGCTCCGGGTGCTGCGCCTCCAGGGCCTGCAGCTCGCGGAACAGGCGGTCGTACTCGGCATCCGGGATGGTGGGCGCATCCAGGACATAGTAGTTGTAGTTGTGGCGCTCGATTTCCTCACGCAGGGCGCGCACCTTCGCCTCCAGGTCGCGGCTGGCGGTCATAGCCGACTGCTAGGAGAACAGCCGCAGCGCCAGCTCGCCCCCGGGAGTGATGCCCTGGCGCTGCATCTGCTCCTGGAACTGGCCGACGCTCTTGCGGATCATGGCAATGGAATTGTCACCCAGGGGTGTGCGGTTGTCGTCCACCAGCACGCCGTCCAGGCCGTGACACAGCTGGCGGGCCACGGCGATCATGCGGTCGAAAGCGGCCACGCCGCCAGCCACACGCGGCACGTCCAGGGTGAAGGTGAGCCCGTGGGTGCTCAGGGTCTTCATTTCCTGGGGCGCGAACAAGGCCGGCTCAAGGTTGCCGAGGGTGAACAGCGTCGCCCCCTGCTCGTCGGCGCAATGGAACAGCCCGTCGCCCTGCAGCGCCAGGCCGGCCGCCTCGGCCAGGCCGCGCAGCTTGGTGCCGGCGAAGGCATGGCCGTCGCGGCTCACCACGTTGACGCCGATCTGCACATCCACGCTGGCGCACAAGCGGTCCACTTCGGCGGCCTGGGCCAGGATTTCCGCCCGCGACGGCATGTCCGCCACCGCCAGGAATTGCTCCGCCAGATGCTGCACGCCACCCAGGAACAGGGCCAGCTCCGCTTCCGTTACGGCGCCGCGGCGATCCGCTACTTGCAGCGCCGCCCACAGGCGGCGATAGGAGCCGGCGTCGTGAGGCGTCAGTGCCAGCCACCGGCTGCGCCCCTCGTCCAGCCCCAACCAGCGCACCGGACGCGCCAATTCGGCGAAGGCCTGACGCTGGGCCTGCCACAGGTGGCCGGCGGCAATGCCTTCGGCGCATTCCAGCCGCACCAGGCAATCAATGCGCTCGTCCGCCAGTTCGGCGGGCGGCGGCCCGGCCGCCTCGCCCAGGGGCTCGGCCTCGGGCTGCGGCTCGGGCTCCGGCGCCGCCAGGGTCGGCTCGATGCGCTGCGCCAGGGGATCAACGGCCGCCTCGGGCGGCGGGTTTCCGGCATGCAGCAACACGTCGGGATGCTCCGAGCGGAAGGCCTGTTCCGCCAACTTGCGGTGCTTGCGCTCCTGCCATTTGTTGTAGCCCAGGACCGCCGCCACCAGGGCCACGCCCAGAATGATGAGCGCCAGTTGCAGATCGCTCACGCCGCCCCCCATCCGGTTTTCGCGCCCCCGGCCGATTGGCTCATGCTGCCACCTCCTCGCGCATGCGCAGCGCCTCCTCGATGTCCACTTCCACCACGCGCGACACGCCGCGCTCCTGCATGGTGACGCCGATGAGCTGCTGGGCCATCTCCATGGTGATCTTGTTGTGGCTGATGTAGAGGAACTGGGTGTGCTGGGACATGCGCTTGACCATGTGGCAGAAGCGCTCGGTGTTGGTGTCGTCCAGGGGCGCGTCCACCTCGTCGAGCATGCAGAAGGGCGCCGGGTTGAGCTGGAACAGGGAGAACACCAGGGCGATGGCCGTGAGCGCCTTCTCGCCGCCCGACAGCAGGTGGATGGTGCTGTTCTTCTTGCCCGGCGGCTGGGCGATGACCTGGATGCCCGCATCCAGGATCTCCTCCCCAGTGAGCACCAGCTTGGCCTCGCCGCCGCCGAACAACTGGGGGAACAGGGCGCCGAAATGGCCGTTCACCTGGTTGTAAGTGTTCTGCAGCTGCTCCCGCGTCTCGCGGTCGATGCGGCGGATGGCATCCTCCAGGGTGGTGATGGCCTGGGTGAGGTCCTCCGACTGGCTGTCCAGGAAGCCCTTGCGCTCGCGCGCGGCGGCCAGTTCATCCAGGGCCGCCAGGTTGACCGCCCCCAGGGCGGCGATATCCTCGTGAAGGCGGGCGATGTCCGCCTGGAGCGACGCCTCCTTCACCTCGCGCGTGAGTTCCGGCTGCAGCTCGTCCTCGCAGGCAGCAAGCTCGGCGAAGCGCGAAGCGTACTGCTCCTCGTTCAACTGGGCGGCCTGCTCCTTGAGGCGCAGGTCGCCGATCCGGTCACGCAGGGGATTGAGACTCTGCTCGCTCTTCAGGCGCGCCTCCTCCAGGGCGCGCAGCTGGGCCGAGATACCTTCCAGGTGATCGCGGCACTGGTGCAGGGCCTCCTCGCGCGCGCGGCGCAGCTCCAGGGCCTGCTGCAATTGCTCCTGCAGGGCCTCCTCGTCGAAGGTGGCGCGCTCCTGGCCCGCCACCTCCAGCTCCGAGGCGATGCGCTCCAGCTGGCGCGCCGCCACTTCCCGGGAGCGGCCGATTTCCTCCAGCTTGGTGGCGCATTCCCGTTCGGAGAAACGCGCCTCCTGCAGCTCGCGCGCCAGGGCCTGTTCCGCGGCGCGCAGCTCGCGCAGCGCCGTGTCACGGCTGCGGTGGGTTTCGGTCGCCGCCTCCACCCGGGCGCGGCACTCGGCCACCACCGAGGCCAGGCGCGCCGCCTCCGCCTCCGCCTGCAGCTTGTGGCCCCGCTCGCTTTCCTCCGCCAGGGCCACCTCCTCCAGGTCGCGCTCCAGCTGCGCCACCCGCTCCTGGTAGCGCTGCACCGCCTGATTCAGCTTGACCGCGTCCATCTGCACCCGATGGGCGCTCTGGCGCAGCTCCTCGACCTCGCCGCGGGCGTCGCTCAGCATGGCCTGGTGCTCGCGCAGTCCGGACTCGGCCGCCTCCAGGGTGGCGGCGGCGATGCCCGCCTCCTCCTCCAGGTGCACCGTCTCTTCGCTCAGCTGATCGATTTCCCGCTGGCGTTCCAGCACGCCGTGGGTGCGCGCCTCGGGCACGTAGAGGATGAAGCCGTGACGGGACACCACGTGCCCCGCCTGGCTCACCCAGATGCGCCCGGCCGGCAGGCCCGCGCGGCGCGCCGCCAGCCAGGCCGGGTCCTCGGTGACGTAGACGTCGCGCAACCACTCGGCCAGGGCCGCCTGCCAGCGCGCATCCTGGCAGCGCACCTTGTCACGCAGGGGGACATCCGACTCCAGGGCGTCGCCGTCGCCTTCGCCGTCGTGGCCGGGGAAGGCCAGGGCCAGGGTCACCGGCGGCGGGTCCGCCAGGGCGCGCTCGGCGGCGGCCTGGTCCACGTCGGCCAGGGCGGCAAGACGCTCGCGCAGCACCGCCTCCAGGGCGGTCTCCCAGCCCGGCTCCACCTGCAGGTGGCGCCACAGCGGTTCCACCGCCTCCAGGCCGTGGCGCTTCAGCCAGTCACCCAGTTCCCCGTTCTGCTGCACCCGCTCCTGCAGCTGCTGCAGGGCGTCGCGCCGGGCGCGGGCTTCCGTGAGGGCCTTGAGGGCGCCCTGCTGGCGCTCCAGGGCGCCGCGGCGCTGGGCGTCCCACTCGGGCAGGCGCGCTTCCAGCTCCTCGACCCGATCGCGCCTGGCCGCCAGTTCTGCTTCCAGCTGCGCCTGCTGGCTGCGCAGCTGCTCCAGGGCCGCCATGTCCGGCTCGGCCAGGGCGGCGCGGTCGTCCTCCAGGCGCGTGCGGCGCAGGGACAGGTTGTCCAGGGCCTTGTCCGCATGGCTGCGGTGGGCTTCTTCCACCCGCAGGTTCTGCTCCGCCTGGGCCAGCTCGCGCCGGGCGCCGCTCGCCGCCGCCTCGGCCTCCTGCAGGGCGGACTCCGCCTCGGGCAGGCGCGCCGCGGCCTCCTCGTGGCGCGCGGCACAGGCCGCCACGCGCAGGCGCGCATTCTCCAGCAGCTCCTGCCAGCGGCGCTCGTCCTGCTCCAGCTGCTGGGCCTGGCCGCGCCAGTGGCCCTCGTCGTTGTGCAGTTGCGCCAGGCGCGCCTCCAGGCGCGCGCGCGCGTCGCGCAGGTGCTGCAGCTCCGCCTCCAGGCGCGCCACGTCGGCGTTGGCGGCGAACATCTCGCTTTGGGCCGCATGCAGGGCATCGGACGCCTCGTAGTGGGCGCTGCGCGACTGTTCCAGCTTGGCTTCCAGCTCGCGCAGGTTGGCGGTCTCCTGCTCCAGGCGCGTGGCGATCTTCTCCACCTCGCGCGCCAGGCGCTCCCGGTCGGAGCGCGCCTCGTTGCGCTTGTACAGCCACAGCAGGCTCTGGCGACGCACCAGCTGCCCCTGCAGCTCGTGGTATTTCTGGGCGACTTCGGCCTGGACCTCCAGCTTGACGATCTGATTGCCCAGTTCGTTGCGGATGTCGTCCACCCGCGCCAGGTTTTCCCGGGCATCGGCCAGGCGGTTCTCGGTTTCCTTGCGTCTTTCCTTGTACTTGGTGACGCCGGCCGCCTCTTCCAGGAAGAAGCGCAGCTCCTCGGGCTTGGCCTCGATGATGCGCGAGATCATGCCCTGCTCGATGATGGCGTAGGCGCGCGGCCCCAGGCCGGTGCCCAGGAACAGGTCGATGACGTCGCGCCGGCGCACCTGCATGTTGTTGATGAAATAGGACGAATCGCCGTTGCGCTCGAGCACGCGCTTGACCGAGATCTCCGCATACTGGGACCACTGGCCGGCGGCGCGGCCCTGGGAGTTGTCGAAGTGCAGCTCGACGCTGGCGCGGCTCACGGGCTTGCGCTGGGTCGAGCCGTTGAAGATCACGTCCTGCATCGACTCGCCGCGCAGGGCCGCGGCCTTGGACTCGCCCAATACCCAGCGCACCGCGTCTATGATGTTGGATTTGCCGCAGCCGTTGGGGCCGACTACGCCCACGAGCTGGCCGGGCAACAGAACCGACGTCGGGTCCACGAAGGTCTTGAACCCGGCAAGTTTAAGCTTGGTCAGGCGCACTGTGCTCTAGAAATGAGTTGTTGGTGCAGCGCCGCGGTCCGTGCCCGGCGCCTTGGGAAATTGGGCCGATATAATAGCATCTCCGATTCGGGCTCCGAATATTCGCCATGCCAAGCCAGCCGTCCAAGACCCTCGAAACCTTCCCCAACCCGCTGCCGGCCCGGGACTACCACATTCACATGGAGATTCCGGAATTCACCTGCCTGTGCCCGAAGACCGGGCAGCCGGATTTCGCCACCCTGGTGCTCGACTACATTCCCGACAAGACCTGCATCGAGCTGAAAAGCCTGAAGCTGTATATCTGGTCCTACCGTAACGAGGGGGCTTTCCACGAGGCGGTCACCAACCGCATCCTGGACGACCTGGTGCAGGCCACCAAGCCGCGCTACATGCGCCTCACCGCCAAGTTCTACGTGCGCGGCGGCATCTTCACCAACGTGGTGGCGGAACACCGCAAGGAAGGCTGGAAACCGGCGGAGCCGGTGCCGCTGATGGCGTTTCCCCCGCAGTCCAACACGCGCGGTTAGGCAGGCTTCTGCTCCAGCCGTCCGGAGAACAGGCTGGCGGTGACGATCATGGCGCCGCCCAGCCATTCCTGGGCGGACATGGCCTCGCCCGCCAGCAGCCAGGAGGACACGGCCGCCACCACCAGCTCGGACAACAGGATCACAATTGCCTGATTGGCCGGTGTGCGCATCAGTCCGTACTGCACGACCAGATTGATGACCAGCAGCACCAGGCCGATCACCACTATCACCAGCCAGATGCTCGGCGCATGGTGCACGCCTGTCTCGGCGCCTTCCAGGGGCAGCGCCGCCAGGCCCAGCACCACCACGCCCGCGAACACCGCCAGGGACTTCACCTCGATGGTCAGATGGGCGGCGCGCCGCACCAGGACGTTGGTCAGGGCGAACAGCAGGCCCGACGCCATGCCGATCCACTCTGCGCCGCTGCGCGGGAACGGCATGCCCAGGGCCGGGTGCCACAGCATGATGAAGGCGCCGGCGACGGAAAAGCCGATGACGGCGGCACCGGCGACGGTGAGCCGCTCCCCCAGCAGCAGGCGCGACAGCAGCACGGTCCACAGGGGCGCCAGGTAGAACAGCAGCAGCACCCTCATGACTTCGCCATGGAGGGTGGCGAGGACATAGCCCAGGTTGCAGCCCCCGCCCGCCAGGGCGATAGGCACCAGCATCCAGGACCAGCGCGCCTGGCGCCAGGCCTTGCGCAGCACCGCCAGGCCCAGCAGCAGCGCCGCCAGATAAGTCAGGGTGGACGACAGGGCGCCGGAGACACCCGCACCTTCCAGCACGCGATAGGGATACCAGATCACGCCCCACACCACGGCACCGGCGAGCAGGGCGGAGACGGCCAGGGTCTTGGCGGGGTCGGCGCTCTTCATCGCTTATAATGCGCCCTTTGCATCAAAGCCAAGGCGCTGCCTTCCCGGGCCATCGTGAATCCGCATCTCGTCAAGCTCCAACCCTATCCGTTCGAAAAACTGCGCCTGCTGTTTCACGGCGTGACGCCGCCGGCGGAATTGCGCGAGATCCGCCTGTCCATCGGCGAACCCCAGCATGAGACGCCCGAATTCATCAAGGCGGCGCTGACGGCCGCCCTGGCCGGGCTGGCGCATTATCCCACGACGGCAGGAAGCGACGCCCTGCGCGCCGCCATTGCCGGCTGGCTGGCGCGGCGCTACGGCATACCGCCCCTGGATCCGGTCACCCAGGTGCTGCCGGTGAACGGCTCGCGCGAGGCCTTGTTCGCCTTCGCCCAGTGCGTCATCGACGCCTCCAAGAGCGAGCCGCAGGTACTGTGCCCCAATCCCTTCTACCAGATCTACGAGGGTGGCGCCCTGCTCGCCGGCGCCTCCCCGGTGTTTCTCAACCATTTGCCGGAAAACGGCTTCGCCTCCGATTTCGCCCACCTGCCCCCGGCCGTATGGGACCGGGTGCAGCTGGTCTATGTCTGCTCGCCCGGCAACCCGACCGGAAAGGTCCTGACCCTGGACGAGTGGCGCCAGCTGTTTGAGCTGTCGGACCGCTACAACTTCGTCATCGCCAGCGACGAGTGCTATTCGGAGATCTATTTCGACGAGCCGCCCCTGGGCGCGCTGCAGGCGGCGCGCCAGCTGGGCCGCGACGACTACCGCGGGCTGGTGGTGTTCTCCAGCCTGTCCAAGCGCTCCAACGTTCCCGGCATGCGCTCCGGCTTTGTCGCCGGCGATGCCCGCGTGCTCAAGCAGTTCCTGCTGTACCGCACCTACCACGGCAGCGCCATGAACCCGGCGGTGCAGCAGGCGAGCATCGCCGCCTGGGGGGACGAGGACCATGTGACGGAAAACCGCCGCCTGTACCGGGAGAAGTTCGCCGCCGTGACGCCCATGATTGCGGCCCATTTGCAGGTGGCGAGGCCCCAGGCCGGCTTCTATCTCTGGGCGCGCACGCCCATGGCCGACACAGAGTTCGCCCGGGAGTTGTACCGCGCCTATAATGTAACCGTCCTGCCGGGCAGCTATCTCGCGCGCAGCGCCGGGGGTGTGAACCCAGGCGAGAACTTCGTGCGCATCGCCCTGGTCGCCCCCCTGGCGGATTGCCTCGAGGCGGCCAGCCGCATCCAGGCCTTTTGCAGGAACCTTCCTTAACCCTCTAGAAGAACGCCATGCAGGAATTTCAACAAGTCATCGAACAGGCGTGGGAAGACCGCGCCAACATCAAGCCGGGAAGCGCGCCCGCCAAACTGGGCGAGGCCGTGGAACAGGTGCTCGGCCTGCTCGACCAGGGCAAGCTGCGGGTGGCCGAGAAGATCGGCGGCGAGTGGGTGACCCACCAGTGGATCAAGAAGGCGGTGCTGCTGTCCTTCCGCCTGGAAGACAATCGCATCATGGGCGCCGGCGACACCAAGTATTTCGACAAGGTGCCCCTCAAGTTCGCCAAGTACGACCGGGAGCAGTTCGAGCGCGGCGGTTTTCGTGTGGTGCCGCCGGCGACGGCGCGGCGCGGCGCCTTCATCGCCCGCAACGCCGTGCTCATGCCCTCCTACGTGAATATCGGCGCCTACGTGGACGAGGGCACCATGGTGGACACCTGGGCCACCGTCGGCTCCTGCGCCCAGATCGGCAAGAACGTGCACCTGTCCGGCGGCGTGGGCATCGGCGGCGTGCTGGAGCCGCTTCAGGCCAATCCCACCATCATCGAGGACAACTGCTTCATCGGCGCGCGCTCGGAGATCGTCGAGGGCGTGATCGTCGAGGAGAACTCGGTCATCTCCATGGGCGTGTACATCGGCCAGAGCACCAAGATCTACGACCGGGAGACGGGCGAAGTGAGCTACGGCCGCATCCCGGCAGGCTCGGTAGTGGTGTCCGGCAACCTGCCCTCCGCCGACGGCAAGTACAGCCTCTATTGCGCCGTCATCGTCAAGCGGGTCGATGCCAAGACCCGCGCCAAGGTAGGCATCAACGAGCTGCTGCGCGGGGCTTGAGACGATAACGTTGGGGCGTGACGCTCAACGTTCGAGTGGGGGTGGCATGATCTTCGACAAGCTGTTCCAGCTGATGGCGGAAAGGAAGGCGTCGGACATCTTCGTTTCCGCCGGCGCGCCCATACACATCAAGATCCAGGGCAACACCCAGCCCATCAACCAGCAGATCATGCAGCCGGAGGTTATCCGGCACATGGCCTACGAGATGCTGACGCCGGAGCAGGTGCGCCACTTCGAGCAGGAGAAGGAGATCAACATCTCCATCGGCGTGCGCGACGTGGGCAACTTCCGCATCAACATGTTCTGGCAGCGCAACAGCATCAGCATCGTGGTGCGCTTCATCCAGGGCGAAATCCCCAAGCTGGAGGAGCTGTCCCTGCCCGCCACCCTGGCGGAGATCATCATGGAGAAGCGCGGACTGGTGCTGGTGGCGGGATCGACCGGTTCGGGCAAGTCCACCACCATCGCCGCCATGCTGGACCACCGCAATGCCAACCGCACCGGCCACATCCTCACCGTCGAGGACCCCATCGAGTATCTGTTCAAGCACAAGAAGTCGGTGGTGAACCAGCGCGAGATCGGGCTGGACACCAAGAGCTGGGAGAATGCCCTCAAGAACGCCATGCGCCAGGCGCCCGACTGCATCCTGATCGGCGAGATCCGTGACAAGGAGACCATGAGCGCCGCCCTGGCCTACGCCCAGACCGGCCACCTGTGCCTGGCCACGCTGCACGCCAACAACAGCTATCACGCGCTCAACCGCATCATCAACTTCTTCCCCCTGGAGAACCGCCCGGCCCTGTATCTCGACCTGTCGGTGAGCCTGCGCGGCATCATTTCCCAGCGCCTGGTGAAGAAGCCCGACGGCAAGCGCATTCCCGCGGTGGAGATCCTGCTCAATACGCGCCACATCCAGGAGCTGATCGAAAGAGGCGAAGTCAACGCCATCAAGGAGGCCATGGAGCAAAGCCTGGCCCCGGGTTCCCAGACTTTCGAGCAGGATCTGTTCCGCCTCTACCGGGAGAACGCCATCACCCTGGAAGAGGCCCTGGCCAACGCCGACTCGCCCACCAACCTGTCCTGGCTGATCAACAATTCCCAGTTCAGCGCGCCGGGCGGCGAGCCTGCGTCCAAGCCCAGCGCGCCCTCCCTGGAATTCGAAAACTCCAACGGCGCCTCGTTCCGGGAATTCACCCTGAACCTGGACGACGCCGGCTGACGAAAAACCCCATGCAACAGAGATCCACCCTGGAGCTGGCGCGCCAGCTCATCGCCCGCCGCTCGGTCACGCCCGAGGACGCGGGCTGCCTCGATCTGGTAGCCGAACGGCTGTCGCCCCTGGGCTTCCGCCTGGAGCGCATGGACCGCAACGGTGTGTGCAACCTGTGGGCGCGGCTGGGCACCGAGGAGCCGCTGCTGTGCTTCGCCGGCCACACCGACGTGGTGCCGCCCGGCCCGCGCGAGGCCTGGCGCTCCGACCCCTTCGCGCCCGAGGAGCGCGACGGCATGCTCTACGGTCGCGGTGCCGCCGACATGAAGTCGTCCATCGCCGCCTTCGTCACCGCCGTCGAGCGCTTCGTGGCAGGCGGCCGGCGCCGCGGTTCCGTGGCGCTGCTGCTCACCTCCGACGAGGAGGGCAAGGCGGTGGACGGCACCGTCCGGGTGGTGGAAGCCCTGGCGGCACGGGGGGAGAAGCCGGATTTCTGCATCGTCGGCGAACCCACTTCGGTGGCACGCCTGGGGGACACCATCAAGAACGGCCGGCGCGGCTCCCTGTCGGGGCGGCTGCTGGTGAAGGGCGTGCAGGGCCATGTGGCCTACCCGCACCTGGCGAAGAACCCGGTGCACACGGTGGCGCCGGCCCTGGCCGAGCTGGCCGCCACCGTGTGGGACCAGGGCAACGAGTACTTTCCGCCCACCACCTGGCAGGTCTCCAACATGCACGCGGGCACCGGCGCCGACAACGTGATCCCGGGCAGCGCCGAAATCCTGTTCAACTTCCGCTTCTCCACCGCCAGTACCCCGGACGGCCTCAAGAAGCGCGTGCATGAGATCCTCGACCGCCATGGCGTGGACTACGAGCTGGAGTGGACCCTGTCGGGCAAGCCCTACCTGACGCCGCGCGGCTGCCTGGTGGAAGCGGTGAGCGCCGCCATCCGCGCCGAGACGGGCGGCGACACGGAGCTGTCCACCAGCGGCGGCACTTCCGACGGGCGCTTCATCGCCGACATCTGTCCCGAGGTCATCGAACTGGGGCCGTCCAACGCCACCATCCACAAGCTCAACGAATGCGTGCCGGTGGCCGACGTGGAGGCCCTGAGCCGCATTTACGAGCGGGTGCTGGCGGCCCTGCTGGCGCCCTGACAGGCGTGCGCCTATGGAAAACCTGATCACCCTGCGGGATTTCCTGCGCTACGCCGTGAGCCGCTTCAACGAGGCCGGGCTCGCCTTCGGCCACGGCACCGACAATGCCTACGACGAGGCGGCCTACCTGATCCTGCACACCCTGCATCTGCCGCCCGAGCGGCTGGAGCCCTTCCTGGACGCGCACCTGACAGCCGAGGAACGGAACAAGGTGCTGGGGATCATCACCCGCCGCATCACCGAGCGGCTGCCGGCGGCCTATCTCACCCACGAGGCGTGGCTGGGCGATTTCCGCTTCTACGTGGACCAGCGCGTCATCATCCCGCGCTCCCACATCGCTGAGCTGATCCAGGAGGGCTTGGCGCCGTGGATCGACGACCCTGGCGCGGTGACCGACGCCCTGGATTTGTGCACCGGCTCCGGCTGCCTGGCCATTCTGCTCGCCCATGCCTTTCCCCAGGCGCGGGTGGACGCGGTGGACCTGTCGGCCGACGCCCTGGAAGTGGCCCGGCGCAACGTGTGCGACTACGGTCTGGAACAGCGCCTCGAGCTGGTCCAGTCGGATCTGTTCGCCGCCCTGGAGGGCCGCCGTTACGATGTCATCGTCTCCAATCCGCCCTACGTCACCGGCGCGGCCATGGCGCAGCTGCCTCAAGAGTACCGCCACGAGCCCGATATAGCACTGGCGGCCGGTGACGATGGCATGGACATCGTCAGGCGCATCCTGGCCGCGGCCGCGCGGCACCTCAAGCCCGGCGGCATCCTGGTGGTGGAGGTGGGAGACAACCGCCCCTTCGCCGAAGCAGCCTTCCCCGGTCTCGATTTCACCTGGTTGGAGACGGCGGGAGGCGCGGACAAGGTATTCCTGCTGCGGCGCGAGCAACTGCCCTAGCCCGGCGCGGACTCGCCGTCCTTGGCACCCTTCCGTTTCAAGCCCATCGCTGTGGTGTGCCGTTTGGCCCGGTTGCTCAGCGGTGTTTCCCGGCGCCACCTGAGCCGCATCGCCGAACAGATCATGAACGAGCTCGTGCAACTCAGTCCCGAGCGCCGGGTCATCGTCACCATCGCGCCCGAGCTGGAGGTCAATGGCGATCCGAATCTCTTGACCATCGCCCTCAACGATCTGCTGCGCAATGCATGGAAGTTCACGGCGAAGCATGAAACCGCGAGCATAGAGCTTGGCATCTTGCATCGGGAGGGCAAGCCAGTGTATTTTGTACGGGACGACGGGGCCGGTTTCGACATGCGCCATGCGACCAAACTGTTCGCGCCTTTCCAACGCATGCACCAAGTCTCCGATTTCGAAGGCACGGGAATCGGACTGGCCATTGTGAATCGCATCGTTCAGCGCCACGGGGAACGTATCTGGGCGGAAGCGGCGATCGAGCAAGGTGCAACTTTCTACTTTACTCTCACGTAAAGGGAATCATGACAACAGAAAGGCCAATTCTGCTCGTCGAGGACAACCCCGACGACGAGGCGCTTACTCTGCGCGCGTTCAACAAGAACCGCATCTCCAATCCCGTGGTGGTCGCCCGCGACGGCGTCGAGGCCCTGGATTATCTGTTCGGAATGGGCAGCCACAGCGGGCGCGACCTGACCCTCATGCCCGCAGTGATTCTGCTGGATCTCAAGCTGCCGCGCATCGACGGTCTGGAGGTGCTGCGCCGGGTGCGTGCCGACGAGCGCACCAGCCTGCTGCCGGTGGTCATCCTCACCACCTCCAAGGAACAGCAGGATATCTTCGAAGGCTACAGCCTGGGCGCCAACAGCTACATCCGCAAGCCCGTGGACTTCGAGAAGTTCATCTACGCGGTGGGCCAGCTGGGGTTGTACTGGCTGGTATTGAACGAGCCCGTGGAGCGGACCACCGCCTGATGCGGCGCGGCGCCGTCATGGGATGCGCGCCGCTTCCCCTGCCCCGAATCCCGGATAGTAATGGGCGCGGCATGCGCCCTGCCTGACGGCCGCGATGAAGCCGGCCATATCGCGTACCGGCACCGAGAAGCGGGTGGCGCAGCGGCCTGCCGCCGCCGCCTTGTGGCAGTCGCTGCCGCCCAGGGCGGGAAGGCCGAGATGGCCGGCCGCGACGATCGCCAGCTCGTTGTCCGCCTCCTGGTTACCGCCGTTGTGGGTCTCGACGGCGGTGATTCCCTTCAGGTCCAGCAGACCCTCCAGCAGGCTGCAGGCGCCCATCTCGCGGAACGGATGGGCTGGTACGCAGATCGCGCCCAGATCCGTCAGCCGCTCGATCACCGCCTCCATGGGCAGGTAGTTGTCCCGCCCCCAGACGTTCCACCCGTCATCGTGGACGCCGTAGGCCAGCAGATGGCCCTTGTCGGTGGAGATTTCCACGCCGCGCAGCACCAGCAGCCCCTCCTCCCGGCCGATCGCCTCCACCGGTGCGGACGCCTCGTAGGAATGGTGCTCGGTGACCACGATGCCGTCCAGGCCGATGGCCCGGGCGCGCCGGATCAGGTCGAGCGGCTCCAGCCAGTTGTCGTAGGAGTACTTGGTGTGGCAGTGGGTGTCGATCCACATGATGTAGGGCTTCAGCCCGACAAATGCGCCGAGTCGGGCTCAAGCCCGACCTACATCCTCACGGAAGCGCCAGCTCCAGATTGATGCGCTTCGACGGAACGAACTTGTGGCGGGAGAAGAAGCGCTCCAGCGAAAAGTCGTCCCAATTGACCAGGGTATACACCTTCTTCACGCCGAAGCCCTTCATGTTGGTGACGAACTGGTCCAGCAGTTCGCTCGCCACGCCGTGCTTCTGATACTCCGGATGTACGCCCAGGGTATCGATGGTGGCGGTGGTCTCGGGAATGCCGTATTCCCCGAAATACACGTCGCCCATGATGAAGCCGACGATGCGGCCGCCCTCCTCGGCCACCAGGGACGAGTTGATGTTGTGCTGGTTGTTCAGCATCGATTCGATCTTGCGCTGGTAATACTCGCGCCGCTCCTGCCCGGATACCAGGCGGTCGATGGCCACCACCGCGTCCAGGTCCTCGCGCTTCATCACGCGCATGTTCGGTATTCCGCTCGGCATCACGTTTCTCCTAGTAAACTTCAAAACAAATCATCTTCCGCGGGCTTGGCGCCCTGGCCCTTGCGCACGTACACGTCGCCGTATACCTGCCCCATTTCCTTGCCGGCGTCGAAACAGGTGTTGCAGCCGCCGTCGGCCTGCTCGATGTGCTCGACCACGTGCACCTCGTAGCCCAGGCTGCGGTAGTTCTCGACGATCTCCGACAAGCGCGGCTCGCCGATGGTGGTCTGCTTGACCCATCCGGCGGCGAGCAGCTCCGCTTCGCGGCCGCCCTTGACGACTTTCAGCGGGATCGTGACCATGGCTACCAGGAATGCTTGATGGCGCCCGGGGTACAGGCGGAGACGCACGGCAGGGTGGTATAGCCGCCGGCCGGCTTGCACTCGGCGCAATCGAAGGCAAGCGAGCGGCGGAACTGCTGCTTCACCGCCGCCACCTCGTCGTCATAGTCGTCGCTGATGATCTCGAACATGCCCTTGGGACAGGCGCCGAGACAGGCGCGGCCGGCCTCGCAGGCGATGCACTTGTCGGTGTCGATGCTGATGTAGTACTCGCCGGAGCCGTCCTTGTAGCCGTAGTTTGCGATCATGGCTCGTTTCCTTTCGCCCGCAACGGGCGTACGATTCAGGGACCCCTCGACTCCGGCCCGCCTCGGCGGGAGAGGATGACCGGCACGGGCCGGAGCGTCGGGATCTTTCGGGCGGGCTAAGCCGCCGCCTTGCTGGGCACGCCCTGCTTCTGCACCAGGGTGTAGCCGAACAGCGCCGCGCCCAGGGCACCTGCGATCTGGCTGTCGTACTTGGTCTGCACCGCCTGCAGGCCCAGCAGCCGCTCAATGCGCTTGACCACGCCCGGGTTCTTGGCGATGCCGCCGGTGATGAAGAACTCCTTCTCCACGCCGATGCGCTCCAGCAGGGACACCACGCGCTCGGCCATGGCCTGGCAGTAGGCGGCGATCACCTTGTTCTTGGAGTAGCCGGCCTTGAGCAGGCCCAGGGCTTCCGACTTGGCGAACACTACGCACACCGAGGACACGGCCGGCGGCTCCTCGTCCACCTCGAAGGAACGGGGCCCCAGCTCGGCGATGGGGATCTGCATCAGGTCGGCGATCACCTCCATGCCGCGCCCGGTGCCGGCGGCGCACTTGTCGTTCATCAGGAAGTTGGTGACCTTGCCCTTCTCGTCGCAGTGGATGGCCTTGCAGTCCTGGCCGCCCATGTCGAGGATGGTGCGCACGCTGCTGCCGCCCATGTAATTGGCGCCGCGGGCGTGACAGGCGATCTCGGTGATCGCCTTGTGGGCGAAGGGCACGTTCACCCGACCGTAGCCGGTGCCCACCACGAAGTGGATGTCCTCCAGCTTCATGCCCGCCTTGTCCAGCACGCCGTTGATGGCGTTCTTGGCCGAGTCGGGGCTGTTGTTGCCGGTGCGCATGCTGTTGAAGCCGTACAGCTCGCCGTCGCACACGATCACCGCCTGGGAACTCACCGAACCCACGTCGATGCCCGCGGTGATGATCTTGGCGCTGCGCCAGTCCTTGGATTCGTCGATCCAGCAGTTCTCCTGCCAGCGCCAGTATTCCTTCTTCTCGCCTGCTTCAGACATTTCGATCTCCTGTCACCGCAAATTAGGCGTCGCCTTCGGCCGCGATGAGCGCGGCGCCGAGGGCGCTGATGTACTCGGGCATCTCGGGCAGCAGCACCTTGTCCACCCCGAGGGCGGTCTTGAGGGACTGCACGAAACCGACGTTGTGCACCATGCCGCCGATCAACACGACGTCTTCCTCGATGCCGACGCGCCGCGCCATGGCCGTCACCCTGCTCGCCACCGCGTCGAGCACCGCCTTGGCGATGTCCTCCTTGGGCGTCGAGGAATGGATGAGGGACACCACTTCCGACTCGGCGAACACCGTGCACTGGGCGTTCATGGGAATGGTCTTGTCCGAGCGCAGGCTGGCCTCGCCGAACTCCTTGAGGGACAGCTGCAGGGCGCGCGACATGGACTCGGCAAAGGCGCCGGCGCCGGCGGCGCACTTCTCGTTGCCGGCGAAATCCACCACCTTGCCTTCCGGGCTCGCCTTGACGCCGCGTCCTTCCTCCGCACCTACGTCGATCACGGTCTTGGCGCTGGGGCACATGAAGACCGCGCCGCGCGCGCCGGCGCCCACCTCGGTGACGTCGCCCGTGGCGAACTTGACCTGCTTGCGCCCGGCGCCGGTGGCGACGATCCGGGTCACCTGGTCGCGCGTCAGGCCGGCGGCAGCGAGCGCGTCGGCGAAGGCCTTGTCGGCGGCCTGGTCGGCGTCCAGGTCCTCCGGGAACATGATGTGTTTTCCCTTGACGCCCCATTTCAATTGCGGGGCGCCGTCCACTTTGAGCTCTTCCAGGAACACCACCTTGACGGTGCGGGAGCCCATGTCGATGCCAGCAGTAATCATCTTTCTCTTCCTCCTTGAATCAGGCGTGGGCGAACTCGCGCTTCAGGCCCAGGGTCTCCATGAAGGAATCCACCCGGTTCTGCGTACGCACCACGTCGAACTCGCGCTCGTCGCCCATGTTCCCCTCGAAGGTCATCACGGGGATGCCGGCGGCGGCCAGCCCCAGGCGGTTTTCCATGATGCCCAGGGACAGGCCTTCGCAGCCGCGGTTCAGGTGCAGCATGACGCCGTCCACTTTCCACTCCTTGACGATGGTCTTCATCATCTCGGTCTTCAGCCGCGGGTCGTAGAAGTGCTGCCACTGGGGCTTGGACAGGTTCCAGTCGCAGTACAGGCGCATCGCTTCCTCGCGGGTGCGCATCTCGATGCCCTTCTCCCAGGGCACGGTGCGCGGGCCCCAGGTGCCGTCGGGCTTGGTTTCCCAGATGCCTTCCAGGCCGAAGGTGTACAGGGAGCCGATGGAGACGGCGCCGAACTCCTCCAGGTAGCGGAAGATCTTGAGGAAGCCCCAGGGCGGCTGGGTGTCGGACATGACGCGGCAGCGCTCGTTGGGCACGGCGGCGATGCCGCGCTTGACCCGGTCGCGCACTTCGTCCAGGCACTCCTGGTAGAAGTCGGCGCACCACTTGGACGACTTGGAAAGCGTCGCCAGCACGTACAGCGAGTACATGGTCTTCTCGTCCAGAGGCGCCGGTGTGGCCTTGTTCTCGGCGCAGATGGCGGCCCACAGGGAGGTGGAGCGCATCTCGTTCTTCACCGCCTCGATGAACAGTTCATCATCGAACTTGCGGCCGGTGGTCTTCTCCAGCCATTCGCAGGCTTCCAGGCCCTGGTTGGTGACGTAGTCGAGGCGCTCCTTGGTGAGCTCCTGGTAGGGTCCGACCGACACATCGATGAAGAAGCTGGGCGTGTCATGCTCCAGCTTGGACGCGGCCTGATACCACTTGGCGTGGGAACAGCAGATCTGCGTCTGGAAGTTGAAATCCGGCTTCGGGAACTCGCCGCCGAAGGGATACTTGTTGAGGATGATCGAGCCCCAGTAGGTGCGCATGTAGGCGCACAGGTCCCGGGCGAAGCCGTAGGATTCGGCCGCGTCCTGGCATTCCTTGTTGAACTTCTTGTCCACGGCGATGGTGGCGCCGTAGGGCTCGCCGGTCAGGGAATACACGTCCCGGCCCAGGCCGGCGGGGATCGCGTCCAGGGCCCAGGCGGAGCCGGACCAGCGAATGCCGCCCTTCTCCTTGGCGCGGGCGAAGTTGATGTAATACTGCTCGCGCAGCTCCTTGGCCTTCTTCCAGCACTTGAGCGGCTCGGTGGGGTACTTGTTCGGTGCCATCTTTGCTCCTTGTAATCTCGTCAGAACAGCTCTTCTTCGCGCAGGGTTTCGAGGAAGGCCTCGACGCGGATACGGAACGGTCCCAGCGGATTGGTGATGTCGAACTCGAGGAACAGCGTCGGTACGCCGTTCTTCTCCAGATGCTCCTTCAGATCCGGGTAGTCGCCCTCGTGCGGATCGCAGAACTTCTGCTGCAGGAAGATGGCGGCGCGGGCGTTGTAGTCCTTGGCCAGCTTCAGCACGTGGTCGAAACGGGTATGGACCGGGTAGTCCTTGGTCGGGCAGGCCGGGCGCTCGCAGTAGCGGTCGGCGATGGTGGCGATGGGATCGTCCTGGATACGCGCTTCGTTCCAGAAGTAGCGGGTGCCCGAGCACTGGTCGTCGATGACGATGGTCGAGCCCACCGACTCCACCATGGCCATGAAGGCGACGTCGTCGTTTTCCGAGCCGATGGTCATGAAGCGGATGCCTTCCGGCCGGTCGTTGGGCCGCTTGGGCAGCTCGGCCAGCACGCGCTTCAGCTCCTTGTTGTGCTCTTCCTTGTCCACGAACTGGGCGGTGATGGAGGCATACAGCGCCTCCACGCCGGTCACGCGCGGGTTGGTCTCCTTGCGGTACTCGAACAGCTCGCGCAGCAGGCGCCGGTTCTCGTTGACGATCTCGATGCCGCGCTTCAGGTCCGCGTCCGGCAGGGGCCGGCCGATCACGCCCTCGATGAACTGGCGGAACTTCTTGACCTCCGCGTAGTGCTGGGCGCGCGCGAAGCGCGACTGCACCTCGTTGGGCATGGGCAGGTAGTAATCCCACTTGACCGTCGGCACGTGGGCGCGCCAGGAATTGAAGGTCTGGCGATACTGGATACAGGACTGGGTCAGGGTGACCCCTTCGGCGTAGTCGAAGCGGCCGAGCAGCCCCTGGGCGAGCGAGTCGCGGCAGAAGGGACAGAACATGCCGAAGATGTGAGGCTCGGTCACGTTCTGGGGTTCATGGGCTCCCAGCACGCGTACCGGCAGCATGCCGGCAGCGATCAGGATTTCCTCGGGCGTGTAGGTGCACATGGTGGCCACCACCTGGCCGCCGGTGCGCGCCTTCCAGGCCCGCGCATAGTCGTGGCGCTTTTCGTACCACGTTTTGAACTGGTCGAACAATCCGCTCATTCTTCATCCCCTATCGGCTGGGTTAAACCTCGCTCTGGACTTGATACTGCATTATCGTTCATTGTCAGTAACGTCAATGCAATATAGATCAGTCGGGCCGATTTTAAAAACCCTATTCTGTTCGTGGTTTGATGTAGATCAAGAAACAATGGACTTTTCCCGGCTTTGGGCCGGCACGTCCCGGGAGGAGCGCGGTTCGGCCCGGGACAACCCCTGTGCGGGACAAGGTTTTTTGGGGACGACTTGATCTAGGTCAAGTGGATCGCGGGTATTGCTACCTAGAATCGCCACATGCATTCTATTACCTGTTCGTTCACTATATTGCATTATTCTTCAATGTGAACGAGCAGCAGGGGTAGGCCATGGAGACACAACAACTCGTACGCTGGTACAAGAAGCCCACCGCCGCCGCGGCCGCCGGCCCGATGGTCAAGCTCATGATCGACGGCGTGACCGTGGAAGCCCCGGCCGGCGCCTCGGTGCTGTCGGCGGCGGTTGCCGCCGGCATCTACATTCCCGCCCTGTGCGCCCATCCCGATCTGCCGCCGGCCTGCGCCCGCGGCGGCTCCGATGCCGGCTGCAAGCTGTGCCTGGTGGAGATCGAAGGCGCGGACGGCCTGCTCACCGCCTGTTCCATCCCCGTGGACAACGGCATGTCGGTCGCCACCAACACGGCCGCGGTCCAGAAGGAGCGGCAGAAGCACCTGGCGCGCGTACTGGGCAACCATCCCCATGTGTGCCTCACCTGCCCCCAGCGGGAAGGCTGCAGCCGCACCACCTGCTCCTTCGGCAACCCGGTGGAACAGCGCTGCTGTTCCATCTTCAACACCTGCGAGCTGCGCAAGGTCTCCGATTACATCGGCATTCCCAACACCACGCCCGCCTACAAGCATGTACAGCTTCCGGTCATCAAGGACGAGCCGTTCTATGACCGGGACTACAACCTGTGCATCGACTGCCGCCGCTGCCTGGTGGCGTGCAACGAGGTGCGCGGCGTGGGCTGCCTGGAAGTCAAGAACACCGACGGCCGCACCTGGGTGGGCACCATCGCGCCCACGCTCATCGAATCGGGCTGCAAGTTCTGCAGCGCTTGTGTCACGGTCTGTCCCACCGGAGCGCTACTCGACCGCACCCTGGACGTGGCACGCCTGGAAGAAACCCAGGTGCCCTGCAAGCACACCTGTCCTGCCGGCATCGACGTGCCGCGCTACGTGCAGCTGGTGGGGCTGGGCAAGTATTCCGAGGCGACTGCCGTGGTGCGGGAGAAACTGCCCTTCCCCGGCATCCTCGGCCGTGCCTGTTTCAGCCCCTGCGAGTCGGCCTGTCGGCGCAAGTACCTGGACGAGCCGATCTCCATCCGCAGCCTCAAGCGCATCGCCGCCGACAACGACACGGGCCTGTGGCGCCAGTATTCGTATCAGCTGCCGCCCACCGGCCGGAAGGCGGCGGTGATCGGCGCCGGCCCCGCCGGCCTGACGGTGGCCTATTACCTGGCCAAGAAGGGCCACAGCGTCACCGTGTTCGACGCCCTGCCCGCCGCCGGCGGCATGGCCCGCTACGGCATCCCCTCCTACCGCGTGCCCCTGGACGTGATCGACGCCGAGGTCGCCGAGGTGACCAAGCTGGGTGTCGAGATGCGCTTCAACACCCGCGTGGAAAATGCGGACGATTTGTTCGCCCAGGGCTACGAGGCGGTGTTCGTCGGCATCGGCTGCCAGGGCGGCGACAAGCTGGGCATTCCCGGCGACGGCCTGCCCAACGTGGTGGATAGCCCCACCTTCCTGCGCGCCGCCACCCTGGGCCTGATCGGCACGCCGGCCAGTGACATCGTCATCGGCAAGCGCGTGGCCGTGATCGGCGGCGGCAATGTCGCCACGGACAACTGCCGCTCCGCCCGACGCCTGGGCGCCGAAGTGGTGGACATGATCTACCGCCGCACCCGGGAGGAAATGCCGGCGCGGGACGACGAAGTCCAGGGCTGCATCGACGAAGGCGTGAACCTGCGCTTCCTGCTGGCGCCGAAAAAGATCGAGCTCAACGACAACGGCAGCTCGCGCCTGAAGATTACTTATATCCGCATGGAACTGGGCGAGCCCGACGCCTCGGGCCGGCGCCGCCCGGTGGAAGTCCCTGGCAGCGAGTTCACCGAGGAAGTGGACCTGGTGATCGCCGCCGTCGGCCAGCATCCCAAGAAATACGAGGGCTTTGGCGTCAATACCGACGGCAAGGGCCGCATCCTGGTGCGCGAGGACAGCATGCTCACCAGCCGGCCCGGCATTTACGCCGGCGGCGACTGCGTGCTGGGTCCCTCGTCCCTGATCGAGTCGGTGGCCCAGGGGCGTATCGCTGCGGCCGCCATCGACAAGCAGCTGGGCGGCGACGGCAACATCGAGGAGAAGCTCCTGCCCGACTGGGACACGGATCCCTATATCGGCCGCGACGAGGGCTTCAACCGCACGCACCGCTTCCATCCCATCTTCGTCGCACCGTCGGAGCGCAACAACTGGAACGAGGTGGAGCTGGGCTTCGACGAGGCCACGGCGCGGGCGGAGGCGCTGCGCTGCCTCAAGTGCAACCTGGCGGCGAAGATCGAGGACATGGTGCTGCCGCCCGAGGCCTGGCTGGAACTCAACGCCGCCAATGTCGCCGCCGTCACCACCGAGGCGGGCGTGTACCAGCTGCTGGACGCGGACAAGAAGGTGCTGGCCATCAAGGGTGTGGAGAACCTGCGCGAAGGCCTGGAGGCCATGCTCGACAAGGCCGACGTTGCGCCCTACTTCGTGGTGGAGGAAGCGCCCTTCTTCAGCCAGCGGGAGAACCAGCTGGTGCAGGCCTACATGCAGCAATACGGTTCGATGCCGCCCGGCGTGGGCGCGGACGAACTGGACGACTTGTTCTAATGCGGCCGCCGGCGGCGGCCATACGAAAGGGGAGCCATGCCTGACTTCAAGTTTCTCAGCTACGGCGTCGCGGACGGCCTCGTCACCGTGACCATCAACCGCCCGCCCTACAACGTGCTCGACATCGCCCTCATGGAGGAACTCAACCTGGCCCTGGACCAGGCGGCCAGGGAGCAGACGGCCAAGGTGCTGATGATCACCGCCAGCGGCGACAAGGTGTTCTCCGCCGGCGTGGACGTCATGGACCACACCCCCGACAAGGTGGTGCAGATGATCGAGGTGTTCCACGGCATCCTCAAGCGCCTGATGGTGTTCCCCCTGCCCACGGTGGCGGCCCTCAACGGCTCGGCCATGGGCGGTGGCTGCGAGCTGGCCATCGCCTGCGACATGGTGGTGGCCACGGCGGACGCCAAGATCGGCCAGCCGGAGATCAAGCTGGGCGTGTTCCCGCCCATCGCCGCCATCCTCATGCCCAAGATGCTGCCCCTGCCCAAGGTGATGGAGCTGCTGCTGGGTGGCGGCCTCATCGGCGCCGCGGAAGCCCAGCAGCTGGGCCTGATCAACCGGGTGTTCGCGCGCGAGACCTTCCGGGAGGACGTCCAAGCCTTCGTCAACCAGTTCCTGTCCCTGTCCCGGGTGGCGCTCATGTACACCAAGAAGGCGGTGCGCGAAGCTTCCGGCAAGCCCTTCTTCGAGGCGCTGTTCACCGTGGAGCAGATCTATCTCAAGGAACTGATGGCCACCGAGGACGCCGTGGAAGGGCTGCACTCCTTCATGGAGAAGCGCAAGCCGGTGTGGAAGAACAAGTGACGTGTGACGGGTGACGAGTGACAGAAACCCTCGGCACTCTTCCCGTCACCCGTCACGCGTCACCCGTCACTCTCACCCAATAGGAGGAGCAATGATTCCCAAGTCCATCCATACCTGGCAGATGACCGAACCGGGCAAGCTCCAGCGCACGGAGATCCCCGTGCCCGAGCTGAAACCGGGCGAAGCGCTGGTGGAAGTGCGCGGCTGCGGCGTGTGCCACACCGATCTGTCCTACTTCTACATGGGCGTGCCGACCATCCAGAAGCCGCCCTTAACCCTGGGCCATGAGATCGCCGGGGTCGTCGTGGCCGGCGATGCGCGCCTGGTCGGAAAGGAAGTGATCGTGCCCGCGGTGCTGCCCTGCGGCACTTGCGAAATCTGCCGCATGGGCCGAGGCAACCGCTGCCTCAACCAGAAGATGCCGGGCAACTCCATGGGCATTTACGGCGGCTTCGCCAGCCACATCCCGGTGCCGGCCCGCGACCTGTGCGTGGTGCATGAGCGCCGCGGCGTGCCGCTCGAACACTTGTCGGTGGTCGCCGACGCCGTCACCACCCCCTACCAGGCGGCCAAGCGCGCCAACCTCCAGCCGGGCGACCTGGTGATCGTCATCGGCGCCGCCGGCGGCGTGGGCAGTTTCATGACCCAGACCGCCAAGGGCATGGGCGCAAAGGCGGTGATCGGCATCGACATCAACGAAGAGAAGCTGGAGTTCATGAAGGGTTACGGCGCCGACTTCACCATCAACCCCAAGGGCAAGAGCGCCAAGGACGTGAAGGAGCTGTTCAAAGGCTTCTGCAAGGAGCAGGGGCTGCCCGCCAATTACGGCTGGAAGATCTTCGAGGTCACCGGCTCCAAGGCGGGACAGGAGCTGGCCCTCTCCCTGCTCAGCTTCGTCGGCACCCTGGTGATCGTCGGCTACGGTACCGACGAGACCTCCTACATGCTGTCCAAGCTCATGGCCTTCGACGCGGAGATCATCGGCACCTGGGGCTGCCCGCCCTCGGCCTATCCGCGCGTGCTCGACATGTGCGTCGACGGCAGGATCGTCCTCGAGCCCTTCGTCGAGACGCGGCCCATGAGCCAGATCGAACAGGTTTTTGAAGAAGCGCACCACGGCCAGCTGAAGCGGCGCGTGGTACTTACCCCGGATTTCTGAGATTTGAGTGAGGAGTGAGGGGTGAGGAGTGAGGAGCTGAACGGTCGCAAGTGCGGCGGCCTCCGCGCTCCTCGAGCTTCCCCCCTCACGCCTCACTCCTCACCCCTCACTCACTAGGAGAAACGCAATGGCATTGGAATGGCTACGCAGGGACAACGAGCTGAAGGATCACCAGCTCCTGGGCAACGAGCACTTCGGAGCCGAAGCGCCGTCGGTCATCTATGAGGAAAGGCCGGTACTGGACGACAAGGGCCAGGCGGTGTCCGGGCTTTATTCCGCCTGGATCTGGCTCAACAACCCGGCCCAGTACAACTCCTACACCACAGAGATGGTGAAAGGCGTCATCGCCGGCTTCCAGCGGGCCTCCAGCGACCGCAAGATCGTCGCCGCGGTGTTCACGGCGGTGGGCGACAAGGCCTTCTGCACCGGCGGCAACACCGCCGAATACGCCGCCTACTACTCGCGCCGTCCCAACGAGTACGGCGAGTACATGGACCTCTTCAACGCCATGGTGGACGGCATCCTCAACTGCAAGAAGCCGGTCATCTGCCGGGTGAACGGCATGCGCGTGGCGGGCGGCCAGGAAATCGGCATGGCCACCGACATCACCATTTCCTCCGACCTGGCGGTGTTCGGCCAGGCCGGCCCCAAGCACGGCTCGGCCCCGGTGGGCGGCTCCACGGACTTCCTGCCCTGGTTCCTGTCCATGGAAGATGCCATGTACAACTGCATCTCCTGCGAGACCTGGAGCGCCTACAAGATGAAGGCCAAGGGCCTCATCACCAAGGCCGTGCCGGTGCTGAAGAAGG
>JBMOQT010000280.1:0-3222 GCA_049320945.1 Pseudomonadota bacterium
TCAAGGACAAGGGCTACACCATTCTGCTGGTGGAGCAGAACTTCCGCTTCGCCGCGCCCCTAGCCGACCGCATGTACATCGTCGAGCACGGGCAGGTGGCGGCCGAAATCCATCGGCACGAAATCGAACACAAGCAGCACCTGCTCCAGGAATACCTGGGAGTCTGAAGGGGGGCGCGATGACGGACATTTTCGGGGTTCCCATCCAGGCGCTCATGGGCCAGCTCATGCTGGGGCTGGTCAACGGCTCGTTCTACGCGATCCTGAGTCTGGGGCTGGCTGTCATTTTCGGCATGCTCAACATCATCAACTTTGCCCATGGTGCCCTGTACATGATGGGTGCCTTCTTTGCCTGGATGGGCCTGAACTATTTTGGCATTGGTTACTGGTGGTCGCTGCTGCTGGCGCCGCTGGTGGTGGGCCTGCTGGGCGTGCTCATCGAGCGCGCCCTGCTGCAGTGGCTGTACAGACTGGACCATCTCTACGGCCTGCTGCTCACTTTCGGCCTGGCGCTGATCATCGAAGGCCTGTTTCGCGACCAGTATGGTGTCTCGGGACTGCCCTACTCGATCCCGGAAGAGCTGTCGGGCGCCTTCAACCTGGGCTTCATGTTCCTGCCCAAGTACCGCGCCTGGGTGATCGCCGCCTCGCTGGCGGTGTGTTTCCTCACCTGGTTCATGATCGAGAAGACCAAGCTGGGCGCCTATCTGCGTGCCGCCACGGAGAACCCCAAGCTCACCCAGGCGTTCGGCATCAACGTGCCCATGATGGTGATGCTCACCTACGGCTTCGGCGTGGCCCTGGCCGGCTTTGCCGGCGTGCTGGCGGCGCCGGCCATCCAGGTGAGCCCGCTGATGGGCTCGCACATCATCATCGTCGTGTTCGCGGTGGTGGTGATCGGCGGCATGGGATCCATCCTCGGTTCCATCATTACGGGCCTGGCGCTGGGGGTCATAGAAGGGCTGACGAAGGTGTTCTATCCGGAAGCTTCCTCGACGGTGGTGTTCATCATCATGGCGATCGTGCTGCTGGTGCGGCCCGCAGGCCTGTTCGGCAGGGAGAAGTGATCCATGTTCGCCAACAAGAAGCTGCTGGGCTATGGTGTGCTGCTGTTGCTGGCGCTTGCCGCGCCCCTGGCCGTCTATCCGGTGCTGTTGATGAAGGTGCTGTGTTTTGCCCTGTTTGCCTGCGCCTTCAACCTGCTCATCGGCTATACCGGGCTGCTGTCCTTCGGCCACGCGGCCTTTCTCGGCACGGCGGGCTACGTGGCGGGGTACAGCATCAAGGCATGGGGTCTGCCGCCGGAACTGGGGCTGATCTTTGCGACCGCGGCGGCGGCCGTGCTGGGCTTCGTCTTCGGCGGCCTGGCCATCCGCCGCTCGGGCATCTATTTCTCCATGATCACCCTGGCGCTGGCCCAGATGATGTATTTCTTCTTCCTGCAGGCGCCCTTCACCGGCGGGGAGGACGGCCTGCAGGGCGTGCCGCGCGGCAAGCTGCTGGGGGTGATCGACCTGACCGACGATTTCAACCTGTATTACTTCGTCCTGGCGGTGTTCGTGTTCGGCTTCTGGCTGATCTACCGCACCATCCATTCGCCTTTCGGCCAGATCCTCAAGGCCATCCGGGAGAACGAGGCGCGCGCCATTTCCCTGGGCTACGACGTCAATCGCTACAAGCTGCTGGCCTTCGTGCTCTCCGCCGCCCTGGCCGGCCTGGCCGGCGCCACCAAGACCCTGGTGTTCCGTTTCGCCACCCTCACGGATGCCCACTGGCACACCTCGGGCGAGGTGGTGCTGATGACCCTGCTGGGCGGCATGGGGACGGTGTTCGGACCGGTGGTGGGTGCGGCCACCATCGTCGTCCTGCAGAACGAACTGGCCGACAAGGTGGGCTCCCTGGTGACGGTGATCATGGGCGCCATCTTCGTCGTCTGCGTGCTGCTGTTCCGCCGCGGCATCGTCGGCGAACTGGGCGCGCTGTACCGCCGCATGGTGGGCGGGCGGTCCTAGCTCAGCGGGCGATGCGGTCCGCTATCAATTGCTTGAGGCGGACGACGTTCTCGTCGTGGCGGTCGTACACCATCAGGCTCTGGCCGAACACGTAGGCGTAAAGCAGCAGGCTGCGGGCGGCCGCCTCGTCGTCGGGCAGCCCCAGGCGCAGAAACAGCTCCTTGCCGCACTCGATGCGTTTGCGGTCCACTTCTTCGACGGCCCGGTGCGCCGCCGGGTCGCGCCGCGCCCAGTCCCGCACCGCCAGCTCGATGAGGATGCCCTTGCGGTTGCGGTTGGCGCTATAGACTTCGATCACGTGGTAGACCTGGGGCAGTTCCTTGCCCGGCTCGGCGCGCGTCTGCTTGACGATGTCCCGTATGCGGCCGTCCTTCCAGGTGTGCAGTACCGCATCCAGCAGGTCGCGCCGGTCCTTGAAGTGCCAGTAGAAGCTTCCCTTGGTGACGCCACATTGCTTCGCCAGCACTTCGACCCGCAGACCGTCCACGCCCTGGTCCGCCAGGACTTCTATCGCGGCCCGTACCCAACTGTTGCGGTCGAGGGTGACGCGGGTTTTCGCTTCCATACGGTTACGGTATTGAAATCGGCTGTGGCTTGGGTTAGATTACACCCTTTCCATACGTTTGCGTATGGATGGCGAGAGATTCTGCTAGCCTCGTGCGGATGTGTCAAACGTTATCTGCGATGACATAATCTGGTAAGAGGGATAGGAGGCCGCCGGGCGGCCGCTGACCTCGTTTTGCAAATGCTTAGAGGAGTACGGATTTGAAAATCTTGGTACCAGTCAAGCGCGTCATCGACTACAACGTCAAGGTGCGCGTGAAAGCCGACGGGTCGGGGGTGGATCTGGCCAACGTCAAGATGAGCATGAACCCGTTCGACGAAATCGCCGTGGAAGAGGCGGTGCGGCTGAAGGAAGCGGGGGTTGCGAGCGAAGTGGTGGCCGTCTCCTGCGGCGTGGCCGCTTGCCAGGAGACCCTGCGCACCGCCATGGCCATCGGCGCCGACCGGGGCATTCTGGTGGAGACGGAGGCCGAGCTGCAGCCCCTGGCCGTGGCCAAGCTCATCCAGGCGGTGGCGCAGAAAGAGCAACCCCGACTGGTCTTCTTCGGTAAGCAGGCCATCGACGACGACGCCAACCAGACCGGCCAGATGTTTGCCGCCCTCATGGGCTGGCCCCAGGCCACCTTTGCCTCCAAGGTGGTGGTGGC
>JBMOQT010000281.1:0-3209 GCA_049320945.1 Pseudomonadota bacterium
TGGGGAAGGTCTGGGCGAAGGTGTATTCGCGCTTGTCCGCGCTGATGAGCTTCTTCAGGGAGGCGCCATCGACAGCGCCCTTGTCCCTGAGCTGGTTGGAAAGCGTGATGGCCTGGCCGTTGCGGTTGAGGTTCATGAGCACCGCCATGTCCTTCTTGGGCCCGCCCACGCCGAGATGTACGCCATACACCAGACCGTAGAGCACATGGGCCGCGTCCAGCTCGCCGTTCACCAGTTTGTCGCGCACCGCGGCCCAGGAGGCCTCCTTGCTGGGAACGATCTTGATGCCGTACTTCTTGTCGAACTCCATCACCGCGGCCATCACCACCGAGGAGCAATCGGTGAGGGGAATGAAGCCGATGCGCACTTCCTTCTTCTCCGGCGCATCCGAGCCCGCCGCCCAGGCGGCGGCACGCAGCCCAGGCACCATGCCCATGAGGGCCGCGGCACCGCCCGCGGCGGCCGTGTTCTTGATGAAGTCGCGCCGTCCCTTGTCCGGGCCCGCTCCGGCTTTCTTGCTTTCTATTTCGCTCTCCGTTCGGAAAAAAAGAGAGGGCGCACACCCGCGCGCTGCGCGGATGGACGCCCTTGTCCATGCGGTCGCTGCCGACCCGGCGCCGGGCCGCCGTTGACCCGGTGTCAGCCGACGTTCAGCAAGCCATGTGCCAGCGGCCCGTCGATCGCCCCGGAAACGGCCTGCCGCGCGGCTTTTCCGGGAACGCCGCGGTGCGGGCAGGGTTTCGGCGGCGGCAGCGGCTGCGCACAATCGGGGTGCGAAAACATGATCTGGCGCACATAAATGGGGGGGCCTACAGCAGGATCCGGGAAATGTCGATGACTTGGCGCGCCACGGCGGCGAGGGGTGCGCCCCGCTCCATGGCCAGGCGGCGCAAGGCGGCGTAGGCGGCCTCCTCGTCCAGGCCGCGCGTCTTCATGAGGAGGCCCTTGGCGCGCTCCACCAGCTTGCGCTCGGACAGCTTGCGCGCCGTCTCGGCCAACTCGCGCTTGAGCGCCTGCTGCTCCTCGAAGCGAGCGATGGCCACGGCGAGGATGGGCTTCAGCCGTTTCAGGTCGAGCCCATCAACTACGTAGGCCGCGACGCCCGCCTTCACCGCGGCGCGGATCACCTCGTCGTCGCCGTCCCGCGCGAACATCACCACCGGCCGCGGCGCGCGGCTGCCCAGCACGCTCAAGTGCTCGAGGGTATCGCGGCTGGGGCTGTCGGTATCGATGAGAATGACATCGGGGCGCAGGGCCTCCACCTGCCGGGGCAGGTCGGCGCTGGTGGAGCGCAGCAGGGCGGCGACCACGGCGCCGCTGCGTTCTATGCCGGCACTGATGTGGTCGGCGCGCTCGGCCGATTCGTCGATGAGCAGGATACGAAGCACGATGACGGCTGGCTGGGGCAATGGTGCAACTCAAGCAACCGTCGTGCCACGAGCCGATCCCGCGTACAGGCCGGAACCGTTTCCCGGGCACAAGCTCCAATTTGCTGTCCACTTCACGAGGATCGCCACGCCATGCCATCCCCAGTCCGCCGTATCGCCTTCGTCCTTCTGTTACTGGCGGCCGCAGGCACCGCCACCGCCCGGGCGGAAACCGGCGCCCCGCTGACGCCGGCGGCGCTGGCCAGCGGGCCCAGCGCCATCATCGCTGCCAATCCCGGGGGCGACGTGACCGTGGTGGAGTTCTTCGACTACCAGTGCCCCATCTGCCGCAAGGTCCATCCGGCACTGCTCGAGCTGCAGACCAGCGACCCGAAGGTACGCGTCATCCACAAGCACTGGCCGGTGTTCGGCGAGCCCTCCGTCTATGCGGCCCGGGTAGCCCTCGCAGCGCGCTGGCAGAACAGGTATTCACGGGTGCACGATGCACTGATGCGCATTCCAGGCCGCCTCGACGAAGAAAAAATCCGGGCGGCAGCCGGGGACGCCGGGGTGGACCTGGTGAAGCTCGACTGGGATCTGCAGGAGCGCGCCGCGGAGATCGACGCGGTGCTCGCCGAAGGCAACGGGCAGGCCTTCGCCCTGGGCCTGCGGGGTACGCCCGGCTTCGTCTTCGGCGACACCCTGGTGCCCGGCGGCATCAGCCTGGAGCGGATGAGGGAGCTGGTGCGGGAGCAGCGCGCCAAGGGCCGGCGGCGCTGACCGGCCGCCCAGCCTCACGCGGTTCCGCTCGGCTCGCAGAAGTACTCGTACCAGCGCGTATCCACGTAGGAGTGGCGCAGCTCGACGGGCTGATCGCGATAGGAGCGGGCGACGCGGATGATCAGCAGCAGGGGATCGCCGACCGCCAGCTGCAGCATGCGCGCCCGGCGCTCGTCGGCCTTGACCGCCCGCAGGCGCTCCTCGGTGCGCACCACCGAAATGCCATAGGCCTGCTGGTAGAAATGATAGAGGGTGTTGGGGCGCTCCCGCAGCCGCTTCTCGGTCAGGCCGGGGAACCGCTCTTCCGCCACGGTGATCTCGTCGACGATCACCGGCTGGCCGCCGATGCTCAGCTTATTGACGAAGCGGAAAACCCGCGCACCGGGGGCGATGCCCAGCTTGCCCGCCACCAGCGCGTCCGCTTTTCCCTTCCCGAACTCGACGAGCTCCACCTTCGGATATTCCTTGTGGCCATCCTGGTGCACGATGTGGAAGAAGTAGAAAAACTGGCGGCTTCGGTCGTGGGAGGCGACGAAGGTGCCGCGCCCCTGGTGTCGAATGAGGAGATTCTCGGCGGTCAGCTCGTCCACCGCCTTGCGCACGGTCCCGAGGCTGACGCCGAAACGCTCGGCCAGCACCTTTTCCGAAGGTATTGCCTCGCCCGGCTTCCACTCGCCCCGGTGCAGGGAGTCGGTGATCTTGCGCTTGACCTCCTTGTAAAGCGGAATGCCCAGCGTAATAGCGTCGCTCAGAGAGTCTTCCATGCTTCAACCCCAACGCCAACAAGGCGTTTCCACGACCGGAATTTACCATAGGCAGCCGGCGATATCCACTATATGATCTAGTTGAGCTATATGTTTGGGCACTCATTCAAGTCATCTAGTTGACCTGTATGAGCCAGATGTTTTAGCATGCACGGACGCTCAACAAGCGGGATTACGGTCAAAGGAGCAAGCGATGATCCATTTTGTACTGCACGAACCGAAGGACAACGTCGGGGTGGTCGTGGTGGAAGGAGTGAAGGCGGGCCAGTCGCTCACGGGCTGGATCATGGACGAGGAC
>JBMOQT010000282.1:0-3116 GCA_049320945.1 Pseudomonadota bacterium
GCGTGCGCTAACGCCGCGAACTCGCACCAATGACGGGTCGGTCATAGCGGCGCTGCCGTTCGCCTTGTAGCGCATTTCCGTTTCTTCGCGAACACCGGGCACATTCATGGGCTTGGGATGCTCAGAACACGATCACCTTGTCGGCCCACCGGGTCCACGCCGTCAGCTCGTCCATGGTGCCGCGGTGGGCGCCCTCGACCAGTTGCTGGTCGTCAATGCCGCGCGCGTCCAGGCAGGTGCCGCATACGCCGATCTGACCGCCGCCGCGCCCGATCGCGCCCAGCATGTCGCCCAGGTTGTAATAACCCTGGGGCACCTTCTGGCCGTCCCTGGCGCAGGCGGCGGCGTCGCCGATGAGAAACACGCGCACTTCTTCCCCTTCCTGCCTGAGGAGGGAACGGGCCAGGCGCAGCCCGTTGTAGCTGCGCTCCGTGCCGTAGGGCGGGTCGTTGAGAATGAACAGGGTCTTGCTCACGTGTGCCTCCTTCCGGGCGAATGCCGCTTCTGTCCGAGCGCTATTTTAATATTCAAGTGATTAATTGAATAATAGCTTAGCCGCTATACTGACACAATGTCAACCCAGACCTTCAAGAGAGCGCTCTTCGAGCAGTTTGCCCGCATCGGCAAGGCGCTGGCGAGCGGGCTGCGGCTGGAGATCCTGGAGCTGCTGGCGCAAGGCGAGCGCAGCGTAGACTCCCTGGCGCGCGCCCTGGGCCAGCCCGTCGCCAACGTCTCCCAGCACCTGCAGCAACTGCGCCAGGCGGGGCTGGTGGCCGCGCGCAAGGAGGGCCAGTTCGTCATCTACCGCATCGCCGGCGACCAGGTCGTGTACCTGCTCAAGTCGCTACAGGCAGTGGGCGAGGCGAACCTGGCGGAAGTGGAGCGCATGGTGGGGAGCTATCTCGCGACCAAGGACAACCTGGAGCCGGTGCCGGCGACCGAACTGCTGGAGCGGGCGCGCAAGGGCCTGGTCACGGTGCTGGACGTGCGTCCCGCGGTCGAGTACCAGGCGGGCCACATCCCGGGTGCGATCAATGTGCCCCTGGAGGAGCTGGAAAACCGGTTGTCCGAGCTGCCCAGGAGCAAGGAGATCGTCGCCTACTGCCGCGGCCCCTACTGCATGCTCGCCTTCGAGGCGGTGGCCAAGCTGAGGGCCAAGGGACGCAAGGCGCGGCGCCTGCAGGACGGTCTGCCCGAGTGGCGGCTGCGCGGGCTGCCCGTCGAAACCTGACGGGCGTCACGGGGACGGCAGCGTTGCCGCCGCGGGGAACAGCAGCGAGAAAACCGTTCCCCGCTCCTCGCTGCTCTCCACCCGCACCGCGCCGCCGTGCAGCTCCATGATGGAGCGCACGATGGCAAGCCCAAGCCCGGTTCCGCCCGAGGCGCGCTGGCGGCTCTTGTCGGCTCGATAGAAGCGGTCGAACACCCTGCCCAGCTCATCGGCCGGGATGCGATCGCCCGTATTGTGGACGCTGACCACGACCTGGCCTGCGCTACCCTCCGCCGTCAGGCGGACCACCGACTCCGGCGGCGCATGCCTGAGGGCGTTGCTCAGCAGATTGCCCAAGGCACGCTCCAGCATCAGGCGATCCGCCATCACGACGGCGTTGCCGGTGCACTCGATCGCTATGCCCTGCTCCTCCGCCAGCAATCCGTAGTACTCGGCAATGCGCTTGAACTCGCGCGCGAGCTCCACTGGTTCTTTCTTCAAGGCCGCCTCGGCGTTCTCCGTCTTGGCGAGGAACAGCATGTCGGAAATCATTGCCGACAAGCGCTCCAGTTCCTCCACGCCCGACTCCAGTACTTCCCTGTAGGTCTCCGGCGAGCGGCTTTTCGACAGCGCCACCTGACTCTGCACCAGGAGGGTGTTGACGGGGGTTCGCATCTCGTGGGCCAGATCGGAAGAGAAATCGGACAGGCGGCGGAAGGCGTCCTCCAGATGGCCCAGCATCTGGTTGAACGAACCGGCGAGCTCCCGCAACTCGGCGGGCACATGGGCCAGGTCGATGCGCTGATCGAGTCTCGACACCGTGATCTGCCCCACCGCCCTTGCCATGCTCCGCAGCGGCGCCATTCCCCGCCCGGCAATGAACCATCCGAGGATCGCCGACAGGACGATGCCCACCGCACCGCCCGCGATGACGTTGCGGCGGAAGACACGCAGCGTCTCCATCTCCTCGGAGAAGTCGGCGGCCACCGTGATCACGGCCCGGTTCGCTCCGGCCTGGTCGCGATACTCCGCCACCACGAAGTGATACGTGGCCCCCTGGGGGCTGGTCCAGCGCTCGACGCGCCACGGTACCTGGTCATGGCGGAACACGTTGCGCCGGAGTTCGGTGGGAATTCCCAGCGGCGACGAGGCATATATCACTCCGCCGGGGCCTTCCACAGAGAGATGCAAATGGGGATGGCCGACCAGCGCCTGATCCAGCAGATGGGAGTCCTGCTTCAACGACTCCGGCGTGGCGAATTTCGCCATCACGTTTCGCACCAGTTCCACCTTGCCCGCCATCTCTTCCACATCCCGGGCGATCATGCTGCGATACAGGGAGTCAGCAAGATAGATGCCGATGCCGCCGAGGATGGCGCTCGACGCCACCGCGAACATCACGGCCAGGCGCAGGCGCAGCGAGAATTCCACGGGAAAGAGCTTCACGGTGACCGGACTTGTGCTTAACGATCCGAATGGACGAGACTTCCCGTTCCCGGCATTGCGGTGCCCGATTCGGAGTCGGTGCGACACAACTTAGCCTGGAGCGGTAGCCGAACGGAAGTTTCGGTGAAAGAGGAAAAGATTGCAATGATCAAGCGCGGGAAGCGGTGCCCCGCCGTGCTTGAACTCGATCCACGACAGCTACCGCGGCGGCACAAGACCGCCGCCCGCGATCATGGCTGCCCGTCACCCGGGTCCGACTTCTCTTTCTCAACGTCGTGCTTATGGGATTGCGACGATTGCGCCGCCGGTTCGTGAGAACCCATGCGAGCCCCAAAATGGTGCCCCGGACCCAGCACCGCCAAAGCCACAAGCATCAGTACCATCATCACTGCCATCTTTCCCTCCACGGCGAGATCGCATCGCCAAGTCATTAAAAAAACCGATGCCCGCTTACCGCGGG
>JBMOQT010000283.1:0-3111 GCA_049320945.1 Pseudomonadota bacterium
TATGCAAACCCAACCGACTTACAACTACAAGGTTGTGCGTCAATTTGCGCTGATGACGGTGGTGTGGGGCATTGTGGGCATGGCGGTGGGGGTGTGGATTGCCGCGCAGCTCATCTGGCCCGAGCTGAACGCCGCCGAATGGCTGTCTTACGGACGGCTGCGCCCGCTGCACACCAACGCCGTCATCTTCGCCTTCGGCGGCTGTGCGCTGTTTGCCACCAGCTACTACGTGGTGCAGCGCACCTGCCACACGCCGCTGTTCGCCCCCAAACTGGCCGCCTTCACCTTCTGGGGCTGGCAGCTGGTGATCGTGGGCGCGGCCGTGACGCTGCCGCTGGGCATTACCACCAGCAAGGAATACGCCGAGCTCGAATGGCCCCTGGACATCCTCATCACCCTGGTGTGGCTGTCCTACGCCGTGGTCTTCTTCGGCACGCTCGCCGTGCGCAAGACCAGCCACATCTATGTGGCCAACTGGTTCTACGGCGGCTTCATCCTGGCGGTGGCGCTTCTGCACGTGGTCAACTCCGCCGAGCTGCCCGTGTCCCTGTGGAAGAGCTACTCCGCTTACGCCGGCGTGCAGGACGCCATGGTGCAATGGTGGTACGGCCACAACGCCGTGGGCTTCTTTCTCACCGCCGGCTTCCTGGGCATGATGTACTACTTCGTGCCCAAGCAGGCCGAGCGCCCGGTCTACTCCTACCGCCTGTCGGTGGTGCACTTCTGGGCGCTGATCTTCACCTACATGTGGGCCGGCCCCCACCACCTGCACTACACCGCGCTGCCCGACTGGGCCCAGTCGATCGGCATGCTCTTCTCCCTCATCCTGCTCGCCCCCTCCTGGGGCGGCATGATCAACGGCATCATGACGCTGTCGGGCGCCTGGCACAAGCTGCGCGACGACCCCATCCTCAAGTTCCTCATCACCTCGCTCTCCTTCTACGGCATGAGCACCTTTGAGGGGCCCATGATGTCCATCAAGACGGTCAATGCCCTGTCCCACTACACCGACTGGACCATCGGCCACGTGCATTCCGGCGCCCTGGGCTGGGTCGCCTTCATCTCCATCGGCTCCATCTACTACCTCATCCCGCGCCTGTTCGGCCAGGCCCAGATGTACTCGGTGCGCCTGATCACCGCCCACTTCTGGATCGCCACCATCGGCGTGGTGCTCTACATCGCCTCCATGTGGATCGCCGGGGTGATGCAGGGGCTCATGTGGCGCGCCACCAACCCGGACGGCACGCTCACCTACGCCTTTGTCGAGAGCGTGAAAGCCACCTACCCCTTCTGGAGCATCCGGCTGCTGGGCGGGCTCATGTTCCTCGCCGGCATGGTGCTGATGGCCTACAACGTGTGGAAGACCGTGGCCGGGCGCGCCGCCTACGACGCCCCGGTGGTCGCCCCCGCCGCCGCCCAACACGCCTGACTCGGAGAACGCCATGGCAAGCCAAACCAACGGCCACGACTTCATTGAACGCTCCGTCCCCTGGATGATCATCCTCACCGTGCTGGTGGTGAGCGTGGGCGGGCTGGTGGAGATCGTGCCGCTCTTTTTCCAGAAATCGACCACTGAAGCCGTGGCGGGCCTGAAGCCCTACAGCCCGGTGCAGCTCGTCGGGCGCGACATTTACATCAGGGAAGGCTGCTACAACTGCCACTCCCAGATGATCCGCCCCTTCCGCGCCGAGACCGAGCGCTACGGCCACTACTCGGTGGCCGGCGAATTCGTCTATGACCACCCGTTCCAGTGGGGCTCCAAGCGCACCGGGCCGGATCTGGCGCGGGTGGGCGGGCGCTACTCGGACGAATGGCACCGGGTGCATCTGCTCAACCCGCGCGACGTGGTGCCCGAGTCCAACATGCCCGCCTACCCCTGGCTGGAGCGCCCGGCCAAGACCGGGGACATCCAGGCGAAGATGCAGGCGCTGCGCACCCTGGGCGTGCCCTACACCGACGAGGAGATCGCCGCCGCACCCGAGGCGGTCAAGGGCAAGACCGAGCTGGAGGCGCTCATCGCCTACCTGCAGGGCTTGGGCACGGCATTGAAGAACGGGAGGTAAGCCATGGATCTCGATCTCATCCGCTCCCTGATTACCGTCGCCTCCCTCGTCTGTTTCCTGGCCATCTGCGCCTGGGCCTACAGCCCGCGCGCGCGCGCCGGCTTCGAGGAGGCCGCCCAGCTGCCCTTCGCCGAGGAGGAGCGGCAAGACAGCCCCGTCAAAGGAAATCCATCATGAGCGACTTCGTCAGCGGCTTCTGGAGCGTCTATATCGGCGCCATCACCGTCGTGTCCGTCCTCGCCTGCGGTGTCCTGCTGTATCTCAACAGCAAGCGGCGCGCCGCGCCGGCGGGCGAGGCACAGCTGCACGGCCACACCTGGGACGAGGACCTGCAGGAATACGACAACCCCCTGCCGCGCTGGTGGATGTGGCTGTTCTACCTCACCATCGTCTTCGCCCTGGGCTACCTGGCGGTCTATCCGGGCCTGGGCAGCTTTCAGGGTGCCTTTGGCTGGAGCCAGGTCCAGCAGTACCAGGACGAGATGGCCCGGGCCGAGGCCCAGTACGGGCCGCTGTTCGCCAAGTACCTGCAGCAGGACCTGAAGGCGGTGGCTGCCGACCCGGAGGCAAAGAAGATGGGCGAGCGCCTGTTCCTCACCTACTGCGCCCAATGCCACGGGTCGGATGCGCGCGGCGCCAGGGGCTTCCCCAACCTGACGGATGCCGACTGGCTCTACGGCGGCGAGCCGGCGCAGATCAAGACCTCCATCCTGGAGGGGCGCACGGGTGTCATGCCGCCCCTGGGGGCGGCCCTGGGCGGCGAGGGGGTGAAGGACGCGGCCCACTACGTGCGCTCGCTTTCGGGGCTGGCCCACGACTCGATCCGGGCGGCGCGCGGCAAGGAGCTGTTCGCCCAGAACTGCGCCGCCTGCCACGGGGCGGAGGCCAAGGGCAACATCGCCCTGGGGGCGCCCAATCTCACCGACAAGACCTGGCTGTACGGCTCGTCGGAGGCCACCGTCATCGAGACCATCACCAAGGGCCGCAGCAACCAGATGCCCGCCCACAAGGAGTTCCTGGGCGAGGCGAAGAGCCACCTGCTGGCGGC
>JBMOQT010000284.1:0-3042 GCA_049320945.1 Pseudomonadota bacterium
TCGGCGCCTTCGGCCGAGGCATGGAAGTCGCGCATGGCGCGCGCCATGTGCTGCAGGGCATCGGCGGTGAAATCCGGCCCGCGCCCGGCGCCATCCCCGAACATGCTGCCGTAATTCATCAGGCCGTGGCGCAGGAACACTTTCTGGCCGCGGGTGATGGCGGCCGCGTCCACCACCCTGTCGCCGGAGGCGCTGACGAAATCGGGAATGGGCGGCGCATCCAGGTAGGTGCGCGTGCCCACGAACAGCATGCTGCCGACGCCGGTGGCCAGCACCAGGGCCAGGGGCAGCCACCAGTTGCGCCGATTCATCACCCACCGGTTCCACCAGCCGCCCAGGGTACGGGATAGGGTCGCGCCCGCCTCGCTCATTGCACACACTCCTCGCCAATGCCGTCGAGCGGCTGGATAGGCGGCAGTTCCGGCGCCGCCACCACCAGGGGCCGCTCCATGCTTAAGGAGAGGAGGAAGGCCACCAGGTCCTCCTTCTCCTGCTCGGTCAGGCCCAGGGGCTTGAGCAGGGGCGACTTGTTGGGCGCCTCGCCGCCGCCCCGGTCGAAGAAGTCCACCACTTCGCGCAGGGTGGCGAACACGCCGTTGTGCATGTAGGGGCCGGTGTATTTCAGCTCCCTCAGGCTGGGCGTGCGGAACTTGCCGATGTCGGCCGGATCCCGCGTCTGGTAGTAGCGTCCCAGGTCCTCGTCCAGGCCCCGGTACACGGCCCGCGGCACGTCCCGCTGGGCGTTCTGCCAGCGCACGGCGATCTGCACCAGGGGATGGCTGTCGAACAGGGGCTGGCGCGGCACGCCCAAGGCATGGAATGCCTCGTCCGTGGCGAGCGCCCCGTGGTGGCAGCGGATGCAGCCGGCCTTGCCCTGGAACAGGGCCAGGCCGCGCCGCGCCGATTCGGACAGGGCCGCCTCGTCGCCCGCCAGATGGCGGTCGAAGGGCACCAGGCGCGGATCGCTGACGACGGTGCGCTCGAAGGCGGCGATGGCCTGCCAGGCGTGCTCCAGCCGGGGCCACTCGGTGCCGAACACGCGCCGGAAGCGCTCCACGTAGTCAGGCACGAAGCGCAGGCGCATCTCCTGCAGGGAGGCCTTGCCGTTGCCTTCCACCGGCGCCTGCATGGCGGAGCGCGCCTGCACCTCCAGGCTGTCCAGGCTGCCGTCCCACATGAGCCGCTTGAAGTGGGCGGCGTTGAGCACCGTCGGGTTGTTGCGCCACAGGCGATGGCCCGGATAGCCCGGCGCCAGGGCGTCGCCGTGGGTCCAGCCGCGCTGGGGGATGTGGCAGGAGGCGCAGGAAGTGGAGCCGTCGCCGGACAGGCGCGGATCGAAAAACAGGAGCCGGCCCAGCTCGATCATCTCGCTGGTGGCCGCGCCCCCTTGCGCCAGCGGCGGCAGGGTGGCCAGGGGCGGATAGGCTTCCCGGCGCAACGGCAGGGCGTAGGCCGCCGCCAGGAGAGCGGCGCAGACGGCCACCAGCAGGACGTACCGCCTCATCGCCCCGCTCCCGCCGCCGTGCCGTAGTCGTAGGCCGGCGGCTCTGCCGCCGGCTCCAGGGGCGCGGACAGGGCCCGCAGGAAGGCCACGAGGGCCTGCCGTTCGGCCGCCGTGAGGTTGAGCGGCCGCAGCTCGCTGCGCGCGCCGCCGCCCCGGTCGTAGAAGTCCACCACCTGTTCCAGGGTGGCGAAGACGCCGTTGTGCATATAGGGGCCGGTGTGGGCCAGGGCGCGCAGGCCCGGGGTGAGGAAGCGCCCCCGGTCCTCCGGGCGCTTGCTGATGGCATAGGCGCCGGGATCGTCGCGCTGCGCCATGTAGTCGGGCACGCCGTGCTGCGCCAGGTGGTGCAGCAGGGTGACGGTACGCAGCGGCTCGCGCCGCAGGGCCGGATGGGCCGGCACGCCGGTGCGGTGCAGCCGGCCGTCGGAGGCGAGCGGCCCGTGGTGGCATTGCACGCAGCGCGCCTTGCCGGTGAACAATTGCATGCCGGCGCGCGCCAGGGGCGGCAGGGCTTCCGCCTGGCCGGTCAGGGCTGCGTCCGCCGCCGTGGCGCCGGCATCCAAAGTGGCGAGGAACTCGGCGATGGCCTGCCAGGCCTGGGACGCCCGGGGCTCGGCGGCGGGGCCGAAGGCGCGCCGCCACAGGGCGAGCAGCGCCGGCACCTGGCGGATGCGCTGCTCGATGACGCCGCCGTTGCCGTTCATGAAATGGGGCGCGCCCACCATTTCCTCCACCACCTGCGCCAAGTGCGTGCCGCGCCCGTCCCACAGCAGGCGCGGCCGCAGGCGCACCGACAGCAGCCCGGGCGCGTTGCGGAAGTATTCAGTGCCCTGGTAGCCCCGCGAGAGAGCCTGGCCGTCGGCGTAGCCCTTGGCGGGATCATGGCAGCTGGCGCAGCTGCGGCTGCCGTCACCGGAGAGCCGCGGCTCGAAGAACAGGTGGCGGCCCAGCTCGGCGAGCACCGGGTTCACCCGTGCCGGCGCCGGCAGCGGCGCCAGGCGCGGTTCGGCGGCCTGGGCGAGACTCGCAGCGGCGGCGAACAGCAGCGGCAGCAAAAACCACACTCGACGCAGAGTACGCGGAGGACGCAGAGAGCGCGGAGAAGGACGATAGAGTAGCCAAAGGCTGCACAAACCTTTTTCCTCTGCGCCCTCCGCGCCTCCGCGCCCTCTGCGTCGAAAGCGGTTGGCAGCGTGTCCCGTGCTCATTTCACGAACCTGCCGCCGCTGTAGCGCACCAGCGGCGCTTGCTGCAGGATCACGGTGCAACTGCGCTTCCAGGTGAGGATTTCCTGCATGAGCCGCGCCTCCTCTTCGGTCGACAGCCTGGCCGCCGCGCCCTTCGGCACGTCGATGAAGAAGACCCGGCCGGCGTCGGTGTGGGCGAACTGGCCGCGCAGGGGCGCAGCCAGCTTCGCCCCTTCCGGCGGCTGGTGGCAGCCCATGCAGTTGAGGGCATAGAGGGTGGCCGCCGACTGGCCGGCGGCCGCGGCGAGGGGCGCAGCCAGCGCCGCCGCCGAAGCCAGTCGCCGCAGCACG
>JBMOQT010000285.1:0-3029 GCA_049320945.1 Pseudomonadota bacterium
ACCGCAGGGCCACGCTGGTCACCGACATGAGGGTCATGGCCAGCAGCACCAGGCCCCCGCCCAGGGCGAAGGCGCTCGACCAGCGATAGACGACCCGGCCGAAGGGGTCCTGGATCGGACTCAGGATTTGTCCGACGGGTTCAGACATGATGGGTCATCCGGAAAAACCGCATTTGACGCAGAGCACGCAAAGATCGCAGAGAGCGCAGAGGTGAAGAAATCTTCCTCGTTCTTCGCGTCCTCTGCGCCTCCGCGCTCTCTGCGTCGAGAGAGGTTTCAGGTTTGGCAATTTCGCACAGGTGCCGCCCGGGGTCGGCTATGTCACTGGGCGTCGTACTTGTTGATCAGATCCCGGGCGCTCTGGAGCAGGGCCTTGCCGTCGTAGCCCTTGGCCGTGACGTCCTTGACCCACTCGTCCACCACCGGCTGGGCCGCCTGCTCCCACTTCTTCAATTCCTCCAGGGGAATGATGTTGAAGCTGTTCTTGCGGTCTTCGGCCAGCTTGCGCGCCGGAGCGGCGGAGTCGTCCCACACCTTGCCGATCCAGGCCGACAGCTCGGGGCCGCTGTTGGCGTCGATCACCTTCTTCAGGTCGGCCGGCAGGCTGTCGTACTTGGCCTTGTTCATGGCGAAGATGAACACCGTGGTGTACAGGGCGCGCGCCCGGGGATCGCTCTCGCTGT
Source organism: Pseudomonadota bacterium (assembly GCA_049320945.1). Lineage (GTDB taxonomy): Bacteria > Pseudomonadota > Gammaproteobacteria > Burkholderiales > Rhodocyclaceae > DYIB01. The sequence continues at coordinate 684 of JBMOQT010000285.1, forward strand.
GGAACTTCACCAGCTCGTGGACCTTGACCGCCGGCACCACTTCCCAGGGCAGGGCGGCGCCGTCGATGACCCCCTTGGACAGCGCCTCCGGCACCTGGGGCACGGGCATGCCCACGGGCGTGGCGCCGAAGGCCGCCAGCATCTTGTTGGTGAGCCGCGTCGGCGCGCGCACCTTCAGTCCCTTGAAGTCGGCCAGGGTCTGGATCGGCTTCTTCACCATGTGCAGGTGGCCCTCGTCGTGCACATGGAAGGCCAGGGGCTTGACGTCCTTGAACTCCGTGGTGTTCAGCTTGTTGGCGTGGATGTATTCCCACAGGGCGCGGCTCGAGCCCTGGGCGGTGTTGGTCATGAAGGGCAGCTCGAACGCCTCGGAGGCCGGGAAGCGCCCGGCGGTGTAGCCCGGCAGGGTCCACACGATGTCGGCGACGCCGTCGCGCACCTGGTCGATGAGCTGGGGCGGCGTGCCGCCCAGCTGCATGGCCGGGTAGATCTGGCACTTGAGCCTGCCGGCCGATTCCTTGTTGATCTTGTCGCACCAGGGCGTGATGAACTTGCTGTGGGCGGTGGACGGCGGCGGCAGGAAGTGCGCCACCTTCAACACCACCTCCTGCGCCTGCGCCGGCAACGCGGCGGCCGCCAGGCCGAGGGCGGCGATCCATCCGGAAAGCTTGCTGCGTCCTTGCATTGGTCTCCTCCTTCTTCAGGTGCCAACGGCTCCGTCGGCGGGTTTCGCATCCATCAGCGCGTGCGCCGTGGGATATCTTGTGATTCGGGGAAAGTTACGCGGATTTTGTTGGACTTGCAACAATTTGCCCGGCCGACCTGCGGCGCCTCACACACGCAGTTCGCCCCGGCGCAGCTTGCCGGTCTCGGTGCGCGGCAGCTCGCCCAGCAGATGGACCGCGGCGGGCCGCTGGTAGGCGGGCAGATCCGCCATCGCGCGGGCGATGGCCGCCTGGGCCGCCGCCTCGCCGCCGGCGTCCGGAACCGCGAACAAGTGCAGGGCCACCGTGTCGTCGCTGCCGCCGCGCGCCACCACGCATAGCTCGCGCACACTGCCGCGCAGCCGCTCGCTCAAGTCCTGCTCCAGCGCGACCGTATCGACCCAGCGTCCGAACACCTTGACCAACTGGTCGGTACGGCCGCAGAACAGCCAGCCGTCGCCGTCCGCGGCCACCCGGAACAGGTCGCCGGGCGAGAATTCGCCGCCCTCGAAGCGGGCGCTGTCGTGGGGTGCTGCGCGCCGGTAGCCCAGGGCGACGGCGGGATGGGAGAACCACAGGCGATGGGTACCGCCGCTTTCGCCCGCCTCCGCCCGCACGCGGGTGAGCGGCGTGGGCCGGGCGCCGCCCATGTCCCCGGTACGGTACAGCACCAGGGACAGGGTCTCGGTGGTGCCGTAGCCATTGACCAGGGCAACCCCCGTCTGGCGCAGCCAGGCTTCCGCCACGTCCGGCGGACAGGCCTCGCCGGCGGACACGGCGCGGCGCAGCGACGGGAAGCTCAGGCCGGCTTCGATCAGGCGCCGGTACAGGGTGGGGACGCTGAACAGCAGGGTCGGCCGGTGTTCGGCGGCCAGTTGCGCCACCCGCTCGGGCGTGGGCCAGGCCGCGTCCAGGACGACGCAGGCGCCCAGGCGCAGACCGGCCAACAGGGAATTGGCCAGGGGGTAGGCGAAAAACAGCTTGGATGTGGAATAGAAGCGATCCCCGGGCGTGGCGCCGAGAATGTCCCGGGCAAACACGTGGGCGTGGGCAAAGGCGCGCTGGGCATGCATGATGCCCTTCGGTCTGCCGGTGGTGCCCGACGAGTACAACCAGAAGGCGGGCGCGTCCTCGGCCGCCTCCACCGGGGTTGCGCACCCGGTGCCGCCGCGCAGGCGCGTCTGCCATTGGCTGCGCCCCAGGGCGCGGGCGTCGTCCAGCGCCCGGGCCGTCTCGTCTTCCATCAGCAGGGCGGCGGCGCCGGCGTCGTCGATCAGCTCGCGGATGCGCTCCGGCTCGGTGCGCGGGCTGACGGCGATGGGAATTGCACCCATCCAGATCAGGCCGAGAAAGGCCGACACCCAGTCGATGCCGTCGGCCAGGCCGATCACGCAGCGATCGCCGGGCGCGAGATGGAGATCCAGCCACACCGCGGCCGCCTGCTCCACCCGCCGGCGCAATTGGGCATAGGTCAGGCGCTCGCCGCCGTGCTCGATCAGGGCCGGCGCATCGGGCGCGCCCTGCAACAGCAGTTCAGCGGCGTTCATGCCGCTCCACCCGGGCCATAGTCGTCTCCTCCAGGCCAGTCTCGATTTCTTGTTCTTGAGGTCCGCCATTACACCCGCCGCACCGGGCCACCGGC
>JBMOQT010000286.1:0-3024 GCA_049320945.1 Pseudomonadota bacterium
CGGCTGGCAGCCGGCGCCGGCATTACAGCTGACATTTCCCCATCCTGGCAAAAGGTTTCACCAAGGGTGGGAAGTTACTTGGGCGGGCGGGGCCAGCCCTTGATACAAGTCAACGGCTGTTTTTGTGGTGATCTGTATCGCTTGTGGGTCGGGCTTCAGCCCGACCCACGGGTCAGCGCGCCCGCACCCGCGGTGCCGGTCGGCCGTTGTGCCAATCGCGCCCGCCCCTGCCCTGCCCCGCCGTGCGCGGCGCGGGCCGCTCCAGGCGGCTCTTGGGCTCCAGCCCGGGGATCGTGTGCACCGGGATCGACTGGCGCGTGTAGCGTTCGATGGCCTTGACCTGGTGGTAGTCGTTGCGCCCCACCAGGCTGATGGCCACCCCGGTCTGACCGGCGCGGCCGGTGCGGCCGATGCGGTGCACGTAATCCTCCGCCGACTTGGGCAGGTCGAAGTTGATCACGTGGCTGATGCCCTGCACGTCTATGCCGCGCGCCGCCACGTCGGTGGCCACCAGCACGCGCAGGCGGCCCCGGCGCAGGTGCTCCAGGGTGCGGTTGCGCTGGCTCTGCTTCATGTCGCCGTGGAGCGCGGCGGCGGCGAAGCCCACCTGCTCCAGGTCGACGGCCAGGGCGTCGGCGTCGCGCTTGGTGGCGGTGAACACGATGGCCTGGCGCAGATCGGTTTCGCGCAGGATGCGGTCCAGCAGCTGGTTCTTGTGGGCCAGGCCGTCGGCCACCAGCAGGCGCTGCTCGATCTGGGCCTCGTGGGCGGGCGGCGGCGCGATCTCGATGCGCTGCGGATCGTTCAGCATGCCGCCGGCCAGGCGCGCGATGCGCCCGTCCAGGGTGGCGGAGAACAGCAGGGTCTGGCGCTCCCGGGGCAGCCGGGCGACGATGGTCTCGATGTCCTCGATGAAACCCATGTCCAGCATGCGGTCGGCCTCGTCCAGCACCAGCACGTCCAGGCGCGAGAAGTCGATGCGGCCCGACTGCACCTGGTCGATGAGGCGCCCGGGGGTGGCCACCAGGATCTCGTAGCGGCTCGCCAGCATGCGATTCTGCACCGGATAGGCGACGCCGCCGACGATGCTTACCACCTTGGCATGGCGCAGGTGGCGGCCGTACTTCTGGGCGGCGTCGGCCACCTGGCGCGCCAGCTCGCGCGTGGGCGTGAGCACCAGGATGCGCGGGCCGCGCGCCTCGCGCCGCGCCGGCTCGGCCAGGCGGTGCAGCGAGGGCAGCATGAACGCCGCGGTCTTGCCGGAGCCAGTGCGGCTGGACACCAGCAGGTCGCGGCCGGCGAGGGCGGCGGGCACCGCCTGCTGCTGCACAGGGGTGGGCGCCTGGTAGCCGGCATCGGCCAGGGCGCGCAGGATAAAGTCGTTCAGACCAAGGGCTGAGAAGCTCATGGGATTCCTTCAAGAAAACGCAAGTCGATGGAAGTGCCAGGCGGGCCGAGCACGCGAAGTATCGGCACCAACCGGGCAAGCAACCGCGTTCTTGAGGGAGCGAGAGGGGGTCAGGGACGATAGGGCCGGTTATGCAAAAAGCATCGGATGAAACCCCGGCGAAGGGCGGACTATACGCGTCCGGGCCGAGGATTGCAAGGAGAGTTTGGCGCGCCCGCCGACGCCCCGGCGGTCTGCTATGCTGGAATTAGCTCCCGCAGCCGCGGCTTTTGCGTCCGGCTGCCGGCGGCGGTCTTTTTCTTCGGGGAGCCATCATGGTCAAACTCGATCTATCGACGGAGGATGCACGGGTGCTGGCGGAGATCCTGGCCTCGGTCATGAGCGACATGCGCATGGAGATCGCCGACACCGAGAAAATGGAGTGGCGCGACGAGTTGAAGCGGCGCAAGATGCTCCTCGAGCGCCTGATCACGGAACTGGAGACGGGCAGCTAACCCATCCCCACCCCAACCCTCCCCTTGAAGGGGAGGGTGAGAACAGCGGCCTTTGGCCGCGTAGTCTAAGCGCCTCTCACCAGGATCAGATGCACCCGGTAGGGCCCGTGGGCGCCCAGTGTCACGGTCTGTTCGATGTCGGCCGTACGCGACGGCCCTGACACGAAATTCACCGCCCGCGGCAGTCCCCCCTTCTCTTTGCGCAGCAGCGCCCAGGCGTCCTCCATGTGGCGCACGATGCGCGACACCGGCACCACGGCGATGTGGGTCTCCGGCAGCAGGCTGGTGGCGGCCGGCGTGTTGGGGCCGGACAGCATCATGAGGGTGCCGGTGTCGGCGATGGCGCAGAAGCAGCCGGTCACCCCCACCAGGTCGTCGGGCCGTGTCGCCCGGCCCTCCATCCCTAGGCCGGCGGCGATCCAGGGGAGCCCCCGCAGGGTGGGCCAGCACACCCCGCCCGTGGGGAGATTCTGTTTGAGCAGATAGCGGGCGACGGCCGCCGGCACGTCGTCCGTGGCCGCCACCACCTCCACGGTACTGGACAGCTTCTCGGCGCAGGCGCGGAAGCGTTCCAGCGCCTCCCCGGGCCAGCCGCCCTGGGGGCCTATGGCGTGCTGCTGCATGTACTGCTCGGCGCGCTGCCGGGCATCCGCCGGGGCGGCGCCGCTGCGGCCGACGGCGGCGCGGATGCGCCCGAGGATGGCGTCGCGGCCCATCACTTCTCCTCCTGGTACAGTTGGCGGAAGGTCTTGCCCGGAGGCGCCGGGAAGTCTCGCCCGCCGGTCCAGCCGGAACCCAGGGGCAGGCGATGGATCAGGCCCTCGCGGCCGCCCAGCAGCTTGAGGAAGCGCGCGCCGGCGGCGGTACCCAGGGCGTAGAGCCGGGGGTGCCGGGCCAGCCAGCCCCACAGGCGCAGGGCCGCCCGCTCGGACCAGGGCTTGAGGCCCGTCTCCATCTGCCGCTCGCGCAGCTTGCGCATGAGGTCCGGCAGGGGTATCTTCACCGGGCACACCACGCCGCACTGGTTGCACAGGGTGGCGGCGTTGGGCAGGTCCACGGCGTTCTCCAGGCCCACGTAGGACGGCGTGAGGATGGCGCCCATGGGCCCCGGATACACCCAGC
>JBMOQT010000287.1:0-2015 GCA_049320945.1 Pseudomonadota bacterium
GGCGAATACCAGGCGGCGGCGCGCGCCCTGATCCCCCTGGCCCGGGCGGGGGATGCGCGCGCCCAGACCCAGCTCGGGCTGCTCTACTTCTTCGGCCGCGGCGTGGCGGAGGACGAGAAGGCGGCGCTGGCGTGGCTGAAGAAGGCCGCCAACCAGGGACACGTGGAAGCGATGCTGCATCTGGGCAACGCCCTGGTGTTCGGCGCCGACGCGCCCAGGCTCGTCGCCGATCCCGACCGGGAGGCGGCCCAGTGGTATTTCCGCGCCGCTTCCGCCGGCAATGCCGACGCCCAATACAATCTCGGCCTGCTGTTTCTCGCCGGCAAGGGCGTCATGGAAAACCGCGAGGAAGCGCTGCGCTGGATCCGCCGCGCGGCGGCCCAGAACCACCCGGCCGCCCAGCGCTTCGTCGCCGGCCTGCCGAAGGGGAATTGACCCAAAAAACCGCATTTAACGCAAAGGACGCGAAGCAACGCAAAGGACGCAAAGGAAAATCCTGAAGGATGGCCGACATCCAAAGGGTGAGGCTGTATCGTTCTCTGCGGCCTTTGCGTCTTTGCGATCTTTGCGTTGAAGGCGGTTTCAACTGCGGTTTCTCGGTTCTACGATGAGGGCCCGCCGACGCACTTCCTCCACCAGGGCCGGCTCGTCCCACTCGCGGCTGCCCACCACGCTCCACAGGATGCGCCCGTCCGGCGCCAGCAACAGGGTATGGGGATAGGCCTGCAGGCCCAGCGCCCGGCTCAGCTTGCGCTCCGGGTCGGCGAGCTGGGCGAAGCGGATGCCGTTCTGCAGCACGAACTCCCGCGCCAGATGCAGGTCGCTGTCCACCGTCACGCCCATTACCTGCGGCCCCGTCGGCGCCAGCCGCTCGGCCAGCCGCTGCAGGCTCGCCATCTCGCGCCGGCAGGGTTCGCACCAGGTGGCCCAGAAATTGACCAGCAGCGGACGGCCGCGCACATCCGCCTCGGTGGCCTCGCCCCCCTCCAGGCGCGCCAGGCGGAAGGCGGGAAACGGCCGGCCTTCCAGGGGAGGCGGCACATCCTGCCCCCGGTCGCAGGCGCCCAGCAGCAGCAGGGCCAGGGCCGCCAGCAGCAGCCGGCCGGACAAGTCAGAATGCCTTCTTGTAAGTGACGGCACCGCGGATCTGGCCCGGCTGGAAGCCGGTGGCCGGGTCGTGGGGGTAATCGACCGCGAGCTGCGCCTTGACGGCCTCGGGGATGGCCTCCGCGGGGCCGTGGCAGGCCATGCACAGGGGCGCCATGGGGATGGCCTTCATGTAGCGGAAAAACCGCCCCTGGGGCTCGACCGTCACCTGGGAGAACTCCATGTCCTCGGGCTTTTCGCCGCGCGCCAGGCGCTTCTCGAAGTCCATCAGCACCGTCTGCTCCCAGTAGTCCGGCCCGCCCAGGGAAGGGTTGCGCGCCCGCAGGCTGACGCGCGTGACGCGCGCGCCCGACTGGCGCGACTGCATGGAGGTGATTTCCGGCACGCTGTACTTGCACACGACGATGGCGCGCACCGGGCCGCTGCGCTCCAGCTCGCGCGTGAGCTCGCTGCGGATCTGGTTCAGCACCTGCCCGGCAACACGGCGGCCCTCTTCCCGCAGCCGGGCCGTGTCATCCTCCGCCGCCGGCGCGGCAGCCGCCAGCGCCAGCAACAGCATTCCCGTCCAACGCCCATCCATGATCCAGCCTCACGGTTTCCGACCTGGTTTTCCCGAAGCCGAGAAGCCGCCCATCTCAAACCCGGGAATTGTGCAGGGGATTCTAACCCTCTTTGGCTTTGTCCCCTTAATTCCCGGGAGAATTGATCAGGATGGAAACATCTTTCGTGCCCAGGGCGATGGGGCCGGCCAGGCCCTCCAGGTCGCCGGCGCCTGGGGTGGCGCTGCCGGAGCGGGAAATGCGGGCGCCCACCACCACCTTGGCGTGGGCCGACAGGGCGGACCCCGCCGTCATGCTGTTGGAATCATCGAGCACGAATTGCGCCGGCAGATCCTTCACCTGCCGGCG
>JBMOQT010000287.1:2025-3016 GCA_049320945.1 Pseudomonadota bacterium
TCCCCCGCGGCCCCACCACGGCCAGGGGCATGGCGGGGCCGTCCACCGCCCGGGCGTAGATGAACACCGTGTCGGAGTCGCGCACCTTGCCGCGCAGCTTGGGATCGAGGGCCACGACGCCCGCCACGGCAGCCTTGGCCGGCGCCGCCGTGGCGCGGGCCGGCTCGATGCGCCCCAGGGTGCGCGCCTCCTGGATGCTGGCGGCAATGGAGCGCGCCGCGTCCGAGTCGGCGGGAACCAGCGCCAGGATTTTTTCCCAGTGGGCGATCGCTCTCTTGTAGTCCTGCTTGTCGAAGGCCACGGTGCCGGCCAGGGCCAGGGCCTTGAGATTGTTGCCGTCGGCGGCGAGCGCCCGGGCGATGATGCGCTCGGGCTCCCCCTGCAGGCGCCGCCCCTGGGCCATGGCCAGGGTGTCGGCGTAGTCGGCCAGCAGTTGCGCGTCCCCGGGCACCAGGTCCACCAGCGTGGCGTAGGCCTGCGCCGCCTCGGCGTGGCGGCCCAGCACGCTGTAGGAGCGGGCCAGCATGCGCCAGCCGTCCACGTCGTCCGGCTGCTGGCGCAGACGCTGGGCCAGGCGCTCGGCCATGGCCTGGATCTGTTCCGGTCCCAGGGCGTGGGCGGCACCCTCGCCGGCGCCTGCCCGGCGCGCGTCGAGCGCCCCCGGGCTGCCCAGGGCGAAATAGGAGGAAATGGCGATCAGCGGCAGCGCCAGGCCCACCGCCAGGGCCGCCAGGCGCCCGGGCCGGGCGGCGGACGGCGGCGGCGGCGCGCCGGCGCCCTCCTCCAGTACGCGGCGCTCCAGGTCCTCGCGCGCATGGGCATACTGGGCGTCGTCGATGCTGCCGGCCGCCCGGTCCGCCTCCAGCTCACGCAACTGGTCGCGCAGCACCTCGATGTTGGTGGCGGATTCCGCGGCGGGCCGCGGCCGCGCCGACAGCAGCGGCGGCAGCACGAACAGCAGGGCGCCGGCCACCAGCAGGCCGGCAATGAT
>JBMOQT010000288.1:0-3012 GCA_049320945.1 Pseudomonadota bacterium
GGTGTACGTTTCCCGTGTATTCTCGAATCCGAATATATCAGCGGATTCGTGATGTAGCGATGTAAATCCAAACCAAGAGGAGGAGCTGTAATGAGCAAGAGGAGACTACTGGGCGCCACCCTGGCCACGCTGCTGCTGGCCGCCACCGCGTCCGCCTGGGCCCAGGTCAAGATCGGCGTCATCGCGTCCGCCACCGGTCCCACGGCCTTCGTCGGCATTCCCCAGAAGAACAGCGTCGCCCTGCTGCCCAAGAAGGCGGGCGACCTCACCATCGAGTACATCGTCTTCGACGACGCCAGCGATTCCACCCAGAGCGTGCAGCTCACCAAGAGGCTGCTCACCGAGAGCAAGATCGACGCCCTGATCGGCCCCTCCGGCTCGCCCAACGCCATGGGCGTGCTCCAGTTCATGGCCGAATCCCAGACGCCCATGCTGGCGCCGGTGGGAACGGCCGCGGTGGTGGTGCCCATGGACGACAAGAAGCGCTGGGTGTTCAAGACCCACCCCAACGACGATGTCATCAGCGACGGCCTGATCGCCGCCATGACCAGGCGCGGCGTCAAGACCGTAGGCTTCATCGGCTACAACGATCCCTACGGCGAGAGCTGGTACAAGACCTTCGCGCCCATGGCCGAGAAGGCGGGGCTGCAGATCGTGGCCAACGAGCGCTATGCCCGCACCGACAACAGCGTCACCGCCCAGGTGGCCAAGCTCATGGCGGCCAAGCCCGACGCCATCCTGGTGGCGGGCGTTGCCGCCGGCGCCGCCCTGCCTCAAATGCAGCTGGTGGACGCCGGCTACAAGGGCCAGATCTACCACACCCATGGCTCGGCCACCGGCGCCTTCATCCAGATCGGCGCCAAGAAGGTGGAAGGCGCCCTGGTGGTCGGGCCCCTGCTGATCGTGCCGGAGGAGATTCCCGACAGCTTCCCGAGCAAGAAGACCACCGTGGAATATGTCACCACCTACGAGAAGCAGTTCGGCGCCCGCCCGCCCATTTTCGGCGCCGGCGTCTATGACGCCGGCCTGATGCTGGCGCGCGCCATTCCCGAGGCCGCCAGGAAGGGCAAACCGGGCACGCCCGAGTTCCGCAGCGCCCTGCGCGACGCGCTGGAAGGCACCAGGGAACTGGTCACCTCCCAGGGCGTGGTGACCATGACGCCCCAGGACCACTCCGGCTACGACCACCGCGGAAGGGTGCTGGTGACCGTCAAGGACGGCAAGTTCGTGCTGGTGAAGGATTGAGCGCCATCCCGACGGCAAGTTAGCAGGCTCCCTCCCCTTCAAGGGGAGGGGACCTTCTGCCCGCGTCGTCACAAGTCCCGGAGGCCCCATGCCCCTCCTCAACGCCACTCTCGCCGACAAGTACGCCCTCGAGCGCGGCCGCGTCTTTCTCACCGGCGTGCAGGCGCTCGCCCGCCTGCCCATGCTGCAGCGACAACGGGACGCCGCCGCCGGCCTGAACACCGCAGGCTACATCTCCGGCTACCGCGGCTCGCCCCTGGGGGGCCTCGACCAGGCGCTGCACGAAGCCGAGCCTTATCTCAGGGCCCACCACATCACCTTCCGGCCGGGCGTGAACGAGGACATCGCCGCCACGGCGGTGTGGGGCACCCAGCAGCTGCACCTGTTCCCCGACCCCAAATATGACGGCGTGTTCGCCATGTGGTACGGCAAGGGTCCCGGCGTGGACCGCTGCGGCGACGTGTTCAAGCACGCCAACTATGCCGGCACGGCGCGCCATGGCGGCGTGCTGCTGATCGCCGGCGACGACCACTCGGCCCGCTCCTCCGCCGTGGCCCACCAGAGCGAGCACATGTTCGCCGCCTGCGGCATCCCGGTGCTCACGCCCGCCAGCATCCAGGAATACCTGGACCTGGGCCTGCACGGCTGGGCCATGTCCCGCTACTCGGGCTTGTGGGTGGCGATGAAGACCACCTCGGACACGGTGGAAAGCTCCGCCTCGGTGGTCGTGGACCCGGAGCGGGTGCGCATTCATCTGCCCGAGGACTTCGCCCTGCCGCCCGACGGCGTGCACATCCGCTGGCCCGACCCCCAGCTGCGGCAGGAGCGGCGCATGCAGGAGTACAAGGTCTATGCGGCACTGGCCTACGCCCGCGCCAACCGCCTCAACCACCTGGTGATCGACAGCCCGCGCCCGCGCCTGGGCATCATCGCCTGCGGCAAGGCCTATCTGGATCTGCGCCAGGCCCTGGACGACCTGGGCCTGGACCAGCGCAGCGCCGCCGACATCGGCATCCGCGTCTACAAGGTGGGCATGGCCTGGCCCCTGGAGGCCGACGGCGTGCGCCGCTTCGCCCAGGGGCTGGAGGAAATCCTGGTGGTGGAGGAAAAGCGCCAGATCATCGAGTACCAGCTCAAGGAGATGCTCTACAACTGGCGCGAGGACGTGCGCCCGCGGGTGGTGGGCAAGTTCGACGAGACGGGCGAGTGGCCCGTGCCCCATCACCAGTGGCTGCTGCCGCCCACCGCGGAGCTGACGCCGGCCATCGTCGGCCGCGCCGTGGCGGCGCGCATCGCCCGCTTCCACGACTCGGAGCGCATGCGCCAGCGCCTGGCCTTCCTCGATGCCAAGCAGGATGCCCTGGCGCGGCCGCGCCTGGCGCTGCTGCGCACGCCCTACTTCTGCTCCGGCTGCCCCCACAACCAGTCCACCCGCGTGCCCGAGGGCAGCTGCGCCCTGGGCGGCGTCGGCTGCCATCTCATGGCCGTGTGGATGAACCGCAACACGCTGACCATCAGCCACATGGGCGGCGAAGGCGCCGCCTGGCTGGGGCTGGCCGGCCACAGCGGCACGCGCCACGTGTTCGCCAACATGGGCGACGGCACCTACTTCCACTCGGGCCTGCTGGCCATCCGCGCCGCCGTCGCCGCAAAGGTGAACATCACCTACAAGCTGCTCTACAACGATGCCGTCGCCATGACCGGCGGCCAGCCGGTGGACGGCCCCTTGAGCGTGCCCCAGATGACGCGCCAGCTGGAAGCCGAAGG
>JBMOQT010000289.1:0-2977 GCA_049320945.1 Pseudomonadota bacterium
GCGGCTCGCCGTGGAATAACCACTGTCTTCGCCGCCGCGCCTTGCGCTGCATCCCGGATTTCCCCCGTCGCGCCCATGCGCTGATTGTCAACAGGCCCTAGTGCTAATAAGCCCTTAACAATATTTGATCAACGATGCGCCGGCCCTTTGCTAGCATCCTCTGAAACAAGGACAGGGGGTGGAGATGAGAAGGGCGTTATGGGCATTGGGCCTGGCCTGGGCCGCGGCGGCCGCTGCCGATGGCGCCGATCTGGAGCGCGCCAAGAAGATCGTCTCCGGGCGCTGTTTCCTATGCCACGGCTTCGAAGGGGAGAGCTCCAGCGGGCTGTATCCGCGCCTGGCAGGGCAGCACCCCGAGTACATTGCCAAGCAGCTGCTCGACTTCAAGAGCGGCCGGCGTAAGAGCCAGATGACCGAAATGGTGGCGGATCTCAATGACGCCGAAATCCGTGCCCTGGGCACTTATTTCAGCAAGCAGAAACCGCTGCCCCACGCGCCGTCCGATCCCGAGCTGACCGCCGTGGGCCGCTACCTCTACCACCGGGGCAACGTCTATAGCGGCGTCGCGGCCTGTGCCGGCTGCCACGGCAGCAACGGCGCCGGCACGCCGCAGCTGCCGCGCCTGGCGGGTCAGAACGCCCTCTACACCGAAACCCAGCTGAAGCAGTTCAACACGCGCGAGCGCACCAACGACAACGCCGTGATGCACACCGTCGCCTCCAAGCTCACCGAGCTGGAGATCAAGGCGCTGGCCGAGTACATCGCCGGCATGGAGTAGTCATTCGAAGGTGCGCAGCAGCTGGGTGCGGAACCAGCGGTTGGCGGGATCGTGGTCGGCATTGGCGTGCCAGTAGAGATAGGCGTCCATGGCCGGCCCCTCCAGGGGGAAGGGCAGGATCTGGTTCCTGAACTGGCGGTTGGCGATCTGTGCGTAGCGTTCGGGCATGGTGAGCAGCAGGTCGGTGCGGCTCACCACGTGGCAGGCGGCGAAGTAGTGCTGGCAGCGCAGGCGGATGCGCCGCTGCAGCCCGTGCCGGCTCAGCTCCAGGTCCTCCAGCCCCGGTCCGCGGCGCCGTGACGTCACCAGGATGTGCTCCTGGCGCAGATAGAGGTCCAGATCCAGGCCGCCCTGCACCTGGCGGTGCTCGCGGCGCGCCAGCACTACCAGCGCCCCCGAGGCGATGAGGACGTGGCGCAGGCTGCCCGCCGCCGGCAGCAGCACGTCGATCGCCGCGTCCAGGGTTCCCGCCGCCAGCTCCGATTCCAGGCTGCGTCTCTCGGCCAGCACCGTCGATACATCCACGAAGGGCGCCTCCTCGGCGATGTGCTGCATCAGGGGCGGCAGCACCGTCGGCTCCAGCACGTCGCGCAAGCCCAGCACGAAGCGCTTCTGGGTGGTGGCCGGATCAAAGCTGCCGCTGCCGTGCAAGGTCGTCTCAAGGGTGCGCAGGGAGCGCCGCACCGGCTCGATGATGCTGCGCGCCAGGGGCGTGGGCACCATGGCATGGCCGCGGCGCTCGAACAGGGGATCGCCGAACAGCTCGCGCAGCCGCGCCAGGGCATGGCTTACGGCGGGCTGGGTGAGATGCAGCTTGGCGCTGGCGCGGGTGATTCCCCCTTCCGTATAGATCGCGTCCAGGACGACGAACAGGTTCAGGTCGATACGGGAAAGATGCACAGTATTGATCAGACAACATTAGAACTATTCATTTGATTGATTGTAGCGCCGCCCCTAGTCTTTGCCTACCGTGTAACTACCAGGGGAATGCAAATGGAATTCGAATACTCGGCCCGCACCAGGGAGCTGATGCAGCGGCTCACCGCCTTCATGGACGAGCATGTCTATCCCAACGAGCGCCGTTTCCACGAGGAAGTGGCCCAGGGCGACCGCTGGCAGCCCACCCGCGTCGTCGAGGAGCTGAAGGAGAAGGCCAGGGCCCAGGGGCTGTGGAACCTGTTCCTGCCCGAGTCGGAATACGGCGCCGGGCTCACCAACATGGAATACGCGCCCCTGTGCGAGATCATGGGGCGGGTGCAGTGGGCACCGGAGGTGTTCAACTGCTCCGCACCCGACACCGGCAACATGGAAGTGCTGGTGCGCTACGGCACGCCCGAGCAGAAGAAGCAGTGGCTGGAGCCCCTGCTGGAAGGGAGAATCCGCTCCTGCTTCGCCATGACCGAGCCGGGCGTGGCCTCGTCGGATGCCACCAACATCGCGAGCTCCATCGCGCGCGATGGCGACCACTACGTCATCAACGGCCACAAGTGGTGGTCTTCAGGCGCTAACGATCCGCGCTGCAAGGTGTTCATCTTCATGGGCAAGACCGACCCGGACAACCCCAACCGGCACCGCCAGCAGTCCATGATCATCGTGCCGCGCGACACCCCGGGCGTGACGGTGGTGCGCCCGCTGCCGGTGTTCGGCTTCGACGACGCGCCCCACGGCCACGGCGAGACGCGCTTCGACAATGTGCGCGTGCCGGTGTCCAACATCCTGCTGGGCGAGGGCCGCGGCTTCGAGATCGCCCAGGGGCGCCTGGGGCCGGGGCGCATCCACCACTGCATGCGCCTCATCGGCCTGGCCGAGCGCGCCCTGGAGAAGATGTGCCAGCGCACCCTCAAGCGCGTGGCCTTCGGCCGCCCGGTGGCGGATCAGACCGTGACGCGCGAGCGCATCGCCGAGGCGCGCATCATGATCGACCAGGCGCGCCTGCTGGTGCTCAAGGCCGCCTACATGATGGACACCGTGGGCAACAAGGCCGCCGCCAAGGAAATTGCCATGATCAAGGTGGCTGCGCCCAACATGGCCTGCAAGGTGATCGACTGGGCCATCCAGGCCCACGGCGGCGCCGGCGTGGCCGATCCCTTCCTGGCCCACGCCTATGCCAATGCCCGCACCCTGCGCCTGGCCGACGGCCCGGACGAGGTGCACCGCAACCACATCGGCAAGCTGGAGCTGGCGCGCCATCTGTGAGAG
>JBMOQT010000290.1:0-2976 GCA_049320945.1 Pseudomonadota bacterium
ACATACAGCCCGCTTACTCCAGGCCAAAGTCCCGGCGCAGCGCGCGCAGTCCCTCCTTGTGATCGCTCCACCTGCGCCCGCCGATCAGCCCGCCGTCCACCACCAGATCGTGGCCGTTGATGAAGGTAGATTCGTCGGAGGCGAGAAATAGGGCAGCCCGGGCGATATCGTCGGTGAGCCCGGCGCGCGGTATGGGCTGCACGTTGCGGAAGCGCTCCTTCAGCAGCTCGGCGGTGGCTTCGGCCTGATCCCCCGCAAGCCCCTGCGCCTTGGCGAAGATACCCGTAGCGATGACGCCCGGGGAGAGGGAGTTCACGCGAACGTTGGACTCGCCCAGCTGCATCGCGACACAGCGCGTCAAGTGGATCACCGCCGCCTTCGCGGCCGAGTAGATCATGGATGCGGAGATGCCCGCGCGCTGCCCTGCCACTGATCCATTGTTAATGATGCTGCCGGCGCCCTGCCGCACCATGATGGGCGTGACATGCTTCATTCCGAGCACGACCGAGCGCAGGAGCACGGCGATCGCCGCATCGAAACCCTCGGCCGGGACGCTCTCGATGCCGCCGGTGGGTGCCGGGCCTCCGGCGTTGTTGAAAAGACAGTCGATGCGGCCGTAGCGCTCGTGGGTGAAACCGATCAGTGCCGCGACCTGTTCCTCGTGGCACACGTCGGTGCGGACGAAGCGGCAGCGCGTCCCCAGCGCCTGCTCGATGGCGCGGCCCTCCTCCTCCCGGCGCCCGGCGATGATCACGGTCGCGCCCTCTTCCGCCCACAGCTCGGCGGTACGCTTGCCGATGCCGCTGGTCGCGCCGGTGATGATACAGATCTTGTCCTTCAGCCGCATAGGGCGTCCCTGCGCCGTGCGCAGCGGGCCTAATCGAGCTTGACCAGCTGCTTGCCGATGTTTTCTCCCCTCAGCATGCCGATGAAGGCGGCCGGCGCACTGCGGATCCCGTGGGCGATGGTTTCGCGGTAGCGCATGCGCCCTTCCCGCACCCAGCGGGCGAGGTCGAGCCGTGCCGCGGGCCAGCGGTCCTTGTGATCGAAGATGATGAATCCCTGCAGCCTGACCCGGTTGATCAGCAGGCTGCGCAGGTTCTTCATGCCATAGGGCTCGGGTGCGTTGTACTGCGATACCATGCCGCACAGCGCGATCCGGGCGAAAGGGTTGAGAAGGCCGAGGACGGCGTCGAACACCTCGCCGCCCACGTTCTCGAAGCAGACGTCGATGCCGCCGGGAGCCGCCTCCTGGAGCGCCCGCGCCACGCCGCCGGCCTTGTAATCGACGCAGGCGTCGAATCCCAGCTCCTCGACCGCGTAGCGGCACTTCTCCGGCCCGCCCGCGAGGCCCACGGCGCGGCAGCCATGGATCTTGGCCAGCTGCCCCACCACGCTGCCCACCGCGCCCGCCGCGGCCGAGACCACGACGGTCTCACCGGCTTTGGGCTGCGCCACATCCAGCAAGCCGACATAGGCCGTCATCCCGGGCATACCCAGGACCCCCAGATGTGCGGAAAGCGGCACGCCCAGGTCCTCCACCCGGCTGGACTGGGTGCCGTCATCGACGGCGTAGAGCTGCCAGCCGAACATGCCCGAGACGGCAGTGCCCTCGGGAAATCCCGGATGGCGGGAGGCCACCACCTCGCCCACCGTTTCCCCCACCATCACCTCGCCCGGCGCGACCGGCTTGGCGTACGACTTGGCGTCGTTCATCCGGTTGCGCATGTAGGGATCGAGGGACAGATAACGGTTGCGCACCAGGAACTGCCCTGCGCGGATCTGGGGGACGGCCTCCTCCACGATCTGAAAGTCGGTTTCCTGCACCCAACCGCTGGGCCGCCTGGCCATCAGCAACTTGATATTTTCTTGGCCCATGACATTTCCAGTCCGATTCGCAAATACCGCGGAGGGTGCCCGCTGCATGACGCTGGGAGCCTACCGCACCGCGCTGGCGGCCGGACCCGCGACGGGCGCGCTACGGGCGAAGCCGCCGTATGCGTCCAGCATGCGTTCGCGCCAGCCCCACACCGGGTCGTCCTCCTGCAGCAGCTGCAGGGAAGACACCGCCCGCGCGCACTGGAAATGGGCGAACACCATGTGGTCCACGAACATCGGCGTTTCCCCGCCCAGGTAGGGCTGGCGCTGCACGCTTGCCCTGAGCGGCGCCAGGGCCTCGCGCAGGGCGGGAATGCCCTGCTCCGCCGGCACGGGGATCGACTCCAGAGGCCGGCCGAAACGCGCTTCCCGGGACTGGCGGAAGTAGGCTTTGTCCTTTTCGTGGATGTGGCGGTAGATGTCCAGCAGGATCAGCCGCAGCAGCAGCGGGTGGAACGTCAGCTCGCACCAGTGCTTCAGGAACAGGGCCTGCGCCTCGGCCGCCCGGCGGCCGAACAGCGCCGGCCGGTCGGCATAGGCACGGTCCAGGTAGCGCGCGATTTCCCAGCTGTCCACCACGGTCTTATCCCCGTCCGTGAGCACCGGCACCAGCCCCTGGCCCGAGAAGGCGATGCGCTCCTTGTCGGTGAAGCGCCAGGGTATGGTCTGCACTTCAAGGCCCTTGTGCCGCAGCGCCAGCTTGACGCGCCAGCAATAGGGGCTGAAGCGCACCGACTCGTCGGCGCCGGCAAGATCGTAGAGTGTCATGCTCATGTGGCTCCCCGTCCTCCTAGAGCATGTGCATGCCGTGACTCACACAGATCGACTGGCCCGTGAGTACGTTGGTCGGGAATGCAGCCAGGAAGACCGCCACTTCGGCGAGATCCGCCTCCGTCGTGGCCTCGCCGTCTACCGTATGCCTCAGGAAGACTTCGCGCAGCGCCTCCTCCTCGCTGATGCCCCGCTCGGCGGCGAGTACGGGAAGTTGCCGCTCGATCAGCGGTGTTCGAACCAGCCCCGGGCAGATGGTGTTGGCGCGCACGCCATGCTTGGCGCCCTCCTTGGCCAGGGTGCGGCAAAGCCCCACCAGGCCGTGCT
>JBMOQT010000291.1:0-2942 GCA_049320945.1 Pseudomonadota bacterium
CGGCCCCGGCCCTGGCCGGCCCGGCACAGCGCATGTTCGAGACCGCCTGCGGTGCCTGCCACCACGACGGCGAAGGCCCGCAACTGCTGGGGGTCAACATCCCCCTGGCGCTCAACAGCAATGTGCACAGCGACCGGCCCGACAACCTGCTGCGGGTGATCCTGGAAGGCATACGCCAGCCGGCCACGGCCGAGATCGGCTTCATGCCCGCCTTCAAGGACGCCCTGGACGACCGGCAGATCGCCGAGCTGGCCGCCTACGTGCGCCAGCGCTATGCACCGGGCAAACCCGCCTGGTCCAACCTGGTCCAAGAAGTGGCGCGCCTGCGCGCCTCGCCCTCGGGGCCTGGCATGCGATGAGTACTCTTAAAGCGCAAAACGCAAAGACGCAAAGACGCAAAGAATTTTTCTTGATTTCCTTCGCGTTTCTTTGTGTCCTTCGCGTCTTTGCGTTGCAAGAGGTTTAACTGAATCCAACGGAGAGCAGACATGCGCAAGTACCTGCATATTGATTTGGCGGATCGTTCGGTGCGCAACGAGGAGTTTCATGGTGAGCGCATTGTGCGCGCGGGGCGCCACTTCATTGCCCGGACGCTGCTGGAGCTGGGGGCGGCGCGGGTCGATCCGTTGTCGCCCGACAATCCCCTGATCTTCTCGGCGGGTCCTTTTGCTGGCAGCAACTTTTCCAATGCCAACCGGCTCAGCGTGGGCTGCAAGAGCCCGCTCACCGGCGGCATCAAGGAATCCAACTCCGGGGGCACGTTTGGCTTTGCTCTGGGGCAGATCGAGCTGGCCGGCTTCACCCTGTACGGGGCTGCCTCCGACTGGGTGGTGATGCGCATCACCAAGGAAGGGGCGGTGAGCTTCGAGAGCGCTGCAAGCTACCTCGGCAAGGGCAACAACGAAGTGGCGGCGATGCTCTTCGAGCGCTACGGCAAGAAGATCAGTTTTGCGCTGTGCGGTCCGGTGGGCGAATACCTGGGGCTCATCTCGGGCATTGCCTTTGCCGACACCGATGGGCGCCCCTCGCGGCTGTCGGCGCGCGGTGGCGTGGGGGCGGTGCTGGGTGCGAAGAAGGTCAAGGCCATTGTGGTGGATCTTCACAAGATGCCCCCCTTTCACGACCGCAAGAAGGTGATGGGGGCGATCCGCGACTACGGCGCGCGGCTGGGAAGAGAGCAGGCGATCGACACCTTCAAGCGCTTCGGCACGGCGGCGGTGGGGGATTTCACCAACCACATTGGCGGGCTGCCGGTGAGAAACTTTAGCCGCGGGCGTCTGGTGGACGAAGCCGAAGGCCCGTTCAAGCTGGGCGGCTCCCACATCCGCGAGAGGAACCTCGCCCGCGGCGGCCAGACGGCGCATGCCTGCATGCCGGGCTGCATGATCGAATGCAGCAACGTCTATGTGGACGCGCAGGGCAAGGAACTGGTCTCGCCCCTGGAATACGAGACTCTGGGGCTGGTGGGCAGCAACTGCGGGCTGGAGGACCCGGACGAGGTGGCGCGGGTCAATGCCGTGATCAACGACCTGGGGGCCGACACCATCGAAGTGGGCGCGACTCTGGGCGTGCTGATGGAAGCGGGGCAGGGCGCTTTCGGCGACGTGGCGTTCATGCTGCAGGCGCTGGAAGACATGCGCTGCGGAAACGCGCGCGGGCGGCTGCTCGCCCAAGGGGCGGCGCGGGTGGGTGCCCATTACGGGGTGGCGCGGGTGCCGGTGATCAAGCGCCAGGGCATCAGCGCCTACGACCCGCGGGTGATCGAGGTGACGGGCATTTCCATGATGCTCACGGCGCAGGGGGCCGACCACACGGCGGGCAACCTGCCGGCCTACGACTGCCAGGGCAAGACGACCGCGGAGCTGGTGGCGGCCAGTCTCGGCGCCCAGATCAACGCCGCCGCGGCGGATTCGCTGGGGCTGTGCGTTTTCGGCCGATCGGTGACCGACACCAACCCGGATCTGATCGTGGGCGCGCTCAACGCCGCCCATGGCACCCATCTCGATCCGTCGTTCATGAAGACGCTCGGACGCGAGGTGCTCGAAATGGAGTGGCAGTTCAACCGCGAGGCGGGCTTCACCGAGCACGACGACGAGCTGCCCGAGTTCTTCTACACCGAGGCCCTCCAACCGACCGGCAATAAGGCGCGCCACCACAGCGAGGAGGTCAATCGCTGCCTGCGCGAGCTGCTGGCCGACAAGACGAAAGCACAGGCCGCCTCGGCAACCACGGCCGCCCCGGATGCGTGACGAATCTCCTTTTGCCACACTATTGCCACACTGAACTGTGGCAAATGGGGGAAAGTTAGTGAAATCTAATGAATGGGTGTGGACGCAACTTGCTGGATTTTATTTACTGGTCCCCTCGCCGGGAATCGAACCCAGATTTGCCGCTTAGGAGGCGGCCGTTCTATCCGTTGAACTACGAGGAGGCCATTGGGGGCGCGTATTTTAGCCCGTTCGGTATAATCCCGCCATTCGTGCCGTCCCCGCCGCGGCCATGGCCTCCCTCAGACAGCTTCCCGCCACCGTCGTCGTCCTCGGCTTCGTCAGCTTCTGCAACGATCTCGCTTCCGAGATGGTGACGCCGCTGATTCCCATCCTGCTCGCGGCGGTGCTGGGCGCGGGGCCGGTGGTGCTGGGGCTGGTGGAGGGCGTCGCCGACATGGTGTCGGCCTTCCTGCGCCTGTGGTCCGGGCGCCATTCCGATATGCTGGGCGGGCGGCGCAAGGGGCTGACCCTGGCAGGCTATCTGCTGTCGAACCTGGTGCGGCCGCTCATGGGGCTGGCGGCAAGCTGGCCCCAGATCGTGGCGCTGCGCGCCATCGACCGGGTGGGCAAGGGCATACGCAGCGCGCCGCGCGACGCCTTGGTGGCCGATGCCACGCCGGTGGCGATACGCGGCCTGGCCTACGGCTTCCATCGCGCCATGGACAACGGTGG
>JBMOQT010000292.1:0-2905 GCA_049320945.1 Pseudomonadota bacterium
CTCCGTGGTTCGAGGCAGAGACGAAACCCGTGCGCGACGGCCAGTACGAGGTGCAGGCCGACGGCGACCGGTTCATGGCCCTGTTCGAGGACGGAAAATGGTGGGAACTGGAGGACGACCTGACGCGCGGCGAGGAGGTGATCGGCGTGCGCTGCTGGCGCGGCCTGGCGGCCAGGCCCAAGGCCAAACCGGCGAAGGCGCCAGCGGTCGAGGAGGAGCGGGAACTGCCCCGGGAGCCCCTGGAGGAGCCGGTGGAAGGCCTGCCCGAGGCCGAGGAGATGGAGGAAGGCGCGCAGGAGACCTACGAGCAGGGCGGGGAGCCGCGCGAAGACCTGCTTTGAGGCGCCCCGCCGGGGAAACCCGTGGCGCCTCAGGGCCCGGCGGCGTAGGCCTCCTCTTCCAGGCTGCCCTCGGGCCGGTCCAGGGCGCAGGCGGCGCCCGCGAGGCCTGGGTAGGGGGCGCGGATCACGTAAGTGGGGATCCGGGACAGGTAGCCGGAAAAGCGCCCCTTCTGCTCGAAGCGGCTGCGGAAGGGCGAACGGGCAAAGTAGGGGCCCAGCTTGGGCACGATGCCACCTCCGAGATAGACGCCGCCGCGCGCCCCCAGCACCAGGGCCAGGTCGGCGGCGACAGTTCCGAGCAGGGCGCAGAAGTGGTCCAGCGCTTCCCGACACGGGGGACAGTCGCCCCTCAGCGCCCGTGTGCTGATCTCGGGGGGCGACAGGTTCTCCGGCGCGGCACCGCCCAGGGCGGCGCAGATCTCATACAGGGCCACCAGGCCCGGGCCGGACAGGGCGCGCTCGGCCGACACGTGGCCGTAACGCCGGCGTAGCCGGGCGATGATCTCCGCCTCGCGCTCGTCCCAGGCGGCCAGCGTGACGTGGCCGCCTTCGCCCCGCAGCGGCGTGTAGTCGCCGCCGCAGGGCACCAGGCCGGACATGCCCAGCCCGGTGCCGGGACCGAGCAGTGCCAGGGCACTGCCCGGCTGTGCCACACCGCCGCCCGTTTGCTCCAGATCGTGCGCGGCGAGCCGTGGCAGCGCCAGGGCCAGGGCGGTGAAGTCGTTCAGCACCACCAGGCGCGCCAGGCCCAGGT
Source organism: Pseudomonadota bacterium (assembly GCA_049320945.1). Taxonomy (GTDB): domain Bacteria; phylum Pseudomonadota; class Gammaproteobacteria; order Burkholderiales; family Rhodocyclaceae; genus DYIB01. Next base: position 1,096 of record JBMOQT010000292.1, read on the forward strand.
CCTTCTTCAGGGCGCTGATGGAAAAACTCCAGGGGTGGTTGGTCATGCTCACCCGGTCGCCGGTGACCGGGTTGGCGATGCCCAGCGCCGCCCAGCGCGGATGCACTGGGCCGCAGTCGCGCAGGTATTGTTCGACGGCGTGGTACAGGCTCGGGTACCGGGCGCACGGCAGGGTGCGGGCGGACGTCAGGGGGCCGCCGGGGGACAACTGCAGGGCGAAGCGGGCGTTGGTGCCGCCTATGTCGCCGAGCAGGCGGGGGAAACTGTCGTTCTCTGGGGAAGGCATGGCACGGGCTTTCGATCGAGCAAGATCGATTGAACCTAAAAACCGCAGTTAACGCAAAGGACGCAAAGTATCGCAAAGACCGCAAAGGAAATTTCCCAGGCGGTTGCGCCCACCCGCCGGGTGAGCTGTCGATCTTCTTTGCGCCCTTGGCGTCTTTGCGATCTTTGCGTTTAAAGCGGTTTCAACTGAGGTTTCTAGGTTGAATCCTGGGCCAGCTGGCAGTCTTCGGTCAACGGTATCCCGACACCCGTAGGCGGCGTTCGCGGCCGCAAGGGGGCAGCGTGGCGTATTTCACCAAAGACCCTGCCGGGGGCAGGTACAATCCCGCAAAAAGAGCAACAACAATCTTTCGCGGACAGGTTTCGTTTCGTGTACCGGCTCGTTCTCGTCGTTCCGCCGCTGATCGCGGCGCTCCTCGCTTTCAGTGTTGTCCTGGGATGGCTGTTGGGCTGGCCCGAGCTGGTGCGTCCCTGGTTCGGCAACGCCACCACGAAATTCAATGCGGCCATAAGCGTGCTGGCGCTGGCCGCCGCGGCGCTGCTAGGGCAGGATGGGCGCCGCCGCACCGCTGCCTGGATGTGCGCGCTCTTTGCCGGGACGGTTGCGGCGCTCACCCTGTGCCAGGACCTCTTTGGCATCGACCTGGGCATTGATCAACTGGTGGTGCAGGATCGGGAGTCGCAAGGGGTGCTGCGCTATCCCGGGCGCATGGCGCCGGTGACAGCGGCGAGCCTCCTCCTGACGGCCATCGCGACTGTCCTGGCCCAGAGCGGGACCCGGCTGCAACAAGCCGCGTCGGCCTGGTTTGCCGCCGCGGGCCTGATCCTGACCACCACGGTATTCGCCGCGGGTGCCCTGTCGCGGCTGGATCCGCTGGGACTGGGCCGGCTCACTTCCATTGCGCCCCAGACTTCGGCGGCCCTGTTCCTGCTCTGTTGCTCGATCATCCTGACGGTATGGCGCGCGCGCACCGATGCCGCCGCCACCACGACCTCGCCCCTGCGCCGCACTCTGCGCTGGGTGGTGCTGGGCTTCGCCCTGGCCACCGGCTCCCTGTGGTCCTACGTCGTGTGGCGGGACTACGACGAGACGCAGCAGCGCCTCATCCGGGAGGCCGAGGCCGATGCGCGCCTGCTCCAGGAGCATGCCGAGCGGGCGCTGGACGGGGCGGACCTGCTGGCAGCCGCGATCAAGTGGCGCCTGGAGGGGGATCCGGCCCTGCCCCTGTCGTTGACCGAAACCGGATGGAGAATGCTCAACACCGTCTCCGACAAGCTGCCCCAGGTGGAGGGCGTGATCATCGTCGATGCCGCCGGCGCCCTGCATCTGCATTCGCGCCATCGCCGGCCGCCGGACTTCAACGTGGCGGACCGCGCCTACTTCCAGGCGCATCAGAGAGGCGAGCAGGTGTTTCTCGGCCCCATAGTCATCGGCCGCCGGTCCAACAAGGCCATATTCACCGTGAGCCGGCGCATCGACGGCCCCGGCGGCCGGTTCCGCGGCATTGTCGTCGTGGCGGTGAAT
>JBMOQT010000293.1:0-2865 GCA_049320945.1 Pseudomonadota bacterium
GCTGACGCGGCGTTCGCCAGACTGGCTACGGAAACCCTGAGCCGTCGCAGCGGCGGTGGCGGCGGAAACTTCGCCTGGATCGCTTCGGAGGGCGCCGTTCGTCCGCAGGCCGAGGGCAAAGCGCAATCACGGATCACCACTGAGACCATGATCTTGAGAAGGCGGCCGGCGCTTGGCGGATCGTGCACGTGCATTGGTCATCCCGCGCCGTTCCACCGTCACGCTGAGTGTTCGTGATGCATGCGAGACATCGGCCAGCGGAAGCCGACGAAGCAAAAGAACGACAACACTAACATTCCAGGAATGTCAGGGTTGACGTTTTGATCCCTTAGATTTCGTCAAGATTCATACCTGCAAGTTACACGGCATTCATCAAGCGTTAACCACGATACTTGAACCTTAAAGGGAATGACGAGGGATAGACGGTCATGGCGAAGGTCGGGATACAGGGCGACGGGGTCGCCGCTATCGCCGCATCGGCGCTGCGGGCTGAGCAAGCGCGCATGCGGGTCATCGCCGAGAACATGGCCAATTCATCCTCGACGGCGCAAACCCCCGGCGGCGAGCCGTACCGGCGCCAAATCCCTGTGTTCAAGGTCCTGCGGATGGAGGGCGGCGACGGCGTCCAGATGGCCGGCGTCAAACCCGACACCACGGCGTTTTCCAAGGAATACAACCCCGGTCATCCGGCCGCAGACGCGAGCGGCTATGTGCTCCTGCCCAATGTGGACGGATTGGTAGAAGCCTTGGACATGAAGCAAGCCATGCGCGCCTACGAAGCCAATCTGAACGTGCTCGAGACCCAAGACGCCATGGAAAACCGGACGCTTGATCTCTTGAAGCGCTGATCCTGATCTCGGCCCGGCCCGCAGCCCAACTAGGCTACAAGCGTAGGTCCGCAGAGGCTGCGACATTTGCTGGGCTCGTACGCGCGGGCTGTACCGTGGCCCTCGGCTCTTCCTTGCCATCCCGACGACCGGACCAATGCCCGGCGGGGAGACTTCCTGTGCAAAATGACGGTGGCCGCCATTCCTAGCTGGCGGCTACTCTGAACACTCTCGGTTGGGTTGCCCCCAATCCGACGGTCGACGCGAGGGCTGGCGAAGCTAGGGTTTGAGCAGCGATAGGTCGGCCTCAGCGCGTCGAGAGCGCTACAGCTACGCTCTCCAGGAGTAGCGCGCTCGTGAACGGTTTGGACAGCGCAACATCCGCGCCGAGCATGGTCGCCGTACGGAGAAGCTGGTTGGCTTCGATGACCCCGAATCCGCCGCTCATCGCCACGATCCGGGTCGCGGGCCAACGCCGTCGGACCTCCATGATGACTTCGACCCCGTCCTTGTCGGGCATCAGCAGGTCGGTCAGCAGCACGTCGGGCCGTCTTGCCATCAGCTCGATGGCCCCACGGCCGCCGTCGGCTTGCAGGCAGTCATACCCGGCGTCCGCAAGGATTTCCGAGATCAGGTCCCGGCATGCAGGGTCGTCTTCCACGACCAAGACGACCTCGCGAGGCATAATACTCCATCACCCCACACAGACACTCGGGCCCTAAGGGGTTTACGCGGGAGGTCGCGCCTCGCCCTCACCCTGCTCGCGGCGGCGCTTCGGAGAGCTGCGGAGCGAAATGACGGGCATATCGCCGACGGACCGGAAGGCTATTGTCGCGATCGAAGACGAGGACCTCGGCGCACCCGCCCCGGGCCGCCGCCTGTTGAGCGAGTTGCTTGGCCTTGGCTTCCGCGCGCCCTCCGGAGAGGAACATGAGCGGCAGGCCGCCGGGTTGTTCCACCGCCCAGCCACCGGGAGCCGGCACGACCGAATAGATCCAGCTGTCCACCTTCCGCTCCTCGCGTCTCTGCGCGCCCTACGCTCTGAAGCTACACCGTCGGCGACACCTTGCGACGACCTTTCGCAAGCGCTCGCCCTTGGCCGCGCGGCGGCGAGTCCGATGACTGGAATTCAATGGGGGTGTCCGCCCCCGCCGTGCCCACCGCCGAAGTGGCGGCCGCCCCCGTGGCCGAAGCTCGAGTGGCCCCCGCTAAAGCGGCCGCCACCGTGGTGGCCGCCACTGAAGATGCTGAGGCCGAAAGAGCCGTAGAACGGCCTGGAATAGTAGCTCGGGCCCCAATAATCGTAAGTGTAGGACGAATAGCGCGGGCGGGGCGGCGGACCCGTGCCGGTGGCGACCGGCACGACGCAGACGGCCTCTACCGGCAGGGTCGGGTCGGCGGATGGAGGCAAGGCCGGCGTCGCCACGATCGCGCCCGGACTGCCGCACGGGACGACGTAGTAGACGAAGGGCGGCGGGGTGGGACCGACGGGTTGTGCGACGCCGATCGCCGGCGCGGCCAGTCCGGCTGTGGCCATCACAATTGTACGGATGATTTTGATCATGGGGGCGCTCCTCTTCGGCGCCAAGCGAGCTGGCCAGTTTGACCCGCCAGGTGTCGTGCGCATGGGAGCAGGATGAATTCCGTTTCATCCTGGCGTCTTCGAAGCCCATCCGCCCGCGCGAACATGAAATCGAGTTCACGCCGGCCCCACTCGCCTGAAACTTCTCGGCCGCATGTTGGTCGTGGCGGCGCGGTGACGCCGAGCGGTCCACCTGGCCCCTGTGGACGCGCTTGAGGCGCCGGCCAAGCCCGCCAGCTGCCGGTCGATCCCGCCGGCAGCTGGCGGCGATCGCCGAGACTGACATCTTCCCTGGATCGGATGCCGAGGACCCTTCAGACTCCGCCCATGAAGCTACTCCTGATCGAGGATGACCGCGCGACGGCCAGCTATGTCCAGCAGGGCTTGGCGGAACTCGGCCACGCGTGTGACCACGCCGAGACTGGGCTGGATGGGCTGACGGCCGCGCTCACGAAC
>JBMOQT010000294.1:0-2857 GCA_049320945.1 Pseudomonadota bacterium
GAAGGCGAGCTCAAGCGCGCCAATCTGGGGAAGCTGCTGCCGGCCCTGAGCCCGGAGATGGGCGGGGCAGGGGAACTGTCGGCGCGAGTGCGCTTCGAGGCCAGGGCGGAGCGTTTCGACCGGCTGCGGGACGGGTTGCGCCTGAGCGCCGACTACGATGTCGGGCGCGGCCAGATCAACCGTATCGATCTGGCTGAAGCGCTGCGCAGCGGCGTGCCCACGCGCGGGGGAGAGACCAGGTTCGAGCAGCTGTCGGGCAGCCTCACCCTGGCCCCGCAGGGTCCGCGCCTGTCGGATCTGCGGTTGTTGTCCGGCCTGATGCGCGCCAACGGTGCCGTCGCCGTGGGCAAGAACAAGCAGCTCGACGGCGCCATGACCGTGGAGATCCGAGGCAGCGCCAGCGTGGTGCGCCGTCCCGTCGCGTTTGGCGGTACCCTGGCCGATCCCGTGCTCAGCCTGGAGCGCAACGCCGGCCGCTGACCGACAGGGCGGCACGCGCCCCGCTCATCCCTTCACCACCGCGGCGATGGCGTCGGCCACGTAATCGATGTTGCGCGAATTGAGGGCCGCCAGGCAAATGCGCCCAGTGCTCACCGCGTAGATGCCGTATTGCTCACGCAGGCGGTCCACCTGGCTTACGGTCAGGCCTGTGTAGGAGAACATGCCGCGCTGCTTGATGACGAAGGAGAAGTCCTGGGTCACGCCGCGCGCCTGGAGCTTTTCCACCAGGCCGGTGCGCATGGCGCGGATGCGGTCGCGCATTCCCGCCAGTTCCTGTTCCCACAGGGCGCGCAGCTCCGGGGTGGCGAGCACCGCCGCCGCCACGGCGGCGCCGTGGGTGGGCGGATTGGAATAGGAGGTGCGGATGACGCGCTTCACCTGGCTCAGCACGCGCGCCGCCTCCTCGCGGCTCGCCGTGACGATGGACAGGGCGCCCACCCGCTCGCCGTAGAGGGAGAAGGACTTGGAGAAGGAACTGGCCACGAAGAAGTTCAGCCCCGAGGCGGCGAACAGCTTGAGCGCCAGGGCGTCGGGTTCGATGCCGTCGGCAAAGCCCTGATAGGCCATGTCGATGAAGGCCACCAGGGCGCGGCTGCGCACCGTGTCCACCACCTGGGCCCATTGCTCGGCGCTGAGGTCGGCGCCGGTCGGGTTGTGGCAGCAGGCGTGCAGCACCACGATGGAGCCGGCCGGCAGCTCGCCCAGCCTTGCCTTCATGGCGTCGAAGTCCACGCCGCGGGTGACGGCGTCGTAGTAGGGGTAGCTGTGGACGGCAAAGCCCGCGGCCTCGAACAGGGCGCGATGGTTCTCCCAGCTGGGATCGCTGATGTACACCTCGGCCTTGGGCTGCAGGCGCTTGAGGAAGTCGGCGCCGATGCGCAGCGCTCCCGTGCCGCCCAGACCCTGCACGGTGACCACGCGCCCTTCGGCGAGCAGCGGGGAACCATTGCCGAACAGGAGGTTCTGAACCGCCTGATTGTAGGCGGGCGAGCCTTCTATGGGCTGGTAGCCGCGCGGCGGCGCGGCCTCCAGGCGCGCCTTCTCGGCGGCCTTGACCGCGGCCAGCAATGGAATCTTGCCGTTGTCATCGTAGTAGACGCCGACGCCCAGGTTCACCTTGTCGGGCCGGGTGTCGGCGTTGAACGCTTCGGTCAGGCCAAGAATCGGGTCGCGCGGAGCCATCTCCACCGCCGCAAATATCGATGAGGTCATAGCCACTCCATGGTTTGCCTGGTCAGGGCCGGCGTGCCTTGTGCCGGGAATTGCAGGATAATGTTGAGCTTGCCGCAGGCGACAAGCGGTTGTCAGCAAAGTCGAAAATTCTAGCATGGGCACCCACCCCGACAGAGGCCGGACGATAACTTTCCCGGGCAGTCCCTATCAGCTCTATCAGCCCTTTCCCCCCGCCGGCGATCAGCCCGAGGCAATCGACAAGCTGGTGGAGGGGCTGGGCGACGGCCTCACGTACCAGACCCTGCTGGGCGTCACCGGCTCGGGCAAGACCTACACCATGGCCAACGTCATCGCCCGGATCGGCCGGCCGGCCCTGGTCCTGGCACCCAACAAGACCCTGGCGGCCCAGCTCTACTCGGAGTTCCGGGAGTTCTTCCCGGAGAACGCAGTGGAGTACTTCGTCTCCTACTACGACTACTACCAGCCGGAAGCCTACGTGCCCCAGCGCGACCTGTACATCGAGAAGGACTCCTCCATCAACGAGCATATCGAGCAGATGCGCCTGTCGGCCACCAAGTCGCTGCTGGAGCGGCGCGACGTGGTGATCGTGGCCACCGTGTCGTCCATCTACGGCATCGGCGACCCGGTGGACTACCACGGCATGATCCTGCACCTGCGCGAGGGCGAGCGCATGGGCCAGCGGGACATCATCAAGCGCCTGACGGAAATGCAGTACGAGCGCAACGACACGGAGTTCCGCCGCGGCGGCTTCCGCGTGCGCGGCGACGTGCTGGACATCTTCCCGGCGGAAAACGCCGAGTACGCCCTGCGCGTCTCCCTGTTCGACGACGAGATCGACTCCCTGCAGCTGTTCGACCCGCTCACCGGCCACGTGCGCCACAGGCTGGGACGCTTCACGGTCTATCCGTCGAGCCATTACGTCACGCCGCGCAGTACCGTGCTGCGGGCCATCGAGAGCATCAAGCTGGAGCTGCGCGAGCGCCTGGAGGGCCTGCAGCAGGCGGGCAAGCTGGTGGAAGCCCAGCGCCTGGAACAGCGCACGCGCTTCGACCTGGAGATGCTGAACGAACTGGGCTTCTGCAAGGGCATCGAGAACTACTCGCGCCACCTTTCGGGACGCAACCCCGGCGAGCCGCCGCCGACCCTGATCGACTACCTGCCG
>JBMOQT010000295.1:0-2856 GCA_049320945.1 Pseudomonadota bacterium
GCGACGACCAGGTGTGCTACGTGGGCGACGACCTGGTGGATCTGTCCATGATGAAGCGCGTCGGCTTCCCGGTGGCGGTGGCCGACGCCGTGCAGGATGTCAAGGACGCCGCCGAATACGTGACCCAGGCCCGGGGCGGCCACGGCGCCGTGCGCGAGGTGGCGGAGGTGATCCTCAAGGCCCAGGGCAAGTGGGACATGATTCTTTCCAAGATCGGCTGACAGGCGAGGAGACAAAACGTGGCTGCACCCAGAAGCAACCGTGAATTCATCGAGGCCTGCCTGAAGTCGGGCGACGCCGTGCGCATCAGGCAGGAAGTGGATTGGGAGAACGAGGCGGGCGCCATCGTGCGGCGCGCCTGCGAGCTGGCGGCGCCGGCGCCGTTCATGGAGAAGATCAAGGACTATCCCGGGTTCAGCTACTTCGGCGCGCCCCTGTCCACCTACCGGCGCATGGCCATCTCACTGGGTATGCCCCCGGACTCCCGCCTGCCGGACATCGGCAAGGAGTATCTCAAGCGCACCAACGGCGAGCCTATCGCCCCGGTGGTGATCGACCGCAAGGACGCCCCCTGCAAGGAGAACATCCTGCGCGGCGACGAGGTGGACCTGTGCAAACTGCCGGTGCCCCTAGTGCATGACGGCGACGGCGGCCGCTACGTGGGCACCTGGCACGCGGTCATTACCAGGCATCCGGTGCGCGGCGACGTGAACTGGGGCATGTACCGGCAGATGATGTTCGACTCGCGCACCATGTCCGGCGCGGTGTTCCCCTTCTCGGACCTGGGCAAGGCGCTCAACGAGTACTACCTGCCGCGGGGCGAGACCTGCCCCTTCGCCACCGCCATCGGCCTGTCGCCCCTGGCGGCCATGGCCGCCTGTGCGCCCTCGCCCATCCCCGAGCCGGAGCTGACCGGCATGCTGGCGGGCGAGCCGGTGCGCCTGGTCAAGTGCGAGACCAACGACCTGGAAGTGCCGGCCGATGCCGAGATCATCATCGAGGGTGACATCCTCCCCGACTACAAGGTGGAGGAGGGCCCGTTCGGCGAGTACACCGGCTACCGCACCAGCCCGCGCGATTTCCGCGTCACCTTCCGGGTGAACTGCATCACCTACCGCAACAACGCCACCATGACCATCTCCAACATGGGCGTGCCCCAGGACGAGGGCCAGCTGCTGCGCTCCTTCTCCCTGGGCCTGGAGCTGGAGAAGCTGCTGCGCAGCCAGGGCATCCCGGTGACGGGCGTGTACATGCATCCGCGCTCCACCCACCACATGATGATCGTGGGGGTGAAGCCCACCTATGCCGGCATCGCCATGCAGATCGCCCAGCTCGCCTTCGGCTCCAAGCTGGGCCCCTGGTTCCACATGGTGATGGTGGTGGACGACCAGACCGACATCTACAACTGGGACGAGGTCTATCACGCCTTCTGCACCCGCTGCAACCCGGAGCGTGGCATCCACGTATTCCGCAACACCACCGGCACGGCCCTCTACCCCCACGCCACGCCCCACGACCGCAAGTACTCCATCGGCTCGCAAGTGCTGTTCGACTGCCTGTGGCCGGTGGATTGGGACAAGGTGAATGACGTGCCCACCCTGGTGTCCTTCAAGAACGTCTATCCCAAGGACATCCAGGAGAAGGTGCTCGCCAACTGGACCAACTACGGCTACCCGCCGGTGCGCTGAGCGTTCAGAAAATGCTGACGACGCTGAACGCTCAGCCCTCACCCCCAGCCCCTCTCCCGCCAACCCTCTCTCCCGACCTCTCTCCCGGAGGGAGAGAGGAGGGTCGAGCCCTCCCTTCCCCCTCCGGGGGAAGGGCCGGGGATGGGGGATTGCGGGCGAGGGGAGCTTTGTGCAGGAAATGGTCTCCGACCATTTCCTGAATACTCGACAAGGAGAGAACGATGAACCAGTGGGAAGTCTTCGTGATGGATCTGGCGGAGCTGGCCGAGGGCAAGGATCTGGAGCTCACCATCCGCACCCTCAATCCCGGCATCCACAAGTACACCTACAAGCGGGTGAAGGCGCGGGTGTCGGCCGCCCTGGACCAGTTCCCCGATCGCCTCCAGGTGCGCATGGGGCGGGGCCAGCTGTCGGACCGCAAGTTCTCCATCCAGGTGCTGGAGGAAGTGCAGCGCATGCCGGCGAAGTATCTGTAACGGGGAACCGATGAGCCATCAGGATCTGCGCAGCTTTCTCTCCGACCTGGGCGACGACCTGCTGCGCATCGACGAGGCCTTCGCGCCGCGCTTCGAGATCGCGGCGCTGCTGCGCGCCTTGGGCAGCGACGACCCGGCCGTGCTGTTCACCCGGGTCGCCGGCTATCCGGGAGTGCGCGTGGCCGGCAACCTGATCGGCAGCCGGCGGCGCATGGCCCGGGCCCTGGACACCAGCCCGGACCGGCTGGCAGTCACCTACCTGGAGCGCAAGGCCCTGGGGCTGGCGCCCGTGGCCTTTCGCGGCTCGGCGCCGGTGAAGGAGGTGGTGCACCGTTCCCCCGAGGACCTGGCTGCCCTGCTGCCCATCCTGACCCATTACGAGAAGGACGCGGCGCCTTTCATCACCTCGGGCGTGGTGCTGTGCCGCGACCCGCTCACCGGGCAGCGAGGCATGGGTATCCACCGCATGATGTTCAAGGGCGGCCGGCGCCTGGGCGTATTTCTCGCCAATCCGCCCCTGTCGGTGTTCCACGCCAATGCGGAAAGGGCTGGCCGGCCCCTGGAAGTGGCGGTGGCCCTGGGCGTGGATCCGGCGACCCTGGTGGCGGCGGTGGTGAAGTCGGCGCCCCAGGGGCCGGACAAGATGGAAATCGCCGGCAGCCTGCGGCGCGAGCCGGTGGCACTGGTGAAGG
>JBMOQT010000296.1:0-2855 GCA_049320945.1 Pseudomonadota bacterium
GATCACGCCCGCCGCGCCCGAGGAGATGAGCAGCGCCTGGTGGCGCCAGCCGGCGAGCACGGCGCGCTCGCTCACGGCGGTGGTGATGACCAGGGGCAGGCCGCGCAGCTCGCCGTAGGACACGATGCGCGGCTGGCCGCCTTCGTCGCTGCGGATGCGCCCGTGATAGACGCTGGGGTCCCGCCTGGCCAGCATCGCCTGGAACACCGCACTGTCAATGAACGACCGGCCGATGGCGTCCTCGCGCTGCGGATAGCTGGCCAGCAGGGTGCCGTCGCGCAAATGTAGGGAGATCTGCCCTTCCGGGCCGAGATTGATGGACTTGTACAGCTGCTCGAAGTAGGAAAGGTCCACAGTGGCGGCGATGACGCCGGCAAAGGCGCCGCCGCCGTCGGCAAGCCGCGCGCTCATCATGAAAGTCCATTGGCCGTCGATCCGGCTGCGCACCGGCTGGCTCACATACACTCCCCAGGCGGGGTCTTCCCGGTGGGCGGTGAAGTAGCTGCGGTCACCGAGGCCCAGGCGGGGCGAGGGAAATTGCTGGGATGTCACCACCAGATCGCCGACCGCATCGACCAGGACCAGGGAGCTGATCTGGGGTATGCCGGCGATGCGCGCCCGCAGCAGGGTGTGCAGGGCCTTGGGCTCCATGAGGAAGCCCGCCGCTTCGCCCTCCCTGAGCCGGTCCCGGGTGCCGCGCAGAACCAGGTCCACGCTCTGTAGCGCCCGCTCGGTCTGCTCGGTCAGCAGTTCGCACAGGTTGCTGATCTCCCGCTCCGCCCGGGCCAGCTCCCGGTTGTGGAGGTTCCACAGGATCAGCGCCGTGCCGGCGAGGACCGCCAGGACGGCAAGCAAGGCGAAGGCGATCAGGGCGCGCGTCGGCTTCACACCCCGGAAACGCGCAACGAGCCGCAGCGTTCTCCGCAACGGTGTAACGAAGGGCATAGGCGGCATTCGGCTCGCGGCGCTATAACAAGCCGCTGATTTTATCCCCCTTCCGCCGGACGGGATTTGATACATCGCAAAACGGCTCCCCGTCTCCGGACGGCCTGGGCGCCGGCTGCTCGAGGGGGATGGTCACCCGGATCGTGGTCCCTTCCGCCGGGCGGCTGTCGATGGTCATCTGGCCGCCGAACATGTAGGCGCGCTCGCGCATGCCGATGAGGCCGAAGGTTTTCTTGTCGCCGGCGCCCTCCGCCAGCCCCTTGCCGTTGTCCCGGACTTCCAGCGCCAGCTGTCCGTCCCGTACCGCCAGGGCGATGCCCACCTGGGTGGCCTGGGCGTGGCGCGCCACGTTGGTGAGGGATTCCTGGATGATGCGGAAGACGCAGATGGCCAGCCTCTCGTCCAGCCCCTCGGCCCCCTGCAGGTCGGTATCGACCTGGATCCCGGTGCGCCGGGAAAAATCCTCGACCAGCCAGTCCACCGCCGCCGCCAGGCCCAGGTCGTCCAGCACCAGGGGCCGCAGCTCCGAGGCGATACGCCGCATCGACGCCACGGTGGCATCCACCAGCGCCTTCATGGTGTCGATCTTGTGGGCCAGCGCCGTCTGGTCCTCGTGCAGGCGCGGGGCCATCCAGGCGAGATCCATCTTCAGCCCCGTCAGGCGCTGGCCCAGCTCGTCGTGGAGCTCGCGGGCGATGCGCGTGCGCTCCTCCTCGCGCACCGACTGCAGCGAGGCCGACAGCTGGCGCAGTTGTTCATGGGACTTGCGCAAATCCGTCTCCGCCTGGCGGCGCTGGCTGACATCGCGCACGATGGCCGTGTAGTAGCGCTCGCCGCCCATGGCCACCTGGGAGATGGAGACATCGATGGGGAACTCCTCGCCGTCGCTGCGCAGGCCCAGCACTTCCACCCGGCCGCCCATGGTGCGTGAGCTGACGCCGGTGTGGCCGAACTGCTCCACCATGCCCTGGTGGGCCGTGCGAAAGCGCTCGGGAACGAAGCGCCCGAGGGGCGAGCCCAGGGCGTCGGCGGCGCGGCAGCGGAACATCTTCTCCGCCGCGGGATTGAACAGGACGATGCGCTGTTCCTGGTCCACGGTGATCACCGCGTCCATGGCCGAGGCGATGATGCCGGCAAGCCGCGCCTCGCTGTCGCCCAGGGCGGCGGTGAGCCGCTCCTCCCGCTTCAGCTCCCGGCCCAGGGCCGCGGCGGCCAGCGCCAGCAGCAGCAGCACCCCGACGGCGCCGGAACCCATCAGCAGCGCCTGGTGACGCCAGGAGGCCAGGGCCGCCTGCTCGGGCCGGGACACGGCGACGACCAGGGGATAGCGGTCTGTTTCGCGGTAGGCGACGAGGCGGGCGCCGCCCTCGTCCGTGCGCAGCACGCCGCTGGCGGGGCCCAGGCTGTCGCGGGCATCGAGGGCTCGGAACATCGCGGAACCGGCGAAGGACTTGCCGACCTGCTCCGGCAGGGCGGGATGACGCACCAGCAGGGTGCCGTCGCGCCGGAACAGCAGCACTTCGGTTCCCTCGCCCAGTCGCAGCGTGTCGTACAACTGGGCGAAATAGTTTGGGTCCAGGGTCGCGGTGATGACTCCCTCGAACTCGCCCGCCGGTCCGTCACGCCGGCTGCTCATCTGGATCACCGGGGCGCCGTCCCAGCGGCTCAGGGTCACCTTGTCGATATAGGTGCCCCGGTCGGGATTGTCCCGATGCACCAGGAAGTACTGCCGGTCGCTTGCCGACAGGGGCCGCGAAGGCGAATCCCGCGTGCTGTGGACGACCGTGCCGTCCCGCCCCGTCACCAGCAGCGAGCGCACCTGGGGCACGCCGCTGATGCGCGCGCGCAGCAGGGTATGGATAGACTGATCGTCCATCAGGAAGCCGCTCGCCTGGCCTTGCTTCAGGCGA
>JBMOQT010000297.1:0-52482 GCA_049320945.1 Pseudomonadota bacterium
GGCCCCCCGCGACCGCACCCTGCAGACCGCCTACCTCGTGCGTCAGGATGAGGGGGACATCGGCCCCGAGCCAGGAACCACCTACGCAGTACGCCTCCGTGACCGCAACGGCAACCTCGTGCGCAGCGAAACGGGCATCGCGGCCAACACCTGGACCTGGGACCTGGCCAGTGCCGCGGCGGATGCCGGCGCGGCAGGCGATCGCGTCACCGTCGAGATCGAGGCCGAACGCGACGGGCTCGTGAGCTGGCAGGCGCAGGTGCGCACCGTCGAGCGCGCCGGCTACGGCTTGCGCTGGGGGCAGTACTGGGGCGGGGTGTCGCCATGATCGCCGGGCCGCCCCAAGATCATGGCGTGCCCCCTTGGGGGCTGCCGCTTAGCGGCTGGGGGGATATGAGTCAGCCGCGCATCGACGTGCACCTGCTCACCCTCGACGAGCCCCAGCACTGGCGCGAGGAATGCCTGGCGAGCCTCGCCGGCGCGCCGATCCGCCTGCACCTGCTGCCCGGCATCCCGGGGCGTGTCGGGCAAGCCCGCGCGGCGGGCCTCGCGCGAGGGACCTTGCCGCTCGTGTCCTTCGTCGATCCCGACGACCGCTACGAGGCCGGGGCCTTCGCGCATCTGGCCGATGCCCTCGATGCCTGCCCGTCGGCGGTGCTGACCTATACCGACGAGACGCTGATGGACGAAGATGGCCGCCCCACCAGCGTGCGGCGACTGGCCTACAGCGCCTTCCAGCACGCCCATTCGGCCAGCCACGTCCACGGCCTGATCGTGATGCGCCGAAGCGCCCTCGAGCCGGTGCTGACACGCATCGCCGATCTCGACGCCGGCGCCGACTGGCTGCTCACCCGCCTCGTGGCCAGGCGTGGCGGCGTACTGCACCTGCCCCTCGTCGGGCGCCACTGGCGGCAGCACCCGAACCAGCACCACCGCCGCGTGAACAGCACGCCCCTGCGGCTACTCCCGAATCTTGCGACTCCTTGAGGAGATGAACCGATGCCATTGACCGATCCGAACCTGGGCCTCGCCTACGGCTGGACGCTGGGCGAGTCCGGCTGGCACACCGAGATGGACGCGAACCTGAAGCGCCTGGGCGCCATCGTGGGCCTGTCGGTGACGAGCCGCAGCACGACCGCGCCACCCGCCAGTCCCGCCGAGGGCGATCGCTACATCGTGCCGGCCGGTGCCACCGGCGCCTGGGCCGGCAGGACCGGCCAGATCGCAGTGTGGATCAACGGTGCCTGGGAGCACCACAGCCCGAAGATCGGCTGGCTCGCCTACATCGCCGCCGAGGACAGGCTCGCCGTCTACAAGGCCGGCGGCTGGAGCGCCGGCATTTCCGTCTGACCCCGTACCCCGATCCGTCACCCCGAACCCGCCCGCGTGGCGGGTTCGTCGTTTGTGGAGACCCCCGATGACCACCGATGCCGATGCCAATCCCACCCTCGCGGAGAACACGCTGCTCCTGCGCCGCGAGGACTTCGAAGACCTGCTCGACCGCGCCGCCGAACGCGGGGCCGAGCGGGTGCTCGCGCACCTGGGCCTCGAAAACGGCCACGCCGCCCGCGACCTCCGCGAGCTGCGCGATCTGCTCGAGGCGTGGCGCGACGCGCGCCGTACGGCGTGGCAGACCACCATCAAGGTGGCCACGACCGCCATCCTCGCCGCACTGCTGGTCGGGGCCGCGATCAAGCTGAAGCTGATGGGAGGTGGCCAATGATCGAGACCTTACTCGGCGGCCTCCTCGGCGGGGCCTTCCGTCTGGCGCCGGAGATCCTGAAATGGCTCGACCGCAAGGGCGAGCGCAGCCATGAACTCGCCATGCAGGACAAGGCGTTGGAGTTCGAGAAACTGCGCGGCGCCCAGCGGATGGCCGAGATCGGCGCCGGGGCGGACGCCGCCTGGAACGTGGGCGCCCTCGAGACCTTGCGCGAGGCCGTGGCCGCCCAGGGACAGCGATCGGGCGCCCGCTGGGCCGACGCGCTCTCCAGCAGCGTCCGCCCCGTGATCACCTACTGGTTCATGGCCCTCTACTGCGCGGCCAAGACCGCTGCCTTCGTGGGCGCCGTCGAGGCCGGGGCGGAATGGATTCCGGCCATCCAGGCGGCCTGGACCGAGGGCGACCAGGCGCTGTGGGCCGGCGTCCTGAACTTCTGGTTCCTGGGCCGCGTGTTCGACCGGGTGCGGCCGTGATCGAGGTACCCCAGGCGGCCATCGACCTGGCCAAACGCTTCGAGGGCTTCCACCGCGTGCCCAAGCACGACCCCGGCCGCGCGCACCCGTACCTCTGCCCGGCCGGCTACTGGACCATCGGCTACGGGCATCTGTGCGATCCGAAGCACCCGTCGATCACGAAAGGCGAGGCCGAGGCCTACCTCACCCAGGATCTGAAGGTGGCGCTCGCCGCCACGCTGCGCTACTGCCCGGTGCTGGCTACGGAGCCCGAGAACCGGCTCGCGGCCATCGTGGACTTCACCTTCAACCTTGGCGCGGGGCGGCTGCAGACCTCGACGCTGCGGCGGCGGGTCAATCAGCGGGATTGGGAGGCTGTCGCGACAGAGCTGAGGCGCTGGGTCTACGGTGGCGGCAAGGTGCTGCCGGGACTCGTGATGCGCCGAGAAGCCGAAATCGAGCTGTTGGTCGACCGATCGACGACCAACGAATCGGCATGAACCGGCCTGAACCGGCATGAATCGCATTTACCCGGCCCAAATCCTGTGACAATATGCGTCCTGGAGTCCACGCGATGGAAAGCGCCATGGCCGATCGTTGGTTATCCGTCGAGGAAATAGCCGAATACCTCGGCGTGAGCAGGGACACCGTCTACGCGTGGATCGCGAAAAAGGACATGCCGGCCCACAAGGTGGGGAGGTTTTGGAAGTTCAAGGCCGACGAGGTCGACGAATGGGTGCGCTCCGGCAAGGCGTCGGAGGAATCCGATTCGGCGGCGGGCCATTGACTGCCCTGGGGATCGGAGTGCCCAGTTCGCCAGGACCGACTTCGCGAGGAGAGGAAGAATGACCAAGTTGGCCTGCATCGATTTGTTCTGTGGGGCGGGAGGGCTCACGCACGGCTTGATCTCGGAAGGCGTGCCGGTCGTGGCCGGCATCGACGTCGATCCGGCTTGCCGCCACCCGTTCGAAATGAACAACGGCTCTCGGTTCATCGAGGAAGACGTTTCGAGGACGAAGCCAGCGGTTCTGAAGGATCTCTTCGGGGACGCGGACGTTCGCATCCTCGCCGGATGCGCGCCTTGTCAGCCGTTCTCGACCTATGCCCAACGCTACGACACGGTGGGAAGTCCACGATGGGCACTGCTGTACGAGTTCGCACGCCTGGTCAAAGCCGTTCGCCCTGATCTCGTCACCATGGAGAACGTGCCGACGGTGGAGAAACACGCGGTGTACGACGACTTCGTCACTGCCTTGGGGAAGTACGGCTATCGAGTCTGGCACGGTGTCGTCGATTGCTCCGATTACGGTTTGCCGCAACGCCGACGCAGGATGGTGCTGCTCGCCTCGCGCATCGGGCCGATCGAGTTGATAGAGCGCACCCACGAGCAGTCCCAAACCGTGCGCGAAGCGATCGGAAAGCTTCCGCCCATACCAGCGGGCGGCACTCTGCCTTCCGATCCGTTGCACACGGCGTCCAAGCTTTCCAAGCTCAACCTCCAACGCATCCGCGCATCCCGTCCCGGCGGGACTTGGAGGGATTGGCCCAAACGTTTGATCGCGGAATGCCACCGCCGTGATAGCGGCCGGACATATCCGGGTGTCTATGGCCGCATGGTTTGGGACGAACCCGCCCCGACCCTCACCACCCAGTTCTACGGTTTCGGCAACGGTCGCTTCGGACACCCCGAGCAGGATCGGGCGATATCGCTGCGTGAGGGAGCGATCCTGCAAGGTTTCCCGGAAGACTATTCCTTCGTCCCGGATGGTGCGCCGATCCACTTCAAGAGCTTGGGCCGCATGATCGGCAACGCGGTGCCTGTCACTTTGGGGAGGATCATCGGCCGGAGCATCCTGCGGCATCTCGCCGTCGTGCCCGAGACGAAGATGGTCGACGAGACCGCCCGGTCCGTCGCCGAGAGGGAGCGAAATGCCAAGCGTGAGCCCCTCGTCGCCTGAAGCCAGCCGCCGCATGGCGCGCGTGCGCCAGCGAGGAACGGACGTCGAGATCGAACTGCGGCGGGCCCTGCATGCCCTGGGCCTTCGCTACCGCTTGCAAGTGCCACTGTCCAGAAAACCGCGACGGGTCGCCGACATCGTGTTCATCGGTGCGCGCGTGGCGGTTTTCGTCGATGGGTGTTTCTGGCACGGGTGTCCACTCCACGCCACCTGGCCAAAGGAGAACGCCGGATTCTGGCGCGCCAAGATCGAAGCCAACCGAGCGCGCGATGCCGACACCACCCGGCGCCTGCGAGAACTCGGTTGGGAAGTGATTCGCGTCTGGTCTCATGAAGATCCGGCCGAGGCCGCCCTTCATATCCAAGAGGTCGTAGAGTCGCGCAAACCCAAGAGCAATTAGTACTCATCTTGCCAATGGCGATCTTCTATCCTAGTGAAGCACCGATGAATAGCCCGCGATCGGAGATCAAGGTGCGGGAGCGTTTATGTGCCGTCGACGATCTCGTCGTCTTCCACTCAGTCGCCTGGCAATCACGCCGCAATGGCAGACAAGGCGATGGCGAAGCCGATTTCGTTGTGCTGGCTCCTGACCTTGGCATCCTCGTTTTTGAGGTGAAGGGTGGCGGAATCGAAGTCATCGACGGTACCTGGTTTTCGACTGGGGCCGACGGAATCCGCAGTTCCATCAAAAACCCGTTCGATCAGGCGAAAGACTCCAAATATGCGTTGCTCAACTTCTTCAAGGCGGTCGATCCCGCCCTGACACGGTATCCGATCGTGCATGGCGTCGTGTTCCCGGACATAGAACTCGATCGGCTTCTCGGCCTCAATGCACCCAGAGAAATCGTCGTCGACCGTGTCGATCTGGTTCGGCCAATGGAGGCGATAGAACGGATATTTCGCCATTGGGGACAGAATCGAGCCTTGTCCAAGAGTGACGTCCAGCGGATCGTTGACCATTTGGCACCTACCATTCGAGTAAGACGCCTCCTGCGAGACGACGTTGGAGACGCCGGGCAAGCATTGCTCAATTTGACGAGCGAACAGATGGTAGTGCTGCAAGCGATCAGACGCGTCAAGCGCGCCATGATCCTCGGGGGCGCCGGGACGGGGAAGACGGTGCTGGCCGTAGAGAAGTCGCGTCAGCTTGCTTCATCTGGTTTTCGCGTACTGCTGCTCTGCTATAACGCACCACTGCGACAGCATCTCGCGTCGACACTGCATGGCTCATCGGTCAGCGTCGAGACCTTTCACAGCCTCGTACTTCGTGAGGCACGACGCGCCAAATCGAAGACCCCGTTCGACCCGACGAGCGAGTGGTACGAAATCGAAGCCCCTCGCATTCTGGGCGAGGCTGCCGCTCGCAACGGCACCCACTACGATGCAATACTGGTCGATGAGGCTCAGGATTTCGCCATGGAATGGCTTTCGGTGACGCAATCTCTCGTTGCCGACGATGGTCTTCTATACCTATTCGCCGACTCTCACCAAGATCTGTATCGACGAGGCTGGTCGACACCCGAAGGACTGGTCGAACTCGAGTTGACCGTAAACTGCCGGAACACGCGCCCGATTGCTCGAAGGGTGGCCAGCATTTTCGACGATCGCCTGGATGGCAAGTTGGTCGATGGACCGGAGCCGAGGTTCGTAGAGGTAGATCGTCGAGAGCAGCTCGCACCTTATGTCGTCGGCCTGGTCGAGAGCATAGTCCTCGAAGACAAGATTGAGCCGACCCAGCTGATCGTCTTGACGGATTCCACATCGGTGGTCTCAGAACTACGATCCACGGGTGTAGCTGGGCATCTATTTACCACGCTGGATGGTCATGGCATCCCCGTCGAGACCGTTTACCGTTTCAAGGGACTCGAACGTGACGTGGTCGTCCTTGCCCTATCGGATGCCGCAACTGCGGAAGACCTTCGCGCCGTTGCTTACGTTGGGCTGAGTCGGGCGAAGGTGGGCCTTTATGTCGTAGCCAACCGACAGATCAAAGATGCCATCGCCTGGGGCCCGTGAACCGAGACTCATGGGCTGCGCAGATATCCATGCCGTCCAAAGAGCGTCAGGCGGCTCAAATACCGATTGAAGTAACGGCAGGATGGTTCTCCGACATGGAGGCAAGCCATGCAAGCCGCGCCTGCGTCGGAACAACCTGGGTCCAGTGCGCAACGATGCTCGTCATACACGACGGCGTCGAGCAGACGGTGCAGTTCCGTCTCGAACACGGCCTGGAGCCCACCCAACACGAAGTCGCCCCTTGCGGCAGCATAGATGAAGAAACCCAGATGCAGAGGAACCAAGAGTTCGGAAAGGGCGTTTCTGTCGATGCCGGCGTGAACGGCAGATATCCTCAGGAAGCGGTGCGCATAGGAATGGACCAACTCAAGTAGTGAACTGCCGACGGATCCATCCCTATCGTCCGTCGAAGAAGGCAGGCGCGCAGCCTCCAATATGGCCGATCGAGCCGTTCTTTCGTCGTGCCAGTCGGCGAGCGTATGGCCTGCATCGGACAACCATTTCGCAACCCTCATCGGATCCAACCTGACGAAAAGGGCCTCCGTCTCGGCGATGTCAGCGTACACCTTGTAGCCTTGTCCATGTCGCCCCTTGTAAGGGACGAGCCGCCCTTTACCGGGCTCATGGTCACCACGGGTATAGCCGAAATGCCCCGTGAGGACGGGGAAGCGCTCGATCAGATCGATCGCGCACAGTCCCGCCGAACGCAAGGCATGGGCATATCGCACGCGATAAAGGAGACCAAGCTCGCTGGAAGGATCTGTCGCCGCAACCAAGTCGTCGATTCGTATCCGGGACTCCATCGTCGCCAGGGCGATGGTCACCGCCTGCGCCTCTGCATCTTCTCGCTGCCCCGATTGCAGCACGATGTCTTCACCTTGCAGCGCCCCTGGTACCGTTCCGGCGACGTCAAGCATCTTGTCGATGATCTCCGGGGACAGTCCTTGCGCCTCCAGTTGCCGCCTGAGGGTTTCACGGCTGGCAGGGACTTCTTCGACCGTCTTGGTCTTCATGCCTTCCACGACCCAGCTCAACGCCTTGGGCGGCCCGCCCGCTTCCGCGATTGCGCGTATGCGCTCGCGCGACGGCGGATTGACGATCACGACGTTGCGGGGTGTGTAGACAGAAGACGCACGATGGGGTTGGAAAGTGAGATTGCCCTGACCACAATCGCATGGGACGTGCCCGAATCCTTTTCGGAGTTCTCGATCGCATACCGGACACTCGAACCGAATCTCGGTCGCGGAGGACGTTCCCGGAAATACGATGCGCACCTGCCTGTGTTCGGAACACTTGGGGATCCAGGGTGCTCGAAGCGTGCCACACTTGTCGTGATAGCCTACGAAGAACAGCTGACCCTTCTGGCCTTTCGCTCCACAAGGGCACGTCGCGTCCGGTGCATCGTGTACCCTCTTGCAGGACTTGCATATCCACGATTTCGGAAACGGCTCGACTTCGACACCGTTGTTCTCGTCGAGCGTCAACACGGTGATGGGTGCACCTGCATGCAAATGGGCGACGAAACCGGCATCCATTCCCACCGCACTCCACGGCGTCGCCTGCCGGATGACTTCCCGCCGAAGCGATGCCGAATCGATCTCGCTGCGCACTTTGGGATGCCGCCAGTCCTTGACTTTCCACACTCCGCCGCGCAGGTCGACGGTCTGCTCCGGAAGGAACCCAAAGAGGATCTGAGACGCACTTCTCGATTCTTTCATTTTTTACTCCTTCAGACCCTGCTCCCGATGACTGGGACCTGCTTCTCGACGTCCCTCAGCGACAGCATGGGCGGGCCGGACGGCGATAGATCGGAAGGGAAGCGAGCGTCGTTGGGTGGAACGAGGATGTTGTGGCGCAACTCCTCGAACCATGTTTGCAGATCCCTCCTCAATGGCTGGTCGAGCTCGCTTGTCAGACCGAGCGCTTCGATCAGTGCATCGAGTTCGACGCCGACGTCGAATTTCCCAGACAACACATAGTCCTTGAATGCACGCAAAGTCGTCAGAGCGGTTCCGGAAGACGCCTCGTGGATCACCAGCAAACGAGCCAATTCCAGGCCGGCAACGGTTCGGTCCAACACTCGGCGGCTGCGCCTGGTGACCGGGATGGGCTCGACGAATCGATCCCCTTGCTCAATGAATTGCCTGAAGGAACGGAATACTCCAGCATCACGTTCCCGGCCGATCTTGTGGACCACGAACACGAGGCCCGGGAAGCGGCGCCCCACCCGGGCGGTGGCCTGGATGAATTCGGCTGCCGACAGCGGGATACCGAGCATCACCATCACGTTCAACCGATCGACGTCCACGCCGTGGGACATCATCGACGATGCCGATACGATGTGCAGACGTTCTTCGAACGAGTCCTCTGGGCTCTGTAATCTTTCGAGTATCTCGCGAACTTCCGAGAAGTTGGTCTTGCCCGTGAGGGTTGCCGTATTGATCGCACCGGGAACGAGTACCTGGGTTTCCATGGAACGCATCACCGCTTCCAGGTCACGCAAAGTATTCCCGTAGACCACGTTCGTTCCATACAGGGACAGCAACTCCCCTGAAAACTTCGGGTCGACGCCGATTTCCGCACACGTCGATATTGGATCTCGAGCGAGATCCCTCACGGCGATCTGCAGTTCCGTCAGCAATCTATCGACGGTGTATTCGATGGTGACCCCACGAGGCGCTATCGCCACGAACCGGCGCATCAGACTCTCCGAATCCGCAGTCCAGAAACCGCCGCCCGCGCGCGGCGGCGGCACCGGAAACACCCGTGCCCCTCGCCGGTAGAGCACGTCCACTTGCTTTTCGTAGCCGGTCAGCGTCGCGGACGATGCGAGTATCTTGGGCTTCCTCCCGCAGAGTTCATCTTGCAGTGCGTCGTACAAGGCCTCGTAGTGTGAGTCGACGGCCCCGAGGCTATCCCGCAGAAGATGCAATTCGTCTTGGAGTCGGAAGGATGGTCCGTACCTGTCTTCCTCCATGGGGAGCGCCTGCCGAGTCCCTCGACAACCGGGAACGAGGCATCCCGAAGGGCGTGAACTCCTCGGCGCATAGGTATAACCATGTCCTTCCTTGGAGCACACACCCAAGGGCGCACCGACCATGCCTCGCATGGACGCCTGCAGAGCGATCGAAGCCGCCTTATCGAGCGTCCCTACGACGACCGTCGGCAGGAACCTGTAGATCTCTTCATCGACCACGTAGATCGGTAGGGCATCACCATTCGCCACACAGGCCGTGTTTCCGCATCGATGTTCAAGCCTCCATGTGCGCCGGTCGAATTCCATGGTTATGGAACGCTCGTGACAGAAAGGGCAGTACTCCAGTACCTGATATCGTCCCGGCATCTGGTCATCGTCGGGATCCGGTTCGCCAGGGTTTGGGTTTTCAGGGATGCGGTTGGGGGTAGCCCCCTGTCCCACGAAGAACCCCAACGAGAAGCCATCCCCTCCTAGGCCCATCTCGCGGCGGACGACCTCTGCTGATGCGATTGCATCCGCGAAGCGCTGGGTCTGCTGCAGGGACAACATCCTCAACGGGAATCGGCTCCACGCTGTGATTCCTGAAACCTTCCCCATCATCCGGTCGTACAAGGCCGCCGTCACCAGAAGACCGAGATACGTTTCCGTCTTGCCGCCGCCAGTGGCAAACCAAACGACGTCGACGACATCCGGTTCGCGTTCCTTGTCGACGACCGACGAAAGGTTGGCGAGCAAGAACCCCAACTGAAACGGACGCCAGGAGTCATACTTGCCTCGGGCACTAATGGACATCGCGCGATTCATCCCTGTGAATGCACGAAACAATGCTTCGTCGGACCTCAATAGCTTGATGCCTTTCGCGAGGCGCTCACATTCGTGCTCGAACTCCTCTGCAGCCCGAGCCGCTTGTTCCCGCATCTCGGTCGACCATCCCTCTGTGTCCGCTCGATGTTCCAGTGCAGTGGCCGCCCAGTTGGCGGCTCCCCAGCTCCTCAGTGTCGAAAGTAGAGCTTCCGCTGGCCCGATCGGATCGGACGCCAAGTCCACGAATCGCATGGTTGGCATCGGATCTTGGGTATTCCAATATCGAGGTCTATGGCGGTCGACCGTGACCGCATCTTCCGTGACGATGGTTCCCGATTCGGTACGTACGCCGCAATTGATGCCGTACGCCTTGACACACCTGTCATATCTGAACGAATCCTCCAGTGCTTCGAGCATGAAGGGGACCGTATCCAGATCCTCGACTCGCAACTCGCACTGGTAGAGCCGTGTGTCCTTGAAGTCCGAATGTTCCTTGGGTGAGCAATTGACCAAAGACACGCTCAGCTCATACTCACCGGATTGTCTGGTCTCGACTTCGACATCTATCCTGGCGGCGAGTCCTGCGCGTCCAGTCACGCCGGCTAAAGCGGCAGCGAGTTCCTCCCCGGCATAGTGATGTGTCCCGATCTGTGCTGGCACTTCGATCGGAGATCGAGTGCACACGGGCGGTGTCTTCTTCCAGAGTTTTTCTGCCTTGTCCCACAGCCAGACCCGAAAGCTCGTGACGACGTGGAATTGCCAAGGCCCCGCCCTTCTTGGCTTGACCTTGATCCCGAATGCACAGGGTTCGAGCCGTTCTCCTCGATCGCCCCAATCGCTTTCGGCAACGGCTTCGGCGGATTGCAGCCTGCCCAACCAGTATTTGCCCGACGGCTCGACCTTCAACACATCGTCGCAGTCGCCCCTTCCGGCCGAAGTCATTCGCCTTGCCAACCAATCGACGAACCTCTCTCGAGCCATGTCTGCGTCCATCTTCCTTCTCCTATGCGATGCTTTGCCTTCGCGATACTCTCTGCAGGCCTTACAGGTCAAGAAAGCAGCGAAGCATATCGACTCGACTTGGATGTCGTAGCCGGCTCAGTGCCTTGGCCTCGATCTGCCGAATCCGCTCACGGGTCAAACCAAACATCTGCCCAATCTCTTCCAGGGTCATTCCGTCTCCGTGATCAGCCAATCCGAATCGGAGACGTAACACTTTGCTCTCGCGTTCATTTAGGCCACTCAGGGCGTCGTCGATGCACCTCGCCAGATCGGCCTGATCCAGGTGCTCCTCCGGCGAAGGGAGATCGGAAACCAGCGTCTCTATCAGCGTGAGATCGTCATACCCGTTGATCCTCTCGTTCAACGATGCGGGAACGAAGGCAGCTATCTGTTGTATGAAATGGACTTTGTCGATCGTCCAGGCGAGTTCGTCTGAGAGCTCGGCCATGCTCGTACGTCGCTCTGGATGTGCTTGCCCCAGGAGTTTGTGTGCACGCTTCAGCCGGAGTACGTCGTCATACACGTGCACGGGGAGCCGTATCGTTGTCCCCCGATCGGCGAGGGATCTCGTGATGGACTGTTTGATCCACCATGTCGCATAAGTGGAAAACTTGTACCCGAGCGTGTGATCGTACTTGTCCACCGCACGCATCAGCCCCATCACTCCCTCTTGGAAGAGGTCATCCAGGCTGAGATCGGAAAGCCCTACGTACGGCTTCGCGATGTGGAGCACGAGCCGGAGATTCGCCATGATCATCGTCTCCTTCGCACTCTTTCCTCGTTCTAGGATCCTGTCGTGCTCCTCCGATCTAGGCACGCCTTCTTCCAGTTCACGCTGGGCGCGGCGTCCGAGTTCCATCCGTCGCCCCAGTTCGACTTCTTCCTCGGCGGTCAGGAGACCGGAGCTCAAACTACGCAGCCTGACGTCGAGGCGTTCATACGAACCGTCGACGCCGGCGTCGACAGAGTCGCCACCCTCGACGCCGGGACCTTCGGCCTCGTCCGGATTCTCGGATTCGTCCTCGGCACTGATGCCGAGCGCATTGAGCTGCCGATGGACCTCCGCGCATTCCTCGACGCTCAACTGTCGCTTCTCTAGCAACCTCTCCACATGGGCCTTGGACAAAAAACCATCCAATCGGTCGTGGTCCGCGACCAAGTCTCTGACGACCCTGTCTACCTTGGCTTCTTCCACGCCCCCTCCCATGCGCGTCTGCTTATCGGCTCCACACGACCCTACAGGCGAGATACTCACCGATCACCATGCGGACATCGATTCCGGTCTGCCAGTCGACCGAATATCTATAACGACCTGGCTGCACGATCAGCCACGCTCCGACCTTGGCTGGAGGGACGGCCTTTCCCAAGGCACGCAGAAACGCTCGACTCCCTAGCTCTGGCCATAGAGGCTGGATTCCTCCCCCGATGGCGTCGAAATCATGCCTCTCCGCCTCCGACATCGCAGAGATTGCACGAACCGAGAAGACGTCGGGCTCGTCGTACCAAGACTCGCTCAATTCGTAGGCGACATGCCCCTTCGCCAATTTCAAGACGACGTTGCGTACTCGCGCTTCATCGGGCTGCCACCAGAGACGGCCGAAGAGATCATCCAGGCGACACGCACCCAATTGAGCGGTGAGCCGCGGGTTCCTAGATAGCGCTCGTTTGACCTTTTCCCTCGCAAGTCCTTCGGGCTCGGTCGTGCCGGCCATGACACACTCCAGCAGGCATGCCAGATATTCCTCGTCCAACGAAAAGCCGCCATTGCACTCCCGGCAGGCCTCGACGACTGGAAGGTTCTCAGGTAGCGGATCGTCGAGGAAGACTCGTGATGGCACGTGGTCGACGGTTTCGGGTCGGCCACCACAATAGACACAACTTCCTTTCAGGCGCTCATCCACGAAGAGGTGTTTCGGGTCCACGGGCCGATTCCTTTCAGTCGGCATTGCCGCGTTGCGCCACTTCCCAATGACGCCACCCCGGCACATGCGCGCTCATCAGCGCCTTGAACATGCGTCCATGGCTGGCGTAGCGCAGGTGCAGCAGCTCGTGGACGATGACGTAGTCTTGGAAGCGCTCGTCCTGGCTGACCAGATCGGCGGCCAGGGTGACCGTCCCCGCGGACGAGCAGGAGCCCCACTTCCTGCGCATCTCTTGGACCCGAATGACGCGCGGGTTGACACGCAGCTTCACCGCCCAGGCCAGTGCCCGTCGTCGCAGTTCTTGCACAGGGTAGAGGGACGACTTCACGCCTCGGCCTCCGCGAGCAGCAGTCGGATGATCAGGTCGACCACGCGGGCGCGCTCGTCCTGTCCGAGTGCTAGCACGGGTTTGTACATGGCGGCGCGCAGGCGGCGTTGTTCGTCGGAGTTCACCGATGCATTCGGGAAGCGCGACAGGAGCGCTTCGGCATCCTTTGCGAGCGCCATTGCGTCGACCGATGCCGCTTTGACGGCGGAGTCCTCCCGCAACACCCAATAGACGGCAAAGGCGCGGGGCGAAAGGCCGCTGTCGCGCGCCGCTTTCATCGCCGCCTCCTTCTCGGCCGCCAGCGCTGCGAGTTGGTCCATCGCGGCTAGGCCGGTCGTCTTGCGGTCTTCGAGGTCTTTGAGGATGCGCTCGGCGCGGTCTTTCAGTGGCTGCAGCACCGGGGCCGCAGCGGGGTCTTCGTCGATCTCGTGCTGCAACCCGCGCACGAGGTTGAACACCTTGCCTTCATCGGAGCCCTTCTCGCTGCGTAGTGCGTTGAGTGTGGCCACGTCGAAGGTAGCGCTCTTGGTGAGCCGACCCAGGCCGTGCTGCTCGGCACTCTCCTCGATGAGCCGGCGCGTCTTGTAGGCCAGATCGGCCACGAAACCGACCTTCTCGGCGTAAGCGTTGCGCACGGCAGCGTAGAGCTGGGAAAGCTGCTTGTAGGTGGCGATGTGGTCACGGAGCTGAGGGTCGGGAGAGAGGATCTCCCACAGCGCCTCGATTTCCTTGTAGTGCTCGAAGAAGGTCTTGCGCGCCTCTGGCGAAAGGAACCTCCCGAACACCAGCCGCTCCAGCCGCTCATCCGGTGTGCCCTCGGCGTCCGCCCACAGGTAGTCCTTCTTGGCTTGTTCGATGCGTTGCAGGAAGTCCTGCATTAACACATCCAGATCTTCGATCACCCCGCTGACGTCGCTGGAGTCGAACTGCAGTGCCTTCTTCAGCTCTCGCAGCACGCCAACGAAGTCGACCACGAGGCCAACGCGCTTCTGCACGCCGTTGGCGTCCACGTAGGGACGGTTCACACGGGCGATAGACTGCAGAAGCACGTGGTCGCGCATCGGCTTGTCGAGGTACAGGCAGTACAGCGGCGGGGCGTCGTAGCCGGTGAGCAGCTTGTCGGTGACGATCAGGATCTTCGGGTTTTCTGCGGGCTTCTTGAACAGCAGGCGGACTTGTTCTTCCTGCTCGTCAGACAGCTGCAGCTCGGCCACCAGCGGCCGATCGATGGCGTCCGCCGCACTTTGGGTATAGACCGGCGCCGTCCACTCTGGCGGGAGCAGCTTGTCCAGCGCCTTCTTGTACTTGGCGCAGGCTTCGCGGTTCACCGCCACCACGAAGGCCTTGTAGCCCAGCGGCAGCACGTTCTCCCGGAAGTGCTCGGCGATGAAGGCGGACACCTTCTCGATGCGGTCGTCTGCCGTCAGGAAGGTGCGTAGGCCCACCGCACGGTCGAGCACTTTGTTCAGTTCTTCGACGTCGGTCACATTTTCGGCTTCGGCCAGCGCGAAAAACTCCTTATCCAGCCGCTCGGCGGGCACCGTCATTTCGCTGGGTGCCATCACGTGTTTGATCGGCAGGGTCGTCTCGTCCTCGATGGACTCCCTGATCGAGTACTTGTCCAGATAGCCCTGTTCGTCCTCCCGGCCGAAGATCTTGAACGTGCCTTCGCCTTGCGACGTACGCGCAATGGGCGTTCCGGTGAAACCGATGATCGTGGCCTTGGGCACAGCCGCCATCAGGTAGGTGCCGAGGTCCTTGGCTACCGACCGGTGTGCCTCGTCGATGAACACGTAGACGTTGTCGCGCAGGCAGCTGTCTTTGCGGATGGCCTCGAACTTGTGGATCATCGAGATGATCAGGCCGCGAAAGTCGGCGTCCAGCAGGGCCTGAAGTTCGGCCTTGTTGTTGGCCCGCCGGACCGCAATGTCCTCCTGCTGCATCTCGCCGAGCAGCCGCTCGACCCAGCCCTTGAGCTGACCTTCCAGCTCGGTGCGGTCCACCACCAGAATCACCGTCGCGTTGGCGAAGCGTGCCTTGTCCTCCAGGATCAGGCGAGCGGCGGTCAGCAGCGTGAAGGTCTTGCCCGAGCCCTGGGTGTGCCAGACCAGGCCACGTATCTTCGTCGGGTCGGCGCAGCGGTTCAGAATGGCGTCGATGGCGCGCCGCTGGTGCTGGCGCAGCACCGACTTGCGCGTCTCGCCGTCCTGCACGTAGAACAAGATCCAGTGCCGCAGCGTGCGCAGGAAGTCGGTCGGCTCGAAGAAGGCCTGCACTGCGAAGCGGTAGGTCTCCTCCGGCGCCTGCTTCCAGCGTGCCATGTCGCGCCGGTTCGCGTTCCAGGTCACGCCATACCAGTAGTCGAGCAGGTGCGTCACGTTGAAGAGCTGGGCCGTGGCCAGCAGCTCTGGCGTTTCCAGCTCGTAGCGGCGCAGTTGCTTGATGGCGCGCTCGATGGAGTCGCCGTCCTTCGGGTTCTTGTGCTCGACGATCACCACCGGCACGCCGTTGACGACGAACATCACGTCGGCCCGGTTGCCCTTGCGCGCAGGGGGCTTGATCTTCCACTCCCACGTCACATGGAACGCGTTGTGCGCCACGTGCTCGAAGTCGATCACCGTCACCGGCCGGTGGCGTTTCTCGGCTTCGTCGTACCACTGGCGCTCGCCGCGCAGCCAGGCCAGCAGTTCGCGGTTGCCCTCGATGGTGGCGGGCAGTGCGTCCAGCGTCTCCACCACCGAGCGCACGGCGTCGGCGGACATCCAGGGGTTGAACGCGGCGAGCTTGGCCTCCAGCACGTCGCGGAAGAAGGTGCCCGCCTCGCCGCCTCGCTTGGCGCGTGCATCCTCCGGCGTGATCGGCGTCCAGCCGATCTCCGCAGCGTGCCTCACCATCGGGAACTGCACTGTTCCGGCCTCGCTGATCTTGAGGGTGCTCATGTGGCGCCCTCCTGCCAGGAGGCTTCCACCCGGGGCTGAGTTGCGCTATATTCCCATAGGGAACGGGAATGCCCGTTCGGCGGTCGTCGCCTGGTGTAACCGGGGGCGGCCGTTTTCATTTGGGGAACTCCTTCAGGCCGAAGACCTTGCCACTGCGGTAGAACTTCGGGTCGATGACCGCGTAAGGGCGGTTCTCCGCATCGGGCTTGAGCACCTTGCGCGCCACCGGGTGTGCGCACAGGTCGGCCAACTGAACGCCAGCGATGTTGTCTTGCTTGCGCCGGAAGCTGATCGGGCACGTCAGTTTTCGAAAGCGTTCCGCCTTGTTGTAGTACGTGCCCTCGGTCATCAGGCGATGAAAGCTGGCTCGCAGCGCGTTGTCTTCGTTCTTGCCCCTCGCCTCCGCGATGACCGGCAGCGCCGTTTCTTTGTGGGACTCCATGAAGTGCAGGATGCGCTCGAAGGAGTATTCGAGCGCCACGTCGTAAGGGTTGCGGGCGCCATCACCATAGCGCGCCTTGTAAGCATGCTTGTGGATGACCGTAACGAATAGGGCGAACGGCAAGCGCTCCATCAAAGCCGACAGGTCCGCCATGAATGCCCCCCGCACCTGGGCGTTCTGGAGGATCGAGAACGGCCCCTCGGCTTTGCGGATGTCGCGGCTGTGCAGATTGATGCCTTCATGGGCGAAGTAACGCAGCTTGAAGGCCGCCATCTCCGGCACGATGACGCGCGCATACGCCTCTCGCTCTACGACGACGGTGCACAGGGCAAATACCGGCAATTCCGGATTGATCTTTGTCAGCGAGTGATCGCCGCACTCATCGAAGAAGGCTATGAAGCGGGAGGTGGACAGGCACGCCTCGTTCATCGGGGCCTCCCGCCGAAGCGCGAAAAAGAAAAGCCCCGGGGTTCGGCGCTTCCCGGATGAGGGTGGGAAGGCTTACAGCCGGGGGCGGATGAGAGGCACATCATACCGCCGG
The DNA here is from genome assembly GCA_049320945.1 of Pseudomonadota bacterium. GTDB lineage: Bacteria > Pseudomonadota > Gammaproteobacteria > Burkholderiales > Rhodocyclaceae > DYIB01. Next base: position 17,105 of record JBMOQT010000297.1, read on the forward strand.
CTCCGCCGCAGGGGAAAGCGGCTCCGCGTGGGCTTGCAGCGCCGAGAGGTCCAGCGCATCGACGCGGATCTCGCCGGTCATCAGCTTGTGCAGCAGGGCCTTGAACAGTTCTTCCAGCACCGCGCGCTTCTTGCGGTGCAGGTCGATCTTGCGGTCGATGGCGTCGAGGATGGCGACTATTTCGGCGGCTTCGTCGGGGTCGGTCGGGCAAGCGACCTTGAAGGTTTCGACATCGTTGAGGTTGAGCGTCATCGTTCCGTGCGCCGACGGAACGATTTGGCTGAGCAGCCTGTCCTTACCCGCGTAAATGGCCGAGCGCAGAAACTGGCCCGCATACTCGCCACGTGACACGAGCGCCTTCACATCTTGATTGAAGGCCATCGGACGGTTAATGACGGCCACGGGCAGGTCTTTCGCTAGGCCCATGCCGCGCACAAGCAGCAGCACCGCGCCTGCCGGTGCGAGACGGCTCGCCGCTTCAACGCCTGCAGCGGATACATGGTCAATGGCGTCATCAAGCGCGGGCGTTTTTAAGTCCTTCCCCGACACCCACGGAATATCACCCTTCCAGTATTCGGCGGCCGACTTGCGCGGCGTGCCACCGCTCCAGATTTCGCAGAGGTCAAGAATGGTGCGCGTTTCCCAACTCTCCGGCACCAGCCCGATCTCGGTCTCCTTCTGCGGCTCGCCGCGCAGGCCGCGCGTGAACAGCTCGCGCATGGCGGCGCGCTTGAGCTCCTGCGCCGTCGCGGCCGCCTTATCGTGAACTCTGATGGCCTCACGCACCTTGGCGAGTGCCCGAGCGATCTCCCACTGCTCTGCCACGGAGGGGTGTGGCACCTCCAAGCTCGCGAGCCGGTTGCGCGAGAGATTGGGAATGGTCGTCTTGTTGCCCGCCCCCTCGAAGATGCCGAGCTGCGTGAAAGCACTCTGCAGGAAGTAGACGTAGAACCGTGGCTCCACATCGCCGCGGATGGGACGCAGACGATGCAAGTGATTCTGGAACGCCATCATGGGGATACGCCCGTCCCAAACGGCCGCCCGCCCAATCTCGCCGCCTTCGCAAACCAACAAATCGCCGGCTTTCAGACTCTTGTCGGCCAGCTCACTGGGCGGGATGGACATTTCGTCGACTTCCGTCAAGTCGATGTCGTCCCACAGCACATTCGAGGTGCGCAAGAACGGGACCTTGTCCGTTCCCGCTCGCGCGGCCGCCGACATCGTCTTGCCGGCACCAATTTCGAACAGATCGCCCAGGCGCCGCCATGTCCAGTTCGGATTCGTCATAGTGGTGCGAGCAATCTGGCAAGGGTCTGGTCGATTTCGCGTGCCTTTTCGTCGAGCGCGAGCATGTCTGCAACGATCGCCTTGATGGGGCGATGATCCGCGTCGCCGCCCTGTGCGACCCACCGGCCCGGACTCAGGTTGTAATCCGCCTCCCGCGCCTGCTCTGTCGTGATGACCGCCAGTTCCCCCTCGACCGGCTCGCCCTTGAGGTACATCGCAGCGAGCGGCCGGATGTCTTCCTCGGGCAGGTAGTTCTTGGGCCGGCCCTTCTTGAAGCGGCGGCTGGCGTTGAGCAGGACGATCCTGCCCTTGCGCGCGGCGGGCTTGCGCTTGGAGAGCACCACGATCACGCCGGCGGCCGTGGTGTTGTAGAAGAGGTTCTCCGGCAGCAGGATCACGCCGTCGATCAGGTCCTGATCGACGAACCACTTGCGGATGTTGCGTTCCTTGTCCTCGTTCTTGGAGCCGGAGCCGCGCGTAACTGCGCCCGTATCGAGCACGACGGCGGCGCGGCCGTGGTCGTTCATACAGGCCAGCGTGTGCTGCAGCCAGGCCCAGTCCCCCTTGCCGCTGGTGATGCCGCCGGCGGTGCGGAAGCGGTCGAAGGGGTCGTTGGCGAACAAGTCTGCCGCGAACGGCTGGTTCCACATCGGGTTGGCCACCACGATGTCGTGTCCGCGGATCTTGCCGCTGGCCTCGCGGAACTTGGGGTTGATCATGGTGTCGCCGCGGGCCAGCTCCACCTCCATGTCGTGGATGATGGCGTTCATCTGCGCCACGGCGTAGCTCTCGGCCTGCAGCTCCTGGCCGGAGAGCTTGAGCGGAACCCTGCTGGTTGGGTCCAGCTCGCGGGCGACGAGCTGGAGCTTGATCAGCAGCCCTGCCGAGCCGCAGGCGTAGTCATGGCAGGTCTCGCCGGGCTTCGGCCGCATGATGTGGGCCATCAGAAAGCCCACTTCGGTCGGCGTGAAGAACTCGCCCGCGCTTTGGCCGGAACCTTCGGCGAACTTGCGCAGCAGGTATTCATAGGCGCGGCCGAGGAAGTCGGGCTGCACGTCGGCCAAGCCCAGCCGGTAGCGCGGGTCGGAGAAGGTCTCGACCACGCCGCGCAGCTTGGCCGGATTGATGTCGCGTTCGCCGTTGCGCTCGGCGGCAAAGTCCACCACGTCGATCACGCCGGAGAGCGAGGGGTTCTGCTTGACCACCGCCCGGACGGCCTTGGTCAGGTGCTCACCGATGTCCCTGGGCGCTGTCGGGCGACCGCGTTCGTCGAGCGGCCACTCATAGGCCTCACGCCCGCTGATCACCGTCCAACGAGCCTCCGGCGGCAGGTAGAAGCGCAACAGCGAGTGGTCCGACTCGGCAATCTCCAGCGCGGTGGCACGGTCGCCGTACTCCTCGGCCAAGCGCTCGATCTCGTCGTCGAAGACGTCGGACAGGCGCTTGAGGAAGAGCAGCGGCAGCAGGTAGTCCTTGAACTTGGGTGCGTCCTTCTCGCCCCGGATCGAGCAAGCCGCGTCCCATAGCATCTGCTCCATCGGCTTGGTGGTGGGTGCGACTCCCGCCCGTCCCCCGCCGCGCCCGCTACGACGCCGGGTCACCTGCGCGGCCGCCTCGGCCGGCGGGGGGCTCTCGGCGCCCTCGACCTCAGCCTCCCGCGCCAGCGCGAGGATAGCCTCTTGCGCGGCGCGCTGCGGCTTGTTGCCGCCACCTTCCCAGCGGTTGACCGTGGCGAAGGAGACACCCAGGCGCTCGGCGAGCTGTTCCTGGGTGAGGTTGAGCGCGGAGCGGATCGCGCGCAGAAGAGCGGGGAAGTCAAGCGGCTGTGTCATGTTTGCAATATTTGCTATATCGCAATCATTTGTCAAGCCCACCCGATTCCGCTCACTGCCGCTACGCCCCCTCGAAGTAGGTGCTGGTTGGATTCCGCTTAGGACTCCACCGCGCTCTTCCAGCCATCTCCTACCAACTCCGCTGACGCACGCAGACTTCCTCGGGAGCCCGCAGAAGCGAGTGGCAGGCCACGCCGGTGGAGCCGAACCGTCAAGCATGGCTTCACGGTTCCCCGGCGAATTCAGGCCGCGCCACTCGACGCGAGCCGACGAAGGCGCTCCGACTCGGCGCGGGCTTCGGCCAGCAACTGGTCCCAGTCCGACGGCGGGCGGCCGCTGTCGAGCATCCTGCGGAACACCCGGTAGGCGTCGTCGGCGCTGTCGTAGGCCCGCTTCGTGTCCTCGTCGTTGACCCAGGCGTAGACGATCACCTTGGCCCGGGCGTGGTAGCGGAAGAACAGCCGGTACTGTTGGAAGAACTTGGCCCGGAACCAGTGCTTGTGCTCCGGCCCAAGCGTGTCGCCCTGGCGATACTCCGGCCGGGTGGGGTCCTGAGGGATCACGTCGAACGCCAGCTTGGCGATGGCCGCCAGGCGCTGGGTGGCGTTCTTCTTGACGTAGCCGGTCGGGTCCTTGCGCCTGAGCGCCTCGACCTGCGCGGTCAGGGCGTCGAGCTGGTCGAGGAAGACCGGGTGGGCGAAGAGGGCCCAGCCGTTGACGACCAACGGGGCGCCGCTCATTCATCGTCCGCCGACAGCGGAGCCTCGAGATCCACCTCGACACCACCGACCAGCGCTTGGATACGCTGCGCGAAATCGGCGTCCACGGCCTTCAGCCGCTCCGGATGCTCGGCCATGTCGCGGGCCAGGAAGCCCAGAAACGGCATCAGCGCCGGGTCGTCGCCATCGCCGGGGGCCGCGCGCGTGAGGATCACCTCGCCGTTCGGACGGATGGTGTAGTGGATCTTGTCGCGCTTGCCCAGGCGCAGCGCGCGACGCACGGTTTCCGGCACCGTCGTCTGATAGCGGTCGGTCAGCGTCGATTCGGCTTCTAGGGTGGCGGGCATGGGCGGTTCTCCGGCTACGACTGGGGCAATCGTAATGCATTCGCATTACCTTTTCAATGCAAACGCATTGTGACCCCGGCTTGCCATGTCCAGTTGTCAAGTTCCACTTGACACCCGCCTGCGGGGCATCAGGCGGGCGATCTCCCAACGGAAGATCTCCTCCGCGTCGAAGCGGATCACTTTCCCGCCGCCGAGGGTGTAGTGCGGGACGCCCAGCGCCTCGCGCTCGGATCGGTGCGTGAACCAGTAGCTCGGCAGATCGGTCACCTGGCTGATCTCGTGTGCGGGCAGGTCCAGGGACGCCGATCGGGGAGGTCGAGGAAACCTGGGGGAATCAGCGGGCGAGGGATATGTCCCTGCCGTCCTCCACGCGGCTCGCGTTCGACAGAGAGTGCTCAGACTCCTACGGATCGCGGGTTGATTTGTCTGTGAAACTCCGCCACCAATACCAGAACCCCAACCGTGCTCGGTTGGGGTTTTTCTTTTCGCGTTCGCGCGTGTGTGCGGGAGGTCCTGCGCATACCCGCGGACTTCCTCACTCTGCCATCTGGCCGTCTTCAACCCGGATTCCACGCCGTCACCATCCAGGCGGCGACCGACCGCATGGTGCGGCTTTTGGACACGGCGCTCGCCGGCAGCACCGGCCGATATAGGCGCGCCACTGCGCTCCTGCTTTGCGGTCGATGGTGCCGGCGATGCCCCGGGGAAAACCGCTACCCGCTGTTGCGCAAGCTCGCGGCAATCCCGTAGGTGCCACTGGTGGCGTGGCGCTCTGCCCGGAACTGCGACGGCCCGGGTTCCGAGACGGGCCCCCGTGCGGCATCGGGATCAGGGAGGGGCGCGGATTTCAAGGGGATGACCAGGGTGACCTGCGTACCGCCGCCCGGGACCGACTGGGCTTCGATGCGGGCGCCGATCGAAGCAGCCCGGTTGCGCATGTTGCGCAGCCCCCGTCCCCCGCCCGTCATGGAAGAATCGAAGCCCCGCCCGTCGTCAGCTATCGTGACGGCGATGGCATCGTGATCCTCCGACAAGTGGGCGGAGACGATGACCACGCGCGCCGAGGCGTGGCGCAGGGCGTTGGTCAGCGCCTCGAGCACGATGCGCTGGATGGCGAGCACCTTGTCCGGCGTCAGGTCTGCAAGGGTCGGCAGGGGCTCGACCTGCCAGGAAAGTCTCGCCCCGGAGTCCTCGATGGCGGCCCGCATGCGGTAACGGATGTTGCCCAGGACGACGCCGAGGTCGCCTTCAACCGCCCCGAGGGAATCGACGATGGCACGCAATTCCGTGAGGGCATCCTCCAGGCGGGTCTCGATCTCCTTGACGTCAGTCTTTCCCGACTGAACAGCGGCGATGAGACTGACCAGACTCGCGCCGAGGCTGTCGTGCATGTCGGCCATGATGCGCTCGCGCTCGTGGAGCACTGCCTGCTCTCGCTCTGCCTGCCGAATCCTCTCATAGGTCCGCTCGATCGTCCGCGTCTTGTTGGCCACCCGCTGCTCGAGTTCCCGGTTCGCGTCCTCCAATGCGCGCTCCGCCTGCACGTGGCGCTCGACGACCGTGGCGCCGAGGGCCAGCACAAGCACCGCCGCCGCATAGGAGCCGAGCAGCAAGTCGTCGAAATCCACGTGGCCCATCCAGCGTCCCCAGTCGTGGCCCTCGAAGGCGATCAGCGCTGCAAGAGCGGCCCCCAGCAGGTAGGAGGTCCAGCGGCGGCGCCGGAAGCTCGCCCGCAACAGCCAGGCAAGGAAGGCGATGGCGAGCGCGAGGTAGGCGGCCGATGCCCCGGTGGCAAGCAGGGGGTAGCGCTCGAAACTCAACAGCGCCGCGGTGGCGGCGCCTGCGGCGAAAACGAACCACAGGATGCGTTCGAGCCATGGTTGGTGCGCCTCGCCTACCCTCAGGCAAAGCACGAGCAATGGCGTGATATAGACGTGCTGCATGGTGAAGAGCAGCAGTTGATTCCGCCGTGCGCCACCTGGGGCGGCCACAGCAACAGAAAGGCTGATGTCGAGGCGCCCAGCGCGGTGATGCCGAACCAGAACAGGACCGGCTCCCGGCAGGTACCGCGCCACACCAGGAGCGCCAGCGCGCCCGAAAGGAACAGTGCCGCCCCCAGCATGGCGATTCCGGTGACCTGCCGGTCGAAGCGCGGCTCGTAGTAATTCTGGCGCGGAGGGGGCGGCGAGGTCGGTGTGCGGCCCTCAGCCGATCACCTTCACCGGGTCGCCAATCCTCAGCCCGAGCACATCCCGCGCGCTGCCGTGGCTTACCGCCAGTTCCAGGAGACCCACGCTGTTCTCGTACCAGAAGGCGCTTCCCGCCGGCACATCGGCAAAAACACGCCCATAAGCCACGCGGTGCGCGCCGACTTCGATCACCGCGCCGGGCGGCACGTTGCGGGCGACAAGACCGGTGAGCCCATTGCCGTAGTGATCCACGTAGATCACTTCACTCAAGTCTTCGGGGCCAAGCTGGACCTGCAACCCCGGTGTCTCCTCGGTTTCGTCAGCGGGGAGATCCCCCCCTGCGAGGCGGCCGGCTATCGGTGCGAACAGGTCGCGGCCGTGGAACGAGGCCGACAGCACTTCCGGGCGCCAGATGATGCGCCAGGTGCGCGCCTTGGCGGCGCGCGCCGCGACCACCGACAGAAGGCCATTGTCAGGGCCGACATACCATTTGCCGTCCGCCTCGAGTACCACGGCGCCCCGCACGCTGCCGACGCCCGGATCGACCACGGCCAGAAACACCGTACCGAGGGGGAACCAGGCCTGAAGTGCGGCCAGCAGGTGGGCACCGGCCCTGGCATCGAAGTTCGGCACGCTGTGCAGCAGATCGGTGATGACCGTGCCGGCAGGCGCATGCTGCAGGAGCGCCGCCTTCACCTGGGCGACATAGATGTCGTCGGCACCAAAATCAGTGAAAAGGGTGATCATGCTTCGACAACAACATGCTGGAACCTTAATAATAGTCGACGCAAGATAACAATTGCCTTCTTGACTGGAGCGCGGATGTCCCCGTTGCGCCTGCTGCTGTTCGCAGCTGCGGCCGGATTCCTGATCACCTTTGTCCAGCTTGGACTGCTGCGCCTCGCCTTCGACAAGCTCGGCCTTTCGCCGGATTCCGCGGTGCTGCTGCTGGCGGTGACCCTCTTGGGCAGCCTGCTCAATCTGCCGCTGTTTGCCCTCAAGGTGGACGCCCAGGCGCAGCGGGAGGCCCTGAAGCGCATTCCGCGCATGTTTCTGCCGCGGCTCAAGATCGTTCCCGGCAAGACGATCATCGCGGTGAATGTCGGCGGCTGCGTGGTGCCGGTGGCGTTCTCCCTCTATCTCTTCACGCACACCGACGTCGATCTCCTGCGCGTTCTGCTGACCGTCGCCATCGTGAGCGTCGTGGCGTACCGCGGCAGCGTCTTGGTGCCGGGGCTAGGCGTCGCGCTGCCGGCCTTTATCGCGCCCCTGGTCGCCGCTCTCATCGGCGTCGCCCTGGACCCGGAGCACGGGCCGGTGCTGGCTTACATCGGCGGCACCCTGGGTGTGCTGATCGGTGCCGACGTGTTGCGCCTGAAGGACATCAAGAAATCCGGAGAACCGATCGCCTCGATCGGCGGCGCCGGCACCTTCGACGGCATCTTCGTCACCGGGATTCTGGCGGCGCTGATCGCTTGAGCCCTACCCGGGTCGCCGGTGCCGTTTACTGCAAGCACCAGTCACGGTAGGGGCGAATGCAAAAGAATTGCCCGGGGGCGGCTTGTCGCAATATAATAAGTATTGCTTATTATATTTCTTGCTTACCATGACCTCGCCCCAGGACAGTTTGGGTTTCCTGCTGGCCGACGCGTCGCGCCTGATGCGCCGGGCGTTTCAGGCGCGCCTGGAGGGCAGTTCGCTTACGTACGCTCAGGCGCGCGCGCTGGTCTATCTGTCCCGCCACGAAGGGATTCGCCAAATCGAATTGGCCGATCTGCTGGAAGTCCAGCCGATCACGCTGGCGCGGCTGATTGACCAGTTGGCCGGGAGCGGCCTGGTGGAGCGCCGGGCGGACCCGGCGGACCGCCGGGCCTACCAGCTCTTTCTCACCCCGGCCGCCGCCCCGCATCTGGCGGCGATCGAGCGGGTCGCCGGCGCGGTCCGCACCCAGGCGCTGCGTGGCCTCGACGCGCGGCAGGCGGCGCAGGTGCTCGCCGCCCTGAGAAAAATCCGTGACAATCTCGCCTCGCTGTGACGGGGCCGGACGGTTCCAGGAGCCGTAATCCATGAGCAATCCCGAATCCCCCCGCATGGCAGCACCCGGCGAAGTAAGGCCTATGCCGCGTCGGCGCGTGCAGCGCATCCTCCTCCTGGTCGTCGTGCCGCTGCTGGCCGGACTGGTGAGCCTGGGCGTCTACCTGAAGGGCGGACGCTTCGTGGAGACCGACAATGCCTACGTCAAGGCCGACAAGATCCCGGTCAGCGCCGAAGTTTCGGGCATGGTCAAGGAGGTGCTGGTGCAGGAGAACCAGCCGGTGGCGGCCGGCCAGCTCCTGTTCCGGCTCGACCCCGCGCCGTTCCGCGTCGCCGTGGCGAAGGCCGAGGCGAAGCTGGCGGAGGTGCGCACCGAGATGTCGGCGCTGCGGGCGAGCTACCGCGAGCAGCAGGCGCAGATTACGCTGGCCCGCACCAGGCACGCCTTCGCGCTCAAGGATCAGCAGCGCCAGGCTGACCTGGCGGCGCGGCATTTCATCTCCGCCTCCAGGCTGGACGAGTCCAGGGAGAACGCGCAGCTTGCCGCGCAGCAGGTCGTCACGCTGGAGCAGGACCTGAAGCGCATTGCCGAGACCCTCGGCGGCGGTCCCGACGTGCCGCTGGAGCGGCACCCACGCTACCTGGCGGCGCTGGCGGAACTGGAGCAGGCCAGGCTCGACCTGGCGCGGGTCGAGGTTCGGGCGCCCCTGGCCGGCACCGTCAGCAAGCCGCCCAAGCCGGGCCAGTACATCGCGGCCGGGAGCATCGCCATGGCCCTGGTGGTGAGCGGTGACCCCTGGGTGGAGGCCAACCTGACCGAAACCGACCTGACTTACGTGCGGCCCGGACAGTCCGTGTCGGTTATGCTGGATACCTATCCGGGCATCGAATGGCAGGGCGTGGTCGAAAGCTTGAGCCCGGCGACCGGTGCCGAGTTCTCCATCATTCCGGCGCAGAACGCCACCGGCAACTGGGTGAAGATCGCCCAGCGCGTGCCGGTGCGCATTCGGCTGGAGTCCAAGCCGGACGCGCCGCCGCTGCGCGCCGGCCTGAGCGCCCGGGTGGCGATCGACACCGGGCACCGTCGCCGCCTGCTGGGCCTGTCCCTGTGAGGGGCACGCGCACCCATCGCGGCTTCGTCACCCTGTCGGTGATGCTGGCCACCATCATGCAGGCGCTGGACATGACCATCGCCAACGTCGCCCTGCCCCATATGCAGGGCACGATGGCCGCAACCCAGGACCAGATCTCCTGGGTGCTCACGTCCTACATCGTGGCGGCGGCGATCGCCATGCCCCTGACGGGCTTTGTTGCCGCCCGCTTCGGCCGCAAGCGCCTGTTCATCTGGTCGGTGATCGGCTTCACCCTCGCCTCGATGCTGTGCGGAGCGGCACAGAATCTCGAGCAGATCGTGCTGTTCCGCCTGCTGCAGGGGGTGTTCGGCGCCAGCCTGGTGCCCCTGTCCCAGTCGGTGCTGCTCGACACCTATCCGCCGGAGAGCCACGGATCGGCCATGGCCCTGTGGGGCGTGGGCGTGATGGTGGGGCCGATCCTCGGCCCCACCCTGGGCGGCTGGCTCACGGAGTATTACAGCTGGCGCTGGGTGTTCTACATCAACCTGCCCTTCGGCCTGCTGGCCTGGTTCGGCCTGGCGGCCTACGTGCACGAGACGCCGATCGACAGGAAGCGGCGCTTCGACCTCCTGGGCTTCGCCTTCCTCGGCCTGGGCATCGGCGCCCTGCAGATGATGCTCGACCGGGGCGAGTTGCTGGACTGGTTCGCCAGCCGCGAGATCGTCATCGAGGCCGCGCTCGCCGGGCTGTTCCTGTACCTGTTCGTGGCCCATATGTTCACCCACGACCAGCCGTTCATCGAACCCGGGCTGTTCCGGGACCGCAACTTCAGCGTCGGGCTGCTGTTCATTTTCGTGGTCGGGGTCATTCTGCTGGCCACCATGGCGCTGCTGCCGCCCCTGCTGCAGAACCTGATGAACTATCCGGTGATCGACGTGGGCTATCTGCTGGCGCCGCGCGGCATCGGCACCATGATCGCCATGATGCTGGTGGGCAGGTTGTCGGGCAGGATGGACGGTCGCCACCAGATCCTGCTGGGGCTGACCCTGGTCAGCCTGTCCCTGTGGCAGATGACGCAATTCACCACCGACATCACCGGCTGGGACGTGGTGCGCACCGGCCTCATCCAGGGGCTGGGGCTGGGCTTCGTGTTCGTGCCCTTGTCCACCATCACCTTCGCCACCCTCGCCCCGCGCTACCGCAACGAGGGCGCGGCGCTGTTCAGCCTGATGCGCAACATCGGCAGCAGCATCGGCATTTCGGTGGTGATCACCCAGCTGTCCCGGAACCTGCAGGCGAACCACGCCGCCCTCGCGGACTACATCAATCCCTTCAACCAGGCGCTGCGCCAGGCGGCTGAGGCGGGAGTGTACGATCTCGCCACGACCCAGGGGCTGGCGGCGCTCAACGGCGAAGTCACGCGCCAGGCGGCGATGCTGGCCTATCTGCAGGATTTCCGCCTGATGATGTGGGTGACCCTGGCCGCCGTGCCCCTGATCGCGCTGCTGAAGGCGCCGGCGCGCCGGCGGTAGTAAAATCGCTCGCCACACCATTCCTCCCATCGCTCCCATGGCTGCAGACAACAAGCCGGACAACGGCCTTCAGCGGGCTGCCGACGTCACCGCCCAGGACCGTGAGTTCTTGGTCGCCCTCGGCCGGCGCGTGCGCGACATTCGCGAGCGGCGCGGCATGTCGCGCCGGGCCCTGTCGGCCAGCTCCGGCGTGTCGGAGCGTTTCCTGGCGCAGCTGGAGTCGGGCGAGGGCAATGCCTCCATCGTGCTGCTGCGCCACGTGGCGGAGGCGCTGGGAGCGGGGCTGAGGGAACTGCTGGGCGGCGGCGACGAGCCGGTGGAGCAGCGGCTGGTGCGCCGCTTCCTGGAACGGCTGCCGGCCCATCGATTGGAGGACGTGCTGTTCCGGCTGATGCGCGAATTCGGCCAGGAGGAGGCGGAGCGCAAGCGGCGCATCGCCCTGGTGGGTCTGCGCGGCGCCGGCAAGTCCACCCTGGGGCGGGCGCTGGCGGCGGAGCTGGGGGTGCCCTTCATCGAGCTGGACCGGGAGGTGGAGACCGAGGCGGGCATGAGCCTGTCGGAGGTGTTCATGCTCTACGGCCAGGCCGGCTACCGGCGCATCGAGCGCCAGGCGCTGCAGCGCGTGCTCGAGCGCGCCGACGCCGCGGTGATCTCGGCCGGCGGCGGCATCGTGTCCGAGACGGAGACCTACAACCTGCTGCTGGCGAAATGCCTCACGGTGTGGGTGAAGGCCTCGCCCGAAGAGCACATGGCGCGGGTGGTGGCCCAGGGCGACCTGCGTCCCATGGAAGGCAGCGGCGAAGCGATGGAGGACTTGCGCCGCATCCTGGCCGCGCGCGAGCCCCTTTACGGCAAGGCCGACGTGGTCATCGATACCACCGGCCAGTCGCCGGGGGAGAGCCTGCTCAAGTTGCGGCAGGCGATCGCGCTTTGATTTCGGGGAACAGCGCCAGGATGCGCCGGTAGAGCAGGTTCGCCTCGTCCCGGGGCTTGAGGCCGAACAGGGGATTGTCGTTTTCGCGGAAGGCTTCGAGGATCTCCTGCCAGTCCTCGGCGCTCAGCACGCGCTCGGCGATGGGCAGCAGCAGATCCTCTTCCTTGCGCATGTGCTCCCACTCCAGGCGCACATAGCGTTCGGCGGCGGCGAAGAAGCGGTCGCGGGCGTCCGGCCGGGCGCATTCGAAATCCACCAGGCTGCGCTTCAATTCCTCGATCAGGGGATGCCCCAGCTCGTGCTCGCGCTCCAGCTCGGCGAGCAGCTCGTCCGCCTCATGGGTGCGCCGGCGCACCCGGGCGAACAGGTAGCGGTCTTCCTTGGGATGATGCCAGCGGTCCGGGTAGGACACGATGTAATCGAAGATGGCGTGCAGCAGGGCGAAGTTGGGCGCTGCCGCCTGGTCGCGCATCTGCCGCACCTGGTGGCGCAGGCAGTAGAGCACGGCCGAGATGGCCAAGTGCTCGTCCTGGATGATGCGGATGGCGGCGTGCTTCATCGCCCGCTAATAGGTCTCGACGTGGTAGCGCCGCTTCTCGCGCAGCAGCGGCAGCAGCTTGTCCCAGTCCATGCCGTGCATGCGGCACACGTCGCGGAAGGCCTCGTCCACGCCCTTCTCCATGCCCTTCAGGCCACAGATGTAGATGTAGCAGTCGTCGTCGCCGATCAGGCGTGCCACGTCGGCGGCGCGCGCCCGGATCAGGTCCTGCACGTACTGCTTGGGCTTGCCGGGCACGCGCGAGAAGGCGAGATTGATGTCGATGAAATCCTTGGGCAGCTTCATCAGCGGGCCGAAATAGGGCAGTTCGCCGGGCGAACGCGCGCCGAAGAACAGCATCAGCTCGCCGCCCTCCTTCAGCCCGATGCGCCGGCGCCGCCTCTCCGTCATGGCGCGCATGGGCGCCGAGCCGGTGCCGGTGCACACCATGAGCAGGCTGGAGCCCGGGTGGTTGGGCATGAGGAAACTGGTGCCGTAGGGGCCCACCACCTTCACCTGGTCGCCCTTGTTGAGGTCGCACAGGTAGTTGGACGCCACGCCGCGCACCGGCTTGCCCTCGTGGTCCTCGGTCACCCGCTTCACCGTGAGGGACAGGTTGTTGTAGCGCGGCCGCTCGCCGTCGCGCGGGCTCGCCACCGAGTACAGGCGCACGTGGTGCGGCCGGCCGTTGTCATCGGTGCCGGGCGGGATGATGCCGATGGTCTGGCCCTCCAGCACCGGGAAGGCGGTGGCGCCGAAATCCAGGACGATGTGGCGGATGTCGCTGCTGGCGTCCTCGCCGGTGAGGCGGTAATTGCCCGAAACGGTGGCCACGGCCGGGCTGTCCAGGGTGTACAGATTGACGTAGGGGTGGGCCGCCGACCAGGGCGGCGCCACGGCACCGCCCTGGCCCGCCGCCGCCTCGGCGGTGACCCGCGCCACTTCCGGCGGCAGCTCGGCCTCGGCGCCCACGGGCAGATCCTCCTGGGGCGGCAGGGCGTCCCAGGAGAACTGCTCCTCGATGGTGTAGGCCTTGGCCTTCACCACCTGGCGCCAGTTGTCGATGGCGCCGGTGGGGCAGGGCGGAATGCAGGCGTTGCAGGCGTTGCACACGTCCGCCTTCACCACGTAGTTGCGCGCATCGTGGGTAATGGCTCCGATCGGGCAGGTATCCTCGCAGGTGTTGCAGCGGATACAGATTTCCGGATCGATGAGGTGCTGGCGGATCACTTCCACCGTGTGCACGGCTGCGTCCATGGTGCTCTCGTCAGTTGAAGCGTACGTACTCGAAGTTTACCGGCTGGCGGTTGATTCCGACCGCCGGCGGCGCGATCCAGTTGGCGAACTTGCCCGGCTCCACCACCCGCCCCATGAGGGAGGCGACGAAGGCCCGGTCCTCGTCGCTGGGCAGCCAGTTGCGCACGTTGGCCTGCCATTCCGCCTCGGACACCACGCGCCCGTCGGGGGAGACCTTGACGCCGGCGAAGGTGCCGATCTTGCGGTTGAAGGCCTTGTGGGGCGCCTTCAGGCGGAAGGGGATGCCGTGCTTTTCGATCACCCGGTTCCAGCGCTCGATGCCGGCGATGGAGTCGCGGATGTAGTCGTCGCGCAGGCGCTCGTTGAGGGAGGTCAGCGCCGGCACTTCCTTCTCCACCAGGCGGTCGCCCTGCAGCTCCAGGATCTTGTAGGAATCGTTCTTGAGCTGGTGGTCGTCATTCAGCTTGGTCTCCTCGAAACGGCCCTTGAGCCCCGCGCTGTAGAAGTTTGCGGCGTTGGACGACTGGTCGGCGCCGAACAGGTCGATGGTGACGCTGAAATGGAAGTTGAGGTAGCGCTGGATGGTCGGGAGGTCGATCACTCCCAGGGCGCGCACCTTGGCCGGGTCTTCCACCTTGTGCTCGCGCATCACTTCGCAGGTGCGCTGGATCACCCGCGACACGCCCGACTCGCCCACGAACATGTGGTGGGCCTCTTCCGTCAGCATGAAGCGCGTGGTGCGCGACAGGGGGTCGAAGCCCGACTCGGCCAGGGCGCACAACTGGAACTTGCCGTCCCGGTCGGTGAAGTAGGTGAACATGTAGAAGGACAGCCAGTCGGGCGTCTTCTCGTTGAACGCGCCCAGGATGCGCGGGTTGTCGGCGTCGCCGGAGCGGCGCTCCAGCATGGCCTCCGCTTCCTCGCGGCCGTCGCGGCCGAAGTAGCGGTGCAGCAGGTACACCATGGCCCACAGGTGGCGGCCTTCCTCCACGTTCACCTGGAACAGGTTGCGCATGTCGTAGAGGGAGGGCGCGGTCAGGCCCAGGTGGCGCTGCTGCTCCACCGAGGCGGGCTCGGTGTCGCCCTGGGCGACGATGATGCGGCGCAGGTTGGCGCGGTGCTCCCCCGGCACTTCCTGCCAGGCGGGCTCGCCCTTGTGCTCGCCGAAGTTCACCTTGCGCTCCTTCTCGGCGGGCGCGAGGAAGATGCCCCAGCGGTAATCGGGCATCTTGACGTAGCCGAAGTGGGCCCAGCCGTCCGGCTCGACGCTCACGGCGGTGCGCAGATAGACGTCGAAATTGGTGCTGCCCGTGGGGCCCATGTCCGCCCACCACTGCAGGTAGTTGGGCTGCCAGTGCTCCAGGGCCCGCTGCAGGGTCTTGTCGCTGGACAGGTCCACGTTGTTGGGGATTTTCTGGCTGTAGTCGATGCTCATGGGGATCTCCTCACACTCGTAGTCGGTTGGCGGTGCGCTACACGCGCTCCCAGTTGAATTGCGCCTTGCTGCCCGTGCCATAGACCTTCAGCGCACCGGCTTCGCCCACGGCGTTGGGGCGGATGAAGATCCAGTTCTGCCAGGCCGAGAGCCGGCCGAAGATGCGGCTGTCCATGGTTTCCTGGACGCCGAAGCGCAGGTTGGCCTCCATGCCCGTGAGGGCGTCCGGCGACAGGCTGGCGCGCTCCTCCAGGGCCAGGCGGATCTCGTCGGGCCAATCCAGGTCGTCGGGTGCCGCCGTGACCAGGCCCAGCTCCAGGGCCTGGGCCGGTGCCAGCTGCTGGCCCAGGACGGCGCGTACCCGGGCCAGCGCCGCCTCTTCGCCGTAGTAGCGGGCGGCAAGCCGCGTGAGGCCGTCGACGCGCGCATAGGCGCCGAAATTCAGTTGCGACGGGGTAAGGCGCGGCGCCCGCTCCGGCTCGTTCGGCAGGTCGAGCATATAGCTGCGGTCCGCCGCCAGGGCGAGCTCCAGCAGCGTGCCGGCGAAGCAGGAGCCGGGCTCGATCAAGGCGAACAGGGTGCGCGAGCTGACCTCCAGGCGCGCCAGCGTCCGGCGCAGCATGCCGATGGTCTCGCGCACGAACCAGTGGTCCCGGTGCCGGGCCAGGGTGGCGTCGGCGGCCAGCACCCCCTCGGCGTCGCCTTCCGTCTTGAGCAGCCAGATGCCCAGGTCCAGGTTGTTGGTGCGCAGCATGAGGATGGCATCGTCCAGCTCGCGCGCCATCTGCAGCGGCCACCAGCGGGCGCCCAGGGCGACGATGCCGTCGATGTCTTCCGGCTGCTTCTCGGCGGGGGATTTCACCGTCAGGGTCACCTGGCGGTTGCGGGCGTCGATGCACGCATCCACAAATTGGTAGTGGTAGCCCTCCGCGTCGATGCGCCGCTGCAGGGGCGTCAGCTCGACCCCCTTGGCGTCCGTCGGACGGTCGCTGGCGGCGGCCAGTTCCAGGGCGCGGCCACGCACCGCTTCGGCGAACTGGTTGGGCTTCACCACCTCGTCCACCAGGCGCCATTCCTTGGCGCGGCTGCCGCGCACGCCCTCGGTGGTGGTGCAGAAGATGTCGGCCAGGTCGTGACGCACGCGGCGCTTGTCGGTGAGCCGGGTGAGGCCCCCGGTGCCCGGCAGCACGCCCAGCAGGGGCACCTCGGGCAGGCTCACTGCCGAGGAGCGGTCGTCCACCAGGAAGATCTCGTCGCAGGCCAGGGCCAGCTCGTAGCCGCCGCCGGCGGTGGTGCCGTTGCAGGCGGCGATGAACTTCAGGCCCGAATGGCGGCTGGCGTCCTCGATGCCGTTGCGCGTCTCGTTGGTGAACTTGCAGAAGTTCACCTTCCAGGCGTGGGAGGATTTGCCCAGCATGAAGATGTTGGCACCGGAGCAGAAGATGCGCTCCTTGGCGCTGGTGATCACCACCGTACGCACCTCCGGATGCTCGAAGCGGATGCGCTGCAGGGCGTCGTGCAGCTCGATGTCCACGCCCAGGTCGTAGGAATTGAGCTTGAGCTTGTAGCCCGGCTTCAGGCCCGCGTCCTCGTTCACGTCCATGCGCAAGGTGGCGATGGGGCCGTCGAAGGAAAGGTGCCAGTGCCGGTACCTGTCCGGGTGAGTCTGGTAGTCCACCAGGGGGTTGTCTTGCGAAGTCTGGGTCTCGACTGGGGCGTCCACGTCCGTCTCCTCTGTCCAGGGTTGCTTGGGGTTCTTGCGCGACTGCCTGCGATTCTGATCACTGGCGGCAGTTAACTGCATATCCTGCTTTGAAGCATAGTGCAGCTTTCGGAGGGTGTCAAGCAGTAAGTTGCATTTTATTGATCGATTACTAAGGAAAGACACGGCCTGATCACCAGAATAATGCAGTTAAATGCATGGCTATCGGATGCCGGCCGGCAGCGAGATTGGAATCAAAATGCTTGTGATCGGCTCGGGCGTTCTTGCGTTTGGTCACGGGGGGCCGGGCGCCTGGAACAAAACCGGTGCCCCCGGTTCCAATGGGCAACGAGCGGCGAGGGGGCATGTTGACCGGGAACGATTCGACCTTGCGCAGCGTGGTGCGCCTGCCGGTGAAGATGCTGCCCCAGCCGGACGAGATCACCTGCGGGCCCACCTGTCTGCATGCCATCTACCGCTATTTCGGCGAGGAGGACGAGGGACTGGTCAATGTGATCGGCCGCACCCGGCGCCTGGAGCACGGCGGCACCCTGGCGGTGTTCCTGGCCTGCGACGCCCTGCGCAAGGGCTACCGGGCCACCATCTACACCTACAACCTGATGATGTTCGACCCCAGCTGGTTCGCCAAGGGCGTGGACGTGGCCGAACGCCTGCGCCGGCAGCGGGAGGTGAAGCGCGACGCCCGCGTGCAGCACGCCACCGAGGGCTACCTGGAGTTCCTCGGCCTGGGCGGACGCCTGCGCCTGACGGACTTGTCACGCCACCTGGTGCGCGGCATCCTGAGGCGCAACCTGCCCATCCTCACGGGCTTGAGCTCCACCTTCCTGTACCGCACCAAGCGCGAATACGGGCCCGACGACCGGCCGGACGACATCCACGGGCAGCCGGCCGGGCATTTCGTCGTCATCGCCGGCTACAACCGGCCCAAGCGCACGCTGCTGGTGGCCGATCCTTACGGCCCCAATCCCTACGGCGGCGCCACCCATGAATACTGGATGAACATCGACCGGGTGCTGGGGGCGGTGCTGCTGGGCATCGTCACCCACGACGCCAACCTGCTGGTGGTGCACCCGGGCGGCTGGCCGGAGCGGAATCCACCATGAACATCCTGGTCGCCGTGGACGATCCGCGCGACTGGTCCCTGGACATCCCGGGCGTGGTCGTGGTGCCCGGGCGCGACTACCTGACCGATCCGAAATTCGGCGAGGGCACGGCGACGGTGTTCAACCTGTGCCACTCCTACCAGTACCAGAGCCTGGGCTACTACGTATCGCTGCTGGCGGAGGCGCGCGGCCACCGGCCGCTGCCGCGCCTCAACACCGTGGGCGACCTGCAGTCGCCCAGCATGGTGCGCCTGCTCACGGAAGAGCTGGACGACCTCATCCAGCGCTCCCTGGCGGCCGTGGCGGGGGACGTGTTCGAGCTGGGCATCTACTTCGGCCGCAGCATGGAGCGGCGCTACGATCCCTTAAGCCGCGAGCTGTTCCACCTGCTGCAGGCGCCGCTGCTGTGCGCCCATTTCTATCGCCACCGGGCGCGCTGGCACGTGAGCAGCGTGCGGCCCCTGGCGGCGAGCGATCTGCCGCCGGACCACCAGGCCTTCGTCGCCCGGGCCGCCACCGAGTACTTCGTCAGCCGCAGGGACAAGGCCTTGAAGCGCGCCGCCCCCGCTTATGACGTCGCCATCCTGCATGACCCCCAGGACCCGGAGCCGCCGTCCAACGCCGAGGCCATGCGCAAGTTCGTGGCGGCCGCCGACGAGCTGGGCATGCGCGCCGAGTTCATCACGCGCGCCGACATCGGCCGGCTCACCGAGTTCGATGCCCTGTTCATCCGCGACACCACCAACGTGAACCACTACACTTACCGCTTCTCGCGCCGCGCCGCGGCGGAAGGCCTGGTGGTGATCGACGATCCCGACTCCATCCTCAAGTGCACCAACAAGGTCTACCTGGCCGAGCTGTTCGCGCGCCACCACATCCCCGCGCCCAGGACGCTGACGGTGCACCGGCACAATATCGACCAGATCGTGCCGCTTCTCGGCCTGCCCTGCGTGCTCAAGCAGCCCGACAGCTCTGGCTCCCTGGGCGTGCTGAAAGTGCACACGGAGGCGCAGCTGCACAAGGTGGTGGACGATCTCCTGGGGCACTCGGAGCTGATCGTCGCCCAGGAGTTCCTGCCCACCACCTTCGACTGGCGTGTCGGCGTGCTCGACCGGCAGCCCCTGTTCGTGTGCAAGTACAACATGGCGCCGGACCACTGGCAGATCATCAAGCGCGAGCGCGGCCACAAGCTGTGCGAAGGCCCCACCGAGGTGGTGCCGCTCGCCGAGGCGCCGGAACAGGTGGTGGCCCTGGGCGTGCGCGCCGCCAACCTGATCGGCGACGGCCTCTATGGTGTGGACATCAAGCAGCGGGATGGCCACTGCTACGTCATGGAGATCAACGACAACCCCAATCTCGACGCCGGCAACGAGGACCAGCTGCTACACGACGAGCTGTATCGCATCGTCATGGCCGTGTTCGCGCGCCGGGTGGAGGCGCGCAAGCGGGACCTGCCGCGATGAGCGCGCCGCAGAGCCGCCTCAAGGCGCGCTCACACCCCCTTTGGGGGTTGGCGCGCAGCGCCGGGGGGCCATGTTCCGCGCCGCAGAGCCGCCTCGAGGCGCGCTCATACCCCCAATCCCTCTTCCCCGACCCTTCTCCCGGAGGGAGAAGGGAGGCTCGACCCTCCTCTCTCCCTCCGGGAGAGAGGCCGGGAGAGAGGGCGAGGGGTTGGCGCGCAGCGCCGGGGGCGAACCAGTGAGCGCGCCGTTGCGCGCCTTTGCCGCCTATGGCATCGAGCTGGAATACATGCTGGTGGATGCCGTGTCCCTGGACGTGGCGCCCATCGCCGACCAGCTGCTGGCCCAGGAGGCGGGCGCCGGCGCCTGCGACGTGGCGCGCGGCGATGCCGGCTGGTCCAACGAACTGGTGCTGCACCTGGTGGAGCTCAAGAACCGGCAGCCGCAGCCCGACCTGGGCGCCCTTCACGCCCTGTTCCGGGACGAGGTGCGCCACCTCAACCGGCGGCTGGCTGCCTTTGGCGCGCGCCTCATGCCCACCGGCATGCATCCCTGGATGGATCCGCGCCGCGAGACGCGCCTGTGGCCCCACGCCGGCGCCGACGTCTACCGCAGTTTCGACCGCATCTTCGACTGCCGCCGCCACGGCTGGGCCAATCTCCAGTCCATGCATGTCAACCTGCCCTTCGCCGACGACGCCGAGTTCGCGCGCCTGCATGCCGCCGTGCGCCTGGTATTGCCGCTGCTGCCGGCGCTGGCGGCCAGCTCGCCCATCGTCGAGGGGCGCATCACCGGCGTGCTCGATTCGCGGCTGGAGGCCTATCGCGGCAACTGCGCGCGCCTTCCCTCCATCACCGGCGCCGTGATCCCGGAGTGCGCGCACAGCCGCGCCGACTACGAGACGAAGATACTGGCGCCCATGTACCGGGACATGACGGCGCTGGATCCCGCCGGTGAGCTGCGCCACGAGTGGCTCAACGCCCGGGGCGCCATTGCGCGCTTCGAGCGCAATGCCATCGAGATCCGCGTACTGGACACCCAGGAATGCCCGCAGGCGGACGTCGCCATCGCCGCCGCCACGGTGGCGGCGGTGCGCCGCCTCTACCAGCGCCACGACATGGGCGCGCTGCAGGCACCGGACACCGGCGAGCTGGCGCGGATCTTTCTGGCCTGCGTGCGCGACGCCGAGCGCGCCGTCATCGACGACCGCCGCTACCTGGCGTTGTGGGGCTTCCCCGGGGCGCGGAGCGAGGCGCGCGAGCTGTGGCACCTGCTGACCGAAAGCGACGGCGCGCTCGCCCCCTGGCGGGCGCCGCTGGCGGCCATATGGGAGCAGGGCACGCTGGCGCGGCGCATCGTGCGCGCCGTCGGTGCCGATCACCGCCGCGAGCAGCTGCGGCAGGTCTACGGCGAGCTGTGCGCCTGCCTGGAACAGGACCGGCTGTTCCTGCTTTAACCCGATGGCCGGATACCACTTCCTGGTCACCTGCGAGCACGGCGGCAACCGCATCCCGCCGCGCTATCGGCATTACTTCCGCGGTCACGAGGCCTTGCTGGCCAGCCACCGGGGCTTCGACATCGGCGCCCTGGCCATGGCGCGCGAGCTGGCGCGCGCCCTGGGGGCGCCCCTGTTCTCGGCCACCACCAGCCGGCTGTTGATCGACCTCAACCGCACGCGCGGCCACGGGGACCTCTACTCGGAGGCCACGCGCGCCGCCCCTGCGCAGGTGCGGCGGCGGATCCTGGCCGAGCACTATCTCCCCTACCGGCGGCAGGTCGAGGCGCACATCGCGGCGGCCATCGGCCGCGGCGGGCGCGTGCTGCACATCTCCAGCCATAGCTTTACCCCCGTCCTTGATGGCCAGCCGCGCAACGCCGACGTCGGTCTGCTCTACGATCCCGCCCGCGCCGAGGAGCGGCAGCTGTGCCGGCGCTGGCAGGCACAGCTGCGCCGGCGCGCGCCGCGGCTCAAGGTGCGCCGCAATTACCCCTACCGGGGTGTCGCCGACGGCTTTGTCACCTATCTGCGGCGACGCTTTCCGCCGGCCGCCTACGTGGGCGTGGAGCTGGAGATCAACCAGAAGCACGCGGCCTCGGGCCGCTCATGGACCGCCCTGCGCCGCGCGGTGGGCGCGGCGCTGCAGGCGGCCCTGGATGATCTGGACGCGGCAGCCTGAAAGTCCTACAGGGCCGCTTGAAAAAACCGCCACCTAGTGGGTACTGACCGTGGTGTGCTGGCCGCCCGGCTTCGAGATGCCGCACACCGCCTCGGCGGCGTGGCTGGGCTTCTCCTTGCGCGCGATGTCCGCCAGGGACACGATGCCCACCAGGCGCTTGCCGCGGTCCAGCACGGGCAGGCGGCGCACCTGGATGTCGCCCATGTTCTCGGCCACGTGGGCGATGTCCTCGTCCTCGAAGCAATATTTCACCTCGTGGCTCATGACCTCGCCCACCTTGGTGTCCGGGCCCTTGCCTTGGGCGACGGCGCGGATGGCGATGTCGCGGTCGGTGACCATGCCCACCAGGCGGTCGTGCTCGCCCACCGGCAGCGCACCCACGTCCGTTTGCGCCATGAGGCGGGCCACTTCGGCGATGCTCTGGTCGGGATTGGCGATGCGCACGTCGCGCGTCATGACTTGACTGACTTTCATGCGAACCTCCTCTGCTGGGAATAACAGATGAATTCAAGCAAGGCATGTTCCCGGGTGCGCCGGGAGGAGGTGTCAGGGCGCGTCGGTCTCGAAGAAGTAGAACGCCGCCCCGTCGGCGAACAGGGTGGCGTCCAGGGCCGCGATGACGGCATTCAGCTGGTCCAGGGTTTCGAAGTCGACGATGACCACGCCGCTGCGCGGGCGGCGCACCTCGTCGAAATAGACGTCCACATTCCTGATCGTGCCGTAGGGCGCGCACATTTGCGCCAGGCGCTGCCGCAGGCAGGCGTCGAAATCCCTGCCTTCTTCGACGTGGACGGCGATGCGCAGGGTCACTACCGGGCGAGGGGCTTCTTGCGCTCGCCGCGCAGCCTGCCCATGGGCCGACGCTCGCCGCGCCTGGACAGGCTGGCGAGACGCTTGAAGGACCGCACCACGTCCGCGCTGATCACCAGTTGCACCACACGCCGGTCCCGGTCGGAGCGCGCCTGCAGCACCACGCCCTGGGCCTTGAGGCGCGCCAGGCGGCGCTGCACCGTGGCGGCGGGACCGATGTCGGCGAGAAACAGTTGCTTGAGGGTGATGGGCATGCCCATTTCCTGGCAGTAGCCGATCTCGATCACGAGGTCGAGATCCACGATCGTTTTCAGGAAGGGCAAGTGGCTTCTTTGCAGTGCGCGGAAACGGCGGAGTACGGAGAAGGCATTCATTCTTATGTGAATTTCGTCTGTTTTCCTCCCATTGGCAAGTCCAATCTGTCATCAATTTGATATTAGTCACGACTGGAAATACTGCAGGTCGCGGCTGTTGCGCGGCTCAGTCCACCACCAGGCGGCGCTCCGGATGGCTTGCGTCCATCCAGTGCAGGCGCCACCACTCGTCGATCTGGCGCGTCGTCCAGGGATGGGTGGCGAGAATGCGCTCCAGGGCCTCACCCATTTCCGTAGCGCTGGCCGGGCGCGCGTCCGGATCCTTGGCCAGGCAGCGCGCGAGCAGCTCATCCAGCTCGTGCGGCACGGCGGCGTGGCTCGAGGCGCGGGGCGGCGGCGCGTGCAGGATCTGGTAGGTCAGGTCATGGGCGTTCTCGGTTTCGAACAGGCGCCTGCCGGTGAGCAGGTAGTAGCCCACGGCACCCAGGGAATAGAGGTCGCTGCGCGCGTCCACCTTGCCCGGATCGCGGATGCGCTCGGGCGCCATGTACAGGGGCGTGCCCAGGATGCGCAGGGAGCTGGTGAGATCGCGCGTGTCGCTGGCATCCAGCTGCTTGACCAGGCCGAAGTCCAGCACCTTCACCACGTCGTTCTGTCCCGCTACGCGGCACACCATGATGTTCTGCGGCTTGATGTCCCGATGGACCAGGCCTCGGCCGTGTGCCTCGGCGAGCGAAGCGCACACCTGGCGCAGCAGGTAGGCGGCGCGCGGCGCGGGCAGCGGGCCGTAGCGCTCCACCAGATCGGACAGGGCCAGGCCCTCGAGGAATTCCATGGCGTAGTACAGGGTTCCGCCGGGTCCCTGGCCGAAATCGTAGATGGCGATGGTGTTGGGATGGCGCAGCGTGCTGGCGAGCTGCACTTCCCGCTGGAAGCGGGTGGTCCATTCCTCCGTCGTGGACTGGGGCTTGAGCACCTTGACCGCCACCGCCCGCTTGAGCAGGCGATGGCGCGCCAGGTACACGGTGCTGATGGCGCCTTCGCCGATGGTGCGCACCAGCCGGTAGGGGCCGATGCTGCGCAGGGCCTGCCTGCCGCGCAGGCGCCCGGTCAGCCGGTCCAGGGAGACAAAGGCGCTGAGCCAGACCAGGGCCATCAAGGCCAGCACCGCCGCCAGGCCGATGTTGAGGTAGCGCAGCGGCGCGTAGGCCTCGGCCGCCGCCATTTCCAGGGCCACGCCCATGTCATGGCGCGCCAGCCAGCGCCAGGCGCCGATGACTTCCTCGCCCAGGTAGTTGCGGTAGGGCTCGAGCAGCAAGCCGGCGCGGTCGGCACGCTGCGCCTGGTGGCGCGCGGCGATGGCGGCGGCGGCCAGCCGGGTGAGGGGCCGCGCCTGGGGCTGGGTGCCGTCCAACCCATCGGCTCCCAGGGAGGGATCGCGCACCTGCAGGGCGAGGATGGAGCTGTCGCCGGCGCCCGCCGCCAGCAGCCCCCGTTGCGCCGCCTCGCCCAGGTGGCGCGTTTCGCTCAGCATCACGCCATTGGCATCGAAGGCATAGGCCTCCCCGGTGCGGCCGGGGCGCGCCGCCTTGAGCACGTCGGCGAAGGCCTGGTTGGCGAGGTAGCCGAGCCCCAGGACGGCGACGATCTTGCCGTCGGTGTTCCTTACCGGCGTCTCCACCCACACCAGGGGCCGGTCGAAGGCGACGGACTCGGGCTCCGCCACCCGCGCCTTCTCGTGTTGCGGCGGGATGAAGCGCGATTCGCCGCGCAGGACCGGCGCCAGCTGCTGCATCATCTCGGGCGTGACGCTGCGGCCGAGATAGCCGGGATGACGGGAGACGATGATGCGGCCGCGGGCGTCAATCACATGGGCCGCCACGGCCCTTCCCTCCGGCGGCAGAAGCAGTTCCAGCAGGGCCTGGTACTCGGGCGAATCCTTGGCGGCGGCGCCGTCGCGGTCGGCGCTGCCCATGACGGCATCCAGGCGCCGGCGCACGCGCGGGTCGGCGGCCCATTGCTGGGCGTCGTGCAGCTGCTCGGCGATCCACAGGTCCAGCGCCTCGACCTGGGTGTCGAGCAGGGTGATGAGGTTGGCGGCCCGGAGCTCGCGCAGGGAGCCAGCCACGTTGCGATAGGTCCACAGCCCGGCCAGCAGCAGGGCCAGGAGCAGCAGCAGAAGCGCGAGCCGGGCGCGGTTCATGGCGTCGGGGAGGCGAGCCGGCCGCCCGCTGGCGGGCGGCGCCTGTCTGTGGGAGTCAGCCCAATGATGCCACAGGGAGGCGGCCGTTCACTGGGGGCCGAGTACGCGCAGCACCTCTTCCAGGGTCGTCTGTCCCCGCGCCACCTTGTCCATGGCGTCCTCGAACAGGGAGCGGGTGCCCAGGGCGCGCGCCGCCTGCACCACTTCCAGGGTGCCGGCGCCGGTGGCGATGAGATGGCGCAGGTTGTCGTCGGGCACCAGCACCTCGTACAGGCCCAGGCGTCCCTTGTAGCCGCTGCCGTGGCATTCGCGGCAGCCGCGGCCGCGACAGGCCGGGGTGAGGGCCGGGTCGAGGGCCGGGGAAAGCTTCTGCAGCAGGTTCGCGTCCGCCTTCACCTCTTCCCGGCACTGGCTGCAGATGCGCCGCACCAGGCGCTGGGCGACGATGGCTTCCAGGGCAGTGGCCACCACGTAGGGCTTCAGGCCCAGGTCGAGCAGGCGCGACACGGTGGCGATGGCCGAGTTGGTGTGCAGCGTGGAGAACACCTGGTGGCCGGTGAGAGCTGCGTGGAACGCCACTTCCGCCGTCTCGAAATCGCGGATCTCGCCCAGCAGGATCACGTCCGGATCCTGACGCAGGATGGCGCGCAGCACCACCGGGAAGGTGAGGCCGATCTTCTCCCGGATGTGCACCTGGCCGGCGATGTCCAGGTAGTACTCCACCGGGTCCTCGATGGTGACGTAGTTCTTGGCCGGGGTGGCGTTGTGCTGCAGCAGGCTGTACAGAGTGGTGGTCTTGCCGCTGCCGGTGGGGCCGGTGGCGAGAATGATGCCCTGGGGTTTGGACACGGCGTAGTCGATGCGGCGCAGGTCGTCGGCGGCGAAGCCCAGCTCGTGCAGGCCCAGCACCGCGGCGTTGCGGTCCAGGATGCGCATCACGATCTTCTCGCCGTTGATGGTGGGCAGGGTCGAGATGCGCAGGTCCACCACGCGCATGGGCGTCTTCACCGTGATGCGCCCGTCCTGGGGACGGCGCCGCTCGCTGATGTCCAGCTCCGACATGACCTTGAGGCGCGACACGAAGGACTGGTGCAACTGGTGCGGGATCTGGATCTTGTCCTGCAGGATGCCGTCGATGCGGTAGCGCACCATGACGTTCTTGGTGCGCGGCTGCACGTGGATGTCGCTGGCGCCCAGGCGGATGGCCTCCAGGATCACCGAATTCACCAGGCGGATGGCGGGCGGCTCCTCGGTGCCGTGGAGCAGGTCCTCCAGGGAGAAGTCCTGGTCCTCGTCGTCGATGACCACCTCGATGCCCTCGATCGGGTCCACCAGCTGGGCCATGGTCTCCAGGTCGGCCAGATCGGCCGCGGCCACGCCGTAGAGCTCGGCGATCTTGGCCTCGATCGCCTTGCTCGGGGCCAGCACCGGCCGGATGTCCAGGCCGGTGACGAAGCGCAGATCGTCCAGCAGGCCGCCGTCCAGGGGGTCGGCCATGGCCAGCGTCAGGCGCTTGCCCTCCAGCTTGATGGGCACCACCCACTGCTTCTTGCACATGGCATGGGGGATGAGCGAGGCCACGGTCGGGTCCACCGCCACTTCCTCCAGCGCCACTTCCTCCACCAGCAGCTCGGTGCGCAGGATGCGGTGGATGGCCTTCTCGTCCGCCCAGCCCCGGTCCAGGATCAGCCGGATCGCCGGCTCCTTGCGCGTCTGCTGCAGGCGATACAGCTCCTGCACCTGCTGCAGGTTGAGCAGGTTGCGCTTGTTGAGCATGATGGCGATCTGGCTGCGGTTGGTGACGGCGAACTTGGCGAGCTGGTCCAGCTCCTTGGCCTTGGCGGCGTTCTCCTCCTTGAGGCGGCGGTTCTTGGCCATCAGCTCCTGCTGCTCCAGGGCGAGCGCCACGGTCACGCGCAGGTCATCGTCATTCCAGGGCTTGAGGATGAACTTGTATACCGCGCCGGACTTGACCGCCGCCATTACCGCCGAGACATCGGCATGGCCCGTGAGCATGATGCGTATCGCTTCCGGCTGCAGGCTGCGCGCCTGGCGCAGCAGCTCGCCGCCGTTCATCCCCGGCATCATGAAGTCGGAGATGAGCAGCTGGAACGCCCGCTCGCGCATCCGCGCCAGCCCCTCTTCGCCGCTGGCGGCCGTGACGATGTCGTAGTTCTCCTGGCGGAACACCCGGCGCAGGGCGCTGAGCACGTTGGGCTCATCATCCACCAGCAGGATGCTGTAGCGCACCGCGCCCTTGGGCGCGGCGGCGGGCTCGTCCGGCGCGCCGGTGAACAGGGAGGCGTAGGACATGGCTTATGCTCCGCCCCGGCCTGCCAGGGGCAGGGTCACGCAGACCGTGGTGCCGCGCCCCGGCGCGCTGTCGATGTCGATGCGGCCGCCGTGGGCCATGACGATGTCGCGGCTCACCGTGAGTCCCAGGCCCGTGCCCCGGCCCACGGCGCGGGTGGTGAAGAAGGGATCGAAGGCCCGGGCCAGCACTTCCGACGTCATGCCCGCGCCGTCGTCGCACACGCGCACGCGCACGGCGCCGTCCTCACAGGCGGATTCGATGCGCACCGTGCCGCCGTCGGCCACCGCCTGGGCGGCGTTGTGCACCAGGCTCAGGAACACCTGGTTCAGCTTGCCCGGGTGGCAGGACAGGGGCGGCAGGGGCTGCAGGTCCAGCTCGATGCGCGCATGGCCGAACTGGGCCCGGGCCATGTGGGCCACCGAGCGCAGGTTTTGGTTGATATCGACCAGCGTGTCCTCCGCGTTGTCCACGCTGGAGAAGGTCTTGAGGTCGGCGACGATGCGCGCCACCCGGTCGGCGCCGGCTATGCTCTCCTGCAGCAGCTGGTCGAAGTCTTCCAGCACGAAATCCAGGTCGCCGCGCTGCCAGTGGGCGGCGACCGCGGCACCGTCGCCGCGCCGCGCCGCGGGGCCGAGCTGGGCGAGGCGCTGCACATAGCCGCCGGCGGTGGTGAGGTTGCTGCGGATGAAGCCGATGGGGTTGTTGATCTCGTGGGCCATGCCCGCGGCCAGCTGGCCGACGGCGGCCATCTTCTCCGTCTGGTACAGCTGGCGCTGGGCACGCTCGATGATGGCCACCTGCTCCTGCACGCGGCTCTCCAGCTCCGCCGACAGCTTGCGCAGCCGTTCCTCCGACTGGGCCAGCTGCCCGTGTTTCTCCAGCAGCACCCGGTAGTCCTCCTGGATCGCCGCCACGTGCAGGGCGGCGGTCATCTGGTAGCGGGCCGCGGCCAGCAGCACCAGTTCCAGCACGGGGGTCAGCGCGCGGGCCGCCGCCGGCGCACCCCGGCCCAGGCACAGCCAGCCGACCGTCTCCAGTTCGTGCTTGAGCGGCGCCCGCTGGGCCGGGTCGCCGCCGCTCCAGGCGGCTCCGGCGATCAGGGGGGCACCGTTCTCGTCCTGCAGGCAGTAGTCCTCGCCGCACAGGGCGGCCAGCGCGCGCGCCACCTGGCCCTGGGGCAGGCCCGCCAGCAGGGCGGGCAGATCGAGGCGGCGGTCGAAGGGCTCGGCGCTCAGCAGCATGGCACAACGCCTCCGCAGGCGGCGGCAACAAAGGCCTCCCGGCTCAGACCGTGACGCCGCGCCAGCTCGTGGCGCGTATCCAGGGAAGAATGGAGGCGCTCCAGCAGGGCGGCGAAGGTCTCCGCCACGCCCTGGCCGGCCAGCGCCGAGGCGAAGGTGATGGGCCAAGGCGCCCGGCCCCAGCGGGCCAGGATCTCCTCCTCGGGCAGGACGTCCGGGAGGTCGCGCTTGTTGAACTGCACCACCAGGGGCAGCTGTTCGAAATCCAGGCCGACCACGGTGGCGTTGTGGGCCAGGTTCTCGAAGGACTCGCCGTTGTTTACGCTCTGGTTGCGCTGGGAGTCGGCGACGAACACCACGGCGTCGGCGCGCGACAGCACCGACTTGCGCGTGGAGTCGTGGGCCACCTGGCCGGGCACGGTGAACAGCCGGAACTTCAGCAGCAGCCCCGAGGGGGCGCGGAAGCCCACCGGCAGCAGGTCGAAGAACAGGGTGCGGTCGTTACGCGTGTCCAGGGTCATCAGTTCGCCCTTGAGCTCGGGGGCGAGGAGGTCGTGCAGGCGCATCAGATTGGTGGTCTTGCCCGACAGGGCGGGACCGTAATACACCACCTTGACGCTCAGGGTGGCGCGCGCTTCGTCGTACTCGGCCATCAGTGGGTCTTCTTCTCCAGCGCCGGGTCGGGATCGATCAGGATGGAGCCGTCCGGCCCCCAGTCGACCCGGGTGATGCCGGGCGATTCCGCCTCCAGGCGGCGCAGCTCCGCCTCCTGCCGGGAGATGATGCCTTGCTGCACGCGCACTTCGTCCGCCAGGCGCCGGTTCTCCAGCAGCAGGGTGCGCTCCCGCAGCGCGTTCTCCACGGCGAACACCAGCTCCGCGTGCTCCCAGGGCTTGCACAGGAAGCGCATCACCCCGGCGCTGTTGATGGCGCCCAGCAGGGCCGACAGATCGGTATGGCCCGACAGGATGAGCCGCGCCGCATAGGGCTGCAGGGCGCGGAAGCGGGCGAGGAAGCTGACGCCGTCCATGTGGGGCATGCGGTAGTCGCTGATCACCAGGTCGAAGGTCTGGTCGCCGGCGCGCTCCAGGGCGGCGGCGGGGCTGGTGTAGGACTCGATGTGGTAGGGCTGCTCGGTGCCCCGGTCCACGGCGCGCAGCTGGCGCTCCAGAGCCTTGAGCACATTGGGTTCATCATCGACCAGTAGCAGGCGCGGCGCCTCTATGGGAGTCATTGGGTCCTCTCGACAATATAAATGGTGAGGCGATAGCCCTCGGCGGCCTCGAACTTGCGTACCTGTTCGATCAGGCTTGCGTCCAGGAGGTAGTCGCGGGCCAGCAGCAGCACGCCGTCGCGGGTCACCAGGTCGCGCGCCAGGGCCATGCCTGGCGTCAGGCGCTCCGAGGTGAGCGCCAGCCCAAGGGGGGCGGCCTCGGGCCGGGCAGCCCCGCCCAGCACTGCCTGGAAGGCATCCAGCACCTGAGGGTCGTAGCGCTTGCCGCGCCCGCCCTGGAGATAGTCCCAGGCCTCCTGGGCCGAGGCGCGCTTGTTGGAAATGAGCCCCTGCTGCACGGCGTCGTAGTCGTTGGCCACGGCCAGGATGCGTGCGCCCAGGGGAATGGCGATGCCCGACAGCCGGTCGGGATAACCCAGGCCGTCGAAGCGCTCGTGGTGGGCGCGGATGAGCCGGGCGGCGCCGCGCAGCTGCTCCAGGCCCATGAGCAGGCCTTCGGCCTTGGCGGGATGGCGCACCACTTCGTTGCGCTCGTCGGCCGACAGGCTGTTGAACGGCTTGGCGAGCAGCACGTCGGGCAGCCCGATCTTGCCAATGTCATGGAGCAGGGCGGCGCAGAACAAGTCCTGCAGGTCTGCCTGGGACAGCTTCAGGGCCTGGCCGATGCGGCGCGCATGCTCGGCGACGCGGCGCGAATGGCCGGCCAGGGCGCCGGCGCGCAGCTCGATCAGGTTGGCGAACAGCTTGATGGAGTTGAGGAACCCCGTCTTCAGCTGCTCGTGGGCCTGGCGCAGCTCGGTCGTGCGCTCCGCCACCTTGGCTTCCAGGCTGGCGTTGAGGGCCTTGAGCTCTTCGTTCTGGCGCTGGGTCAGGGCCTCCAGGCGC
The DNA here is from genome assembly GCA_049320945.1 of Pseudomonadota bacterium. GTDB lineage: Bacteria > Pseudomonadota > Gammaproteobacteria > Burkholderiales > Rhodocyclaceae > DYIB01. Next base: position 47,746 of record JBMOQT010000297.1, read on the forward strand.
GCCTTCTCCCGCTCCAGCTCCTTGCGCTCCAGGGCCTGGCGCACGATGAGCAGCATCTCCCGGTCGTCCCAGGGCTTGGACACGTAGCGGTGGATCTCGCCGGCGTTGATGGCCTCGATGGTGGAGGCGATGTCGGCGTAGCCGGTGAGCAGCACGCGCACGGCGTCGGGCTGCAGCGAGCGCGCCGCGGCCAGGAACTGGGCGCCGTTCATGGTCGGCATGCGCATGTCGGAGATGACCAGGTCCACCGCCTCTGCCCGCAGCAGCTCCAGTCCCTGGGCCCCGGACTCGGCGCTGAGCACCCGGTAGCCTTGGGGACGGAACAGGCGCTTGAGGGAGCTGAGTATGTTGGCTTCGTCGTCCACCAGCAGCAGGGTGAAGGCCGGTGCGCCGTCCGCGGCGGCGGAGCGGGTCTTGTGCGTTGCGGCCAGCTCCATCATCCGGCCTCCTGCAGCATGGAGGCGACCGCCTTGAGCTGCTCCGGCAGCGGCGCCAGCGTCTCCTGGCACTGGCCGCGGGTGATGCCCAGGCGCACCACCGTGTTGCCCGGCCGGGCCGATTCGAGGAGTTGCTCCAGCGCACCCCGCTGCACGGCGATGGCGCAGGCATCGGCCACCGCCACCAGGTCGGTGAGCGTCTCGGTCGGCTCCAGGTCCGGCGTATGGTGGCGCTCCACCGCGCGCACGATGGCGGGCGGCAGGCGCCAGCGCTCCAGCAGGCGCGCCCCCAGCTGGGCGTGATCGAACCCCAGCACCTGGCGCTCCGCCTGGCTCGCGGACATGGTCTTCCCGGTGCGCAGCTCGACGATCTCCTGCACGTGCTTTTCATCCAGGACGAGCAGGCCGATGCGGCCGATGTCATGCAGCAGCCCGGCGGTGAAGGCCGTCTCCGGGTTGACCCTGGCGAGCCGCGCCAGCAGGCGGCAGGCGAGCGCGGTGCAGAAGCTGTGCTCCCACAGGTAAGCGGGGTCCAGGCCGCCCGCGGGCCTGAGCTTGAAGCGCGACGACAGGGAGGCGGCCAGGGCCAGGCTGCGCACGTTGGAGAAACCCAGCACCATCACCGCCTCCGACAGGCTGGAGACCTGTCCCTGCATGCCGTAGAAGGGCGAGTTCACCACGCGCAGGATGCGCGCGGACAAGGGCGGGTCGAGGCCGATCTTGCGCGCCAGCTGGGCGATATTGGCGTTCTCGTCGTCCAGGGAGCGCAACAGCTCGAGCACGATGGCGGGCAGGGGCGGTACCCGCTCCAGCAGCGCCAGCAAGGCCTCGCGGGACTTTTCCGTGGTGAGCGTCATGGGTTTCCTTTTGCTGCCGATGCAGCAACGTCGGCGGTGCCGGCCGGGTGTTCGGCGGGCAGCAGGGTGAGCAGCCAGCCGCTACCGCCGCCGGGCACCGACAGCCGTTCCCGCACCGGCCGGTAGGCGATGCCGTCCAGCTCCAGGCGGCCGGGGATGGCCTTATGGGGATCGCGCAGATGCCGCAGCCAGTGGGACGGGAAACACTCGTCCAGGGTGTTGCCGGGCAGGGCGCGGGGAAAGGCGCGCTGGGCCGCGCCGGTGGCGAGCACGATCATACCGCCGTCGTCCACGCCGATGATGGGCAAGGGGACGTGGTGGAAAGCCTCCTGGGCGACGCCGATCATGGTTTCTCCGCGGACGATGCGGCTCGCCTTTTCCTGCAGCAGGCCTTTCAGCATTTCGTTGGCCTCGGCCAGCTTGCCATTGGCCTGGCGCACCTCCCGCGACAGGCGCCGGTTCTCGGCGGCCAGCTCCTGCTGATGGAAGGCTTCCCGTATCGCCTCGCGCAGCTGGTCGTCGTCCCACGGCTTGGTGAGGAAACGGTAAATGGCGCCCTCGTTGATGGCGTCGGTGACCGACTTCAGATCCGTGTAGCCGGACAGCACGATGCGTATGGTGTCGGGATAGAGGCTTTTCACCTCGCGCAGCAGCTCCGTGCCGCTCATCTGCGGCATGCGCTGATCCGACACCACCACGCCCACCTGGTGCTGGGCCAGCAGCTCGAAGGCCTTGGTGGGATCGGTGGTCGCTACGATGTGGTAGCCGTCGCGGCGCAGCAGGCGCTTGAGGGCGGCGAGAATGTTGTCCTCGTCGTCCACCAGCAGCAGGGTGCGTCGGGGCCGGTTGATGTCCAGGGTGGTGAGATCCAGGCGGCGCTGGCTGCGCAGCAGCTCGTCGACTTCGGCCGCGGGCCGCGGCTGGTCGAAGACGAAGCCCTGCATGCGGTCGCACTGGTGCTGCAGCAGGAAGCCCAGCTGGCCCGCCTCTTCCACGCCCTCGGCCACGACGCGCAGGCGCAGGCTGTGGGCCAGGGCGATGATGCTGGAGCAGATGGAGGCGTCTTCGGGCTTGGTCGAGATGTCGGCGACGAAGGACTTGTCGATCTTGATCTGATCGATGGGGAAGCGCTTGAGGTAGGCCAGGCTGGAATAGCCGGTGCCGAAATCGTCGATGGCCAGGGCCACGCCCATGGCCTTGAGCTCCTTGAGCATGGCCGTGGAGCGGGCCACGTCCCTCATCACCAGGGACTCGGTCAGCTCCAGCTCCAGGTTGCGCGCCGGCAGTCCCGTCTCGCGCAGGACTTGGGCGATGCGCTGAGGCAGATCCGGCTGGTTGAACTGGCGCGCCGACAGGTTTACCGCGATCTTGAGGTTGGCGTCGAAATTTTCCACCCAGTGCTTGGCCTGATGACAGGACTCGCGCAGCACGAAATCGCCTATCGGCCCGATCAGGCCCGTTTCCTCGGCCAGGGGGATGAACACCGAGGGCGGCACCATGCCGCGCTGGGGGTGGCGCCAGCGCGCCAGCGCCTCGAAGGCGCACACGGCTCCGTTGCGTGTCAGGTCCACCTGGGGCTGGTAATGCACCTCCAGTTCCTTGCGCTCCAGGGCGCCGCGCAGCGCCGCCTCCAGCTCCAGCTGGTTGGCGGCGAAGGCGTTCATTTCGGCCGAATAGAAGCGCAGGGTGTCGCGGCCGGCGCGCTTGGCCTCGTACATGGCGGTGTCGGCGTTCTTCAGCAGTTCCTCGGGCGTGGCGCCGTCGCGCGGGTAGAGGGCGATGCCGATGCTGGTGGTGCAATAGATCTCCTGGCCGGCCAGGCGCAGCGACGGTTCGATGGCGTAGATCACCTTCTGGGTGAGGGTCGCGACCACCTGCTCGTGGTCGATGTCGTTGAGCACCAGGGCGAACTCGTCGCCGCCCAGGCGCGCCACCAGGTCGGCGGCGCGCACCGCGCCGGCGATGCGCCGGGCGATCTCACGCAGTACCTCGTCGCCCATGGTGTGGCCCAGGCCGTCGTTGATGGTCTTGAAGCGGTCCAGGTCCACCAGCAGCACCGCCACCATGTGGCCGCCGCGCTGGGCGTGAGCCAGGGCCTGGGCCAGCTGGGCCAGCATCAGGCTGCGGTTGGGCAGGCCGGTGAGGGCGTCGTAGTGGGAAAAGCGGTAGAGCAGCTCCTCCTGGCGCTTGCGCTCGGTGACGTCGGCGGCGATGCCGTCGATGCGCAGGCGCCGCCCGCGCTCGTTCGTGACCACCCGGGCGCGGTCGAACAGCCAGCGCACTTCGCCGTCGGGGCGCACGATGCGGTACTCGGCGCTGTGGCTGCCCTTTTCCAGCACGTCGCGCGCGTAGCCGCGCATGCGCTCCCGGTCATCCGGGTGCACCGTCTCCAGCCAGTGGTTCAGGTGGCCCGCGAAATGGCCCGCCGGCCGGCCGTACACGTGTTCGGCGGCCGGGTTGAGGTAGTCCAGGCGCAGGCTGGGCAGGCTGATGGACCAGACGATGTCGCCCAGGGAATCGAGGATGCTGTGCAGGCGTGCCTCGCTGGCGGCCAGGGCCTCCTCGGCCAACCGCTGGCGGCGGCGGTTGGCCGACTCCTCCAGTTCGCGCATCACGGCGGGGCCGAGGCGGGCCAGGTTGTTCTTGATCAGGTAATCCTGGGCGCCGGCACGCATGGCTTCCACCGCCACGTCCTCGCCGATGTTGCCGGAGACGATGATGAAGGGCAGCTGCGGGTCGAACTCCCTGGTCAGGCGCAGGGCTTCCAGGGCGGAGAATTCGGGCATGGAATAGTCGGAAATGACGATGTCCCAGCCGCCCTTCTGCAGCGCCTTGCGCATCTGCGCCTCGGTCTCCACGCGTTCGTACTCGGCGGCGAAGCCGCTGCGTTTCAGCGCCCGCGCCAGCAGCACGGCGTCATCGGGCGTGTCTTCCACCAGCAGCACGCGCAAGGGGCGGGTCGCGGTTTCCATCGAAATGGTCATGTCATTCAGGCTCGCTCGGTTCCCCACCCCGTTCCTGCCCCGAGCCGCGACAGCAGGAGGGGAAGTTCTTGTCCCAGGGATGCCTTGGCGGCGCAGGCGTCGGCGCCGGCCTGGAAACAGGCCCGGCGGTAGTGCGCGCCGTCCTCGGGCATCATCACGATTATTAACGGCGGCGATGTGGCCGTCTTGAGGACGCGGCACAGGTTGGAACCCGCGGGCGGGCCGCACAGGCCGTAGTCCACCAGCACCAGGTGGGGATGGAACAGGGGCAGCAGGCCCAGGGCCTCCTCGGCGCTGGCCGCTGCCACGGTTTCGCAACCCGGCAGGGCGTCGAGAAAGTTGTCCGTGGCCTGCCGCAGCAGGGCGTTCTGTTCCACCACCAGGATGCGCATGGCTTGAAACGATCGGGTTTGCTATGGCGTCATCATCGGCGTGGCGGCCGCCCCCGGGAATCGGCCG
>JBMOQT010000298.1:0-2835 GCA_049320945.1 Pseudomonadota bacterium
TCACCACCGCGGCCTCGCGCGCGATGCCCACCGCCATCTTGCGGATCTGCGTCACGGACTCGCGCACGCGCGCCAGAAAGCCGTTGTAGTCCTGGGCGAAGCCGCGCCAGGCGGGGGCGGCGATGTCCAGTTCCCCGGACAGATCGGCCTCGCCCTGGGCCGCCTGGCGCAGGCGCGCCTGGATCGCCGCCATGGGCCGGATCACCTGCCGGCCCAGGCCGGCCCAGGCGGCCAGCCCGGCGCCCGCCAGCAGCAGGTGCGCGCCGGCCCAGGGCATATTCCCCTGCCATAGCTGGAAGCCGGCCGCCGCGGCGCTGCCGACGATGATGAAGATGAGCGCCGCGCGCATGGCGGCAAGGCCCGTGCTGGAATTCATGGCTTGCGTCCTCCTCGGTGCCAGCCGCGCGCCGTTTCGCGCCGGCGGCCGATGCATTATTTTGCTTAGATGCCCTGGGCAGGGCATGCTCTTGAACGTATCGACTGGCAGCCGGAATTCTTTAGCGGGAGGGGCGCGCCGAAGGCACGTCAGGGTTCGGATTCGAGCTGGCTGTGGATCTCCAGCCAGCGCTCCTCCGCCTGCTCGATGGCGGCCAGCAACTCCGCCTGGCGGCGCAGGAGATCTTGCAGAGGGCCCTTGTCCTGGGCGCCGTAGAGGGCTGGGTCGGCCAGGCGGCTCTCCAGCAGCCGCTGTTCCGCCTGCCAGGACTCGAGCTTCTTCTCCAGCTGCTGCACTTCCTTCTGCAGGGCGCGCCGGCTCTCCAGGGCCGCCTGGCGCTGGGCGGCCTCCTGGGCGCGCTGCTGCTTGCGTGCTTCCTTGCGCCCGTCGGAGGCGGCCGCCGCCTGGGCGTTGCGGCTCGCCGCCAGCCAGTCCTTGTAGGCGTCCAGGTCGCCGTCGAAGGGCTGCACACGGCCGTCGGCCACCAGGTACAGGGCGTCGGCCGTGGTGCGCAGCAGGTGGCGGTCGTGGGACACCAGCACCACCGCGCCCTCGTATTCCTGCAGGGCCAGGGTCAGGGCGTGGCGCATTTCCAGGTCCAGGTGGTTGGTGGGCTCGTCCAGCAGCAGCAGGTTTGGCCGCTGCCAGATGATGAGCGCCAGCGCCAGGCGCGACTTCTCGCCGCCGGAGAAGGGACCCACGGGGGCGGTGGCGGCGTCGCCGCGGAAATTGAAGCCGCCCAGGAAATCCCGGTAGTCCTGCTCGCGCACGCTGCGGTCCAGGCGCAGCATGTGCTGCAGGGGCGACTCGTCGGGACGCAGCTTCTCCAGCTGATGCTGGGCGAAGTAGCCGATGCGCAGGCCCTTGCCCTCGCTCTTCTCCCCCGCCAGGGGCGACAGTTCGCCCGCCAGGGTCTTGATCAGGGTGGACTTGCCGGCGCCGTTGCGGCCCAGCAGGCCGATACGCTCGCCGCGCCGCACCACCAGGTCGATGCCCCGCAGTACCGCCCGGCCGCCGTAGCCCGCCGCCACGCTGTGGAGGATCAGCAGCGGATCGGGGCTGCCCTCCGGTTCGCGGAAGCGGAACTCGAAGGGCGTGTCCACGTGGGCGGCGGTCACTTCCTCCATGCGTGCCAGGGCCTTGATGCGGCTCTGGGCCTGGCGCGCCTTGGTGGCCTTGGCGCGGAAGCGGTCGATGTAGCTGCGCAGGTGGGCGATCTCGCGCTGCTGCTTGTCATACAAGGCCTGCTGCAGGGCAAGCTGCGCGGCGCGCTGGCGCTCGAAGTCGCTGTAGCCGCCGCTGTAGAGCTTGAGGCGCCGCTGCTCGATGTGGGCGATATGGCTGGCGACGTTGTCCAGGAAGTCGCGGTCGTGGGAGATGACCAGCAGCGTGCCGCGGTAGCCGCGCAGCCAGCCTTCCAGCCAGATGACCGCGTCCAGGTCCAGATGGTTGGTGGGTTCGTCCAGCAGCAGCAGGTCGGAGCGGCACATGAGGGCCCGGGCCAGGTTGAGGCGCACGCGCCAGCCGCCGGAGAATTGCGCCACCGGCTGGTCGAACTCGGCATCCGCGAAGCCCAGGCCCGACAGCAGGGCGCAGGCGCGGGCGCGGGCGCCGTAGCCGCCGATGTGGTCCATGCGCTCGTGCAGCAAGGCCAGGCGCTCGCCGTCGTGGGCCGCCTCGGCCGCCGCCAGCTCCCGCTCCACCTGGCGCAGCTCGGCGTCGCCGTCCAGCACGTAGTCGATGGCGGGCTGGGGCAGGGCCGGCGTTTCCTGGCCCACATGGGCGATCACCCAGTCGGGCGGCAGCTCCAGGTCGCCCGCCTCCTGGTGCAGCTCGCCGCGCAGCAGGGCGAACAGGCTGGACTTGCCACAGCCGTTGGCGCCGACCACGCCCACCTTCTGGCCCAGGTGCAGCTGGAGATTCACCTGTTCCAGCAGCACGCGGCCGCCGCGGGCGAGGACGAGATTGCGCAGGAGGATCACGGCAGTGGTGGCGGGAAAAAGGCGTTATTGTATGCTGCGCCGCTTGGACGGATACACGGGAGCAATCATGGCTGATCGTTTAGAGAGGATGAGGATGGCCCTGGCCGCGTGGGCCCTGGCGGGGGTGCTGGGCGCGGCCCGGGCCCAGGAGGCGCCGCCGCCGCCCCTGGCGAGCCCGGAGCAGAAGCAGGCCCATCTGGCCCGGGCCGCGGACCTGAAGGCCCAGGCGCAGCAGTTGCGTGCCCGGGCGGATGAGCGCCTGGCGGCGTCGGAGACCGAGTGCTGGAAGAAATTCCTGGTGTCCGCCTGCATGGACCGGGCGCGGCGCGATCACAACGAGGCGCGCATCCAAGCCAGCCGCCTGGAAGTGGAGGCCAAGCGCCTGGAGCGCGAGGTGCGCAACCAGGAGCGCACCGA
>JBMOQT010000299.1:0-2825 GCA_049320945.1 Pseudomonadota bacterium
ATGGCAAGACCCACGCTCAGAAGGGCCATTCGCATCTCGTCGGCCGTGCTCGCCCTGTTCGTCCTGGCAGCCGGCGCCTTCGCCCTGACCCGCGCCAAGTCCGAACCGGCGCCCCACAAGGCGGCGCCGGTGATCGAATTCGACGCCTCGGACCTGGCCGAGGTCCAGTCCCGGGCCCTGGTCCGCAGCCTGCCCTTCACGGGGACCTTGCGCCCCTATGCCGAGGCGGCAGTGAAGGCCAAGGTCCCCGGGGAGATCAAGGAGCTCACGGTACGCGAGGGCGACGCCGTGCGCGCCGGCCAGGTGATCGGCCGCATCGATCCCACCGAGGCCTCGGCTCAGCTCGCGGAAAAGAGGGCGGACCTGGAAGCGGCCCGGGCACAGCTGGATGTGGCGGCCAAGAACCTGGCGACCCAGCGTGCCCTGCTGGAGCGCAACTTCATCTCCCAGACGGCCTTCGACTCCACCCAGGGCAACCACCAGGTCGCGGCTGCCCGGCTCAAGGCGGCCGAGGCGGCGGTGGCGGTGGCGACCAAGGTGCTGGGCGACACGGCCCTGGTGGCGCCCATGGACGGTGTGGTGGCGGCGCGCAACGCCCAGCGCGGCGAGCGCGTGGCGGTGGACGCGCGTGTGGTGACCCTGGTGGACGTGCGCCGCCTGGAGCTGTCGGCGCCCCTGCCGGCCGCCGAGATCGCCGCAGTGCGGGTGGGGCAGGAGATCGAGTTCCGGGTGGACGGCTTCGACGGGCGCGTGTTCACGGGCCGGGTCGAGCGCATCAACCCGGCCGCCGCGGCCGGGTCCCGTTCCATCGAGGTCTATGGGGTGATCGACAACCCGGACCACCTGCTGCGCGGCGGCCTGTTCGCCGAAGGACGGCTGATCGTGGGCCGCAGCGACCAGGCCCTGGTAGTGCCGGCGGGCGCGGTGCGCGAGGAGCGCGGCGAGCCCTTCGTCTACGTCCTGGATCAGGGGCGGCTGGCGCACCGCGCCGTCACCTTGGGGCTGCGGGACGCCGACCGGGTGCAGGTCCTCTCGGGCCTGCGGGCGGGCGAGCTGGTGGTGCGCCACAACCTGGGCACCCTGAACGAGGGGGCGCAGGCGCTGATCCGCAGCGCCGATGCCATCCAGGCCAGCCGCTAAAGAAGAGCGTCCGCCATGTGGCTCACCCGCGTCAGCGTGGGCAATCCCGTCTTCGCCACCATGATGATGTTGGCGCTGCTGGTGCTGGGACTGTTCTCCTACCAGCGCCTGCCGGTGGACCAGTTCCCCGATGTGTCCTTCCCCGTGGTGGTGGTGCAGACCAGCTATCCCGGGGCGGCGCCCGAGGCGGTCGAGGAAGAGGTCACGCGCAAGATCGAGGAGGCGGTCAACACCGTCAGCGGCATCAAGACTCTGTCCTCGCGCTCCTACGAGGGCCAGTCGCTGGTGGTGGTGGAGTTCGACCTGTCGGTGGACGCCAAGGTCGCCGCCCAGGACGTGCGCGAGAAGATCGCCGCCATTCGCTCCAGCCTGCGCGACGAAGTGAAGGAGCCCACGGTCACCCGCTTCAACCCGGATGACTTCCCCATCGTCTCGGTGGCGGTGATGTCCGACACCCGCGACCTGCGCAGCCTCACCACGCTGGCCGACCAGGTGGTCAAGAAGCGCCTGGAGAACGTGCGCGGCGTGGGCCAGGCCACCCTGGTGGGCGGCGTCAAGCGCGAGATGCGCGTGCATCTGCGCCTGGCCGACCTGGAGGCCCAGCAGGTGGGCGCCGACCAGGTGATCGCCGCCCTGCGCGCCGAGAACCAGGAGGTGCCCGCCGGCACCGTGAGCGGCGGCGGCCAGGACCGGGTGGTGCAGGTCATGGGCCGCCTCGAGGGCGCCGAGGATTTCCGCAACCTCATCGTGGCGCGCCGCGGCGCCCGCCCGGTGACCCTGGGCCAGGTGGCGGACGTGGCGGACGGCCGGGCGGAGGAGGAGTCCGTGGCCCTAATCAACGGCCGCCGCGCCTTGTCGGTGGACATCATCAAGGCCCAGGGCGAGAACACCATTGCTGTAGTGGACGCGGTGCGCCGGGTGGTGGCCGAGCTGCCCGGGCAGCTGCCCGCCGACGTGCGCCTGGTGGTGGTGCGCGACGCCTCGGTGGGCATCCGCAACTCGGTGCGCGACGTGCGCAGCACCCTGGCGGAAGGGGCGCTGCTCACCATCGCCATCGTCTTCCTGTTCCTCGCCTCCTGGCGCAGCACGGTGATCACCGGACTGACTCTGCCCATCGCCCTGATCGGCACCTTCCTGTTCGTCTATGCCTTCGGCTTCACCCTCAACGTGCTGACCCTCATGGCCCTGTCCCTGTCGGTGGGCCTGCTCATCGATGATGCCATCGTCGTGCGCGAGAATATCGTGCGCCACGTGGCCATGGGCAAGAGCCACCGCCAGGCGGCCCTGGACGGCACGGCCGAGATCGGCCTGGCGGTGCTGGCCACCACCTTCAGTATCATCGCCGTGTTCCTGCCGGTGGGCTTCATGGGCGGCATCATCGGCCGCTTCTTCCACCAGTTCGGCATCACCGTGGTGGCGGCGGTGCTGATCTCCATGTTCGTCAGCTTCACTCTCGACCCCATGCTGTCCAGCCTGTGGCACGATCCCCAGGCCGAGGGCCATTACGGCCGTGGCCCCCTGGGACGCCTGCTGGCCTGGTTCGCGCGCCTGAACGGGCGGCTCGAGCAGGGCTACCAGCGCCTCCTGGCCTGGAGTCTGTCGCACCGCAAGAGCGTGTTGGCCCTGGCCCTGGGCAGTTTCGTCGCGGCCTTTGCGCTGCTGCCCTTCCTTGGCTCCGAATTCGT
>JBMOQT010000300.1:0-2803 GCA_049320945.1 Pseudomonadota bacterium
CGCCGACCGGTAGCAATGACGCCGCGCTTGGCGCTGGATTACGCCGGAGGAGCGGCGAACAGGGTGTCTTCCAGGATGTCCTCGTGGCGCAGCACTTCGGCGCACCACACGGCGGCGGCGAGCAATTCCTCGGGCGTCTTGTCCCGCAGGACCTGAAGCGTCGCAGCGTCCGTGCCGGGCCAGGGTGCTCCGGTTTCCAGTATGCCTGACATGGATTTTTTCCTTCGCGTTACTCGTCGCCGATCCTAGACAGCACCTCCGCACCCGTCGAGCAACTATTTCACGGACTGCCCCGGCGCGCCCGCGCCGAACCAATGGTTGGCCCCGGCGTCGAATCAGCAGCGGGGCGCGCTGGCCCCGCAAGCAGGCGAGGGTTTCAATTGGCGGAACTGCGCGACACGCAGCCCGATACGAACAAGCGCCCCGGTCTTCTTCTTCCCGGCCGCAACTGCTGGCGCATCGAACGTGCCCACCGTCTCAGCTTCCTGATCGACGGCGCGGCCTATTTCCGCGCAGTGCGCGAGGCCATCGTCCAGGCGCGGCGCAGCATCTACATCCTGGGGTGGGACATCGACAGCCGCACGCGCCTGGTTCCCGAAGGCGCCGACGACGGCTTTCCGCAGCCCCTGGGTGAATTCCTGCACGAGGTGGTGGCGCGCCGGCGGGGGCTGCGCGCCTATGTCCTGAGCTGGGATTTCGCCATGCTCTACGTCCTGGACCGGGAATGGCTGCCGGTCTACAAGCTGGGCTGGCGCACCCACCGGCGCCTCACTTTCCGTCTGGACGGGCGTCATCCCGTCGGCGCCTGCCACCACCAGAAGGTGGTGGTGATCGACGATGAACTGGCCTTCGTCGGCGGCATGGATCTGACCCATCAGCGCTGGGATACCCCGGCCCACGCCTGTGACGATCCCCTGCGGTGCGATCCGGACGGTTCCCCCTACCGTCCGTTCCATGACATCCAGGCCATGGTTGACGGCGCCGCCGCGCGCGCCCTGGGCGAGCTGGCGCGGGAGCGCTGGCGGCGGGCCACGGGCCGCCGCCTGGCGCCCCGGCGCCTGGGGCGCAACGCCCGCCACGATCCCTGGCCGGCCCATTGCAGGCCCGATATCACCGACGTGGACGTCGCCATCTCCCGCACCGAACCGCCTTACGATGGTCATCCCGGGGTGCAGGAGATCCGCCGGCTCTATGAAGATGGCATCGCCGCGGCGCGGCGCTGCATCTATCTCGAGAACCAGTACTTCACCGCCGTCAACGTGGGCGACGCCCTGGACGCGCGCCTGCGTGAGCCGGACGGGCCGGAGATCGTGCTGGTGTCCCGGCGCCTGGAGAGCGGCTGGCTGGAGGCCCGGACCATGGGGGTGTTGCGCGCCGGCCTGCATCGCCAGCTGAAGGACGCCGACCAGGGCAAGCGCTACCATGCCTATTACCCCGACATCCCCGGACTGACCGGCGACAGCCTGGACGTGCACAGCAAGCTCATGATCGTCGATGACGAACTGCTCACCGTGGGCTCCGCCAACCTGGCCAATCGCTCCATGGTGCTGGACACCGAGTGCAACATCGCCATCGAGGCGCGGGGTGACGAGCGCATACGCCGCGCCATCGCGCGCCTGCGCAGCCGCCTCCTGGCGGAGCACCTGGATGTGGATCAGGCTGTAGTCGAGGCGGAAATCGCCCGCGCCGGCACGGTCAACGGCGCCATTGCCGCGCTGATGCACCCTGGCCGCTCCCTCGTTCCTCTGGAGCCGGCGGCCGTCACCCGGGACGAGGAGCTCATTCTCGACCGCGACATCGTCGATCCCGAGCAGCCCATCGATCCCGAGCAGCTGATTGCCGAGTTCGTGCCGCGGGAGGCGAGCGGCCCGGTGTCGGGACGGGCCGTGCGCCTGGGCGCGCTGGTCCTGGTGAGCGCCCTGCTGGCCGCCGCCTGGCGCTGGACGCCCCTGGGCCAGTGGCTGGATCTGGAGTCCCTGGGCGCGGTTGCCCGCACGCTGAACGACATGCCCTTCTCCTATGCCGCCATGGTGGGCGGCTATGTGCTGGCCGGGCTGCTGGTGCTGCCCGTCACGGCCCTCAATTCCGTGACTGCGCTGGTGTTCGATCCCGTCACCGCCTGGCTGTATGCCGTGAGCGGATCCCTCGCCAGTGCTTCGGTGACCTATTCCCTCGGCCGCTGGCTGGGGCGCGACACGGTGCGGCGCCTGGCGGGCACGCGCATCAACCGCCTCAGCCAGCGCATCGCCCGCCGCGGCATACTCGCCGTGCTGATCGTGCGCCTGCTGCCCATCGCGCCGTTCACCCTGGTCAATGTGGTGGCCGGCGCCTCCCACATCCGCCTGCGCGACTATCTCATCGGCACTTTCCTGGGCATGGCCCCCGGCATCACCGCCACCGTGCTGTTCGTGCGCCAGGTGCTCGTGACCATACGCGAGCCCAGCCTCACCGCTTTCGCCGCGCTGGCGCTGCTGGCGGGCGTCCTGGCGGGGCTGGCCCTGGCGCTGCGGCGCTACCTGATGAGCAAGGAAGAGGGGTTTTCCCGGGCATGAACGACGAGCGCGATCCCTGGCCGCTTTCCATCGTCACCTACAACATCCACTCGGCCGTCGGGATGGACCGCAAGTTCGCACCCGAGCGCATCGCCGGCGTGCTCCGGGAAATCCGCGCCGATGTATTCGCCTTGCAGGAAGTGCCCCTGGGCGGGGCGCGCGTGCCCGATGTGCTGGCGCTGCTGCAGGAGGCGACCGGCTATTGCGCCGTGTCCGGTCCCACGGTGGAGTTTCCCGAAGGCCGCTACGGC
>JBMOQT010000301.1:0-2792 GCA_049320945.1 Pseudomonadota bacterium
GTCGACCTGTTCGCGCAGGGTCTGCAGGCGGGTCTTGGTGTCGGCGAGCTTGTCCTCGATCCGCAACATCCACCAATCCGAGTACGGGTCGTCCTGCTCGGCGCCGCGCTTCATCTTGTTCATGGCACCGATGAAGCCGTTGAGACCGATGATGCCGGGGCGTCCTTCCGCTGGCGCTCGGCCATGCCAGATGCGCGAGGCGTGGTGCGTGTGCAGCGTCAGCGACATCGCGCTGCGCAGCGATCCGAGATTCAGTTGCAGGGGTTCGTTTCCCATGTGGGCGACTCGCGTAGGGGAACGGAGTCGCCAGCATCGGCATCGGCCGGAAGGCCGTCAGTCAAGAAACCGCATCCAAGGCCCGCCCGGTTTGTTCGCCGGAAAGCTCCCTGTCCCAGCTATCCCCTGGGGATAGCCTCGCGGCGGGTGACGACGGCAAGCGGCGCCTGCTGTCCCAACTGTGCAATGAAACCTTCGAGCTGGCCGTCGGCGACATCGGCATGGCGGCCGGCGGCGATGTCGGCCCAGCCCATGCAGGCTGCTTCCTGCAGCGCCTTGAGTTTGGCTGCTTCAGGCTCCTTGGTATTCATGGCAAATCTCCTGTGAGGAAAACCGCCTTCACTCCCGTGTCGGCGGCCACTGCTGCGCGGCGTGCAACACGCGCAGGATGGACACCGCGCGAGTGTCTTCCATGTAGACCACCACATAGTTCGAGCGCACGACCATTTCCCGCGTGCCGGCCACGCGGCCAGGCCGGTAGAGCTTCGGGCGCTCCGGCAGCTTCGCGGCCTTGGCCTCGATGTCGTCCTTCAACCGCTGCGCGGCATCGGGGTTGTCGTCCGAGATGTAGTCAACAATCGCCAGCAGGTCGGCGAGGGCAGCTTCGCGCCACTCAAGTACGCGCACGCCGCTTCCTGTCGATCAGGGCCTGCGCCTCGTCCATGACCTGCTGGTGCGGCACCGGCGGCCGTGTGTCGGCCAGCGCCTCCTGGACCTTCGCCCGGAACCAGGCATCGTAGGCCTCCGGATCGGCCGTGAGGCCAGCCGGCAGCGCGCCTTCCTTGACCACACGGGTCAGCAGGATGCGCACGGCGTCCGAAACGGTGAGGCCGACCCCGGCGAGCTTCTCGGCGGCATCGGCCTTGAGCTTGTCGTCCACACGGATGTGCAGCATCGAAGTTTGTGCGGCCATCGTTGCTTCTCCTGTTATGCATTAGACCCTATTTTGTATCTCAATTGAGACCTTGGCAAGGGTGTAGCCGGATTGACCCGCCGGAAGGCTCCCTGTCCCTGCTATCCCCTGGGGATAGCTCGGCCGGTCACGGGTCGCGCAGGGCCGCCCGCAGCCGCGCCAGGTGGGCGCGCGCCACTTCGGGGGATACCGGCGGTGCCGATGGCGCCGGTGCCGGCGCGGGTGGACGGGAAGCAGGCGGCACCGTGGCGCTGTCGCCCGCCCAGGCCTTGAACTCCCCACGGATCGCCTTCTGGATGATGCCGAACAGGTAGCCAGCCGGGTTGCGCACCGAGCTGTTGCAGCAGCGCGCCTCCCATTCGTCCAGCACCGCCTGCCGCAGGGCTTCGTCCACCTGCCGCAAGGCCACCAGCGCGCCGGACTGCTGCTCGTGCTTCAAACGCTGGAAGCGGTCTGGCAGCCGCAGGTTCTGCAAGGCCCTCGCGCGCGGTACTGTACGTACTTCATTTATACGATCATTACGTACTGTACGGTCCTGCTTCGGAATCCGAAGAGAGCCGTCCGGCGCGGGTTTCGGCCCCGCTTCGGATTCCGAAGACGGGCGCGCAGCATTCCGAAGAAGGGCTTCCTGGCCTTCTTCGGATTCGTGGTCGGCACCCTCCTGTGGATAACCTGGCGTCGTCCAGCCATGCCGCGCCATGCGCTGCGCCAGCACCTGCAAGCGGGTCGGCAGCGTGCGGCCGCTGAGCAGCGGGTCTTCGGCAATCTCCTTGAGCGTGTTCATGCCCACGATCTGCACCGCCTTGGCGGCATGGGTCAGCGCCTGGCTGACCAGGCCGAGGTAGTCGGCATCGAGCTGCATCGCCTCAAAGGGCGACAGCGGTTCGTCGTGCAGCACGTACAGGTTGCCTTGAATGCGGCCGGTCTTCGGGTCGCGCCGTCGTCGCACGAGGCTCAGCCAGCGCGTCAGCCGCAACAGCGTTAGAGCGCGCGCCACGGTCTCGTACGAGGCCTGTGCCGCGCAGGGCATCGAGGCCAGGTAGGGGCGCAATTGGTCGTAGGTGGGAAAGGCGGTCACGCCGTCGTCGTTGAGCTGCAGGCGGAACACCTGCCAGGCGTTGCGCTCCAGCGGCGTCAGGCGTCGGTCGAGGAACAGCCCGCGCGGCACGCTCTCATGGCGGTTGCCGCTGTAGAGAAACCCGTCCTGGCTTGGCGCCGTGCCCTGCGCAGGTTCCTGCGGATCAAGGTGCCGCAGCGCCTCGTCGAACACCGCCGACAGCGCAACCGGGCCTTCGCGCCGTGGTGCGCCGGCCGTGGTCATGGCTACACCAGCCCCTGGTCGATCCAGTTCCGTATCGCCGACCAGATCACCGACATCGGCAGGCTCATCGCCTCGGCCAGGTCCATGGTCAGCGCCAGCATCGCCATGTCGTCGGTCAGGGCGACATGGCGCTCGGCGACGCCGTTCTTCCAGCGTTCCCACAAGGCCACGTCCTGCGCCTCGTCGAGCACCGGATGCCGGCCCTTGCGCTTGGGCAGCCCGAGGATGTCGCGGCGCAGCGCCACTTCCTGATGCGTGAGGCCGTAGAACTTGCTGACCATC
>JBMOQT010000302.1:0-2778 GCA_049320945.1 Pseudomonadota bacterium
TGGGCGCCTTCAGCGGCGTGCTGCTCGGCGCGACCAGCATCGGCGCGCCGCCGGTGATCCTGTACCTGCTGTCCGGGCCGGACCCGGTGGCCGTCACCCGGGCCAATCTCACCCTGTACATCGTCGCCATGTCCATCGTCATGCTTGTGGTACTGACGCTGCAAGGTGTATTTGAGGCCCGCGATGCGCTGATCCCCCTCATTCTCGGACCCTGCTTTTATGCGGGCGTCAAATTGGGCGATGCTCTGTTCCCCAGATTCAGCGACAAGACTTTCCGCCGCTTCGCCCTGGCGCTTCTGTGCGCGGTTTCAGCGGTTGTTCTCATCGTCTGATGCCATACCTCGAGCCGACAGATACCTGGAATGGCGGCAAGGACCTGCCGCAGCCTGCAAGCGAGCGCTGGCCGCGCTGGATCGAGGACATCGCCCGCCTGCTGCCAATACGCTCCCAGTTCATCCTGTCGGGCAACATCCGCGACGTCTTCCTGACCCCGGGAGCGTCGGGTCTGCGTCTCGCCTCGTGCGTCTCCTGCCTGTGGTGGTTTCTGGAATCGCTGGGCTACGAATTCCTGCTGATCCATGACCGGGTCGACGGCATTCGCGTTCATCCCGAGAATCCGTCCGCGCAGGAGAAGGCGGCGCGGCTGATCGGCCTGAAACTCCAGAACGGGGCCATGCCGGTAACCAATCTCGATTCTCTGGCGCAGATCATTCGCCGCCTGGTGTGCCTGCGCGACACCCGCGCGGCGTTTGCCATCGACTACGCCTCGCGACTGACGGCAACGCCCCAGGCACCGGAGCTGATCGAGTACAAGTTCTATACCGCGCTCGAGAAGCTGTCCCATAGCGCCGAGCCCGTCGTCGCTGCTGGCGCAGGCGCGCGGGGCGTGCCGCTGTTCAACCCCGTGTTCTGGCTGCTCAACCGGGCGCACGACATGCCCTCCTGGTTTTCGCTCGACAGCGAGCGCATCTCCTCGGTGGCCATTCCCCGCCCGGACTTCGAGTCGAGGATCGGCGCGGCGCTGGTGCTGGCGCCGCAGTTCAAGGGCTTTGACGAGACGAAGGGCGCGGACAGGCGCGCCTTCGCCGGCCGCTTCGCCGACGGTACCGACGGCATGTCACTGCAGAGCATGGTGGACATCACCCGGCTGGCGTCGCTGCAGGGCATCCGGCTGCAGGATATCGAGGACGCGGTGCGCTGCTTCAAGGTCGGCGCCACGGAGAACCCATGGAAGAAGGATTACCTTAGAGAGAAAATCCGCAGCGCGCGGGAGCATATCGAGGACCGGGTGAAGGGCCAGCGCCAGGCCACGGTCAAGACCATCGACATCCTGATGCGCTCGTTCATGGCCCTCACCGGCGCCCAGGCGCGCACGAGCGGCGGGCGCCCGCGCGGCGTGCTGTTCTTCGCCGGGCCGACCGGCGTGGGCAAGACCGAACTGGCGAAGGCCCTGACGCAGCTGCTGTTCGGCGACGAGCGCGCCTACATCCGCTTCGACATGAGCGAATTCGCCGAGGAGCACGCCGCCACGCGCCTGCTTGGCGCACCGCCGGGATACATCGGCTATGCGGCGGGGGGCGAGCTGACCAACGCCGTCAAGCGGCGGCCGTTCAGCGTCATCCTGTTTGACGAGATCGAGAAATGCCATCCGCGCGTTCTCGACAAGTTCCTGCAAATCCTGGAGGACGGACGCTTAACGGACGGGCAGGGCGCCACGGTCTACTTCACCGAGTCGGTCATCGTCTTCACCTCGAACCTGGGTATTTATGTGGAGGACGAGGACGGGCATCGTGTCCAGAACGTCAAGCCGGGGGAGCCCTACGAGGTGGTCGAGTCCCAGGTGAGGCTGGCCATAGAAGATCACTTCAAGTACCGGCTCGGCCGGCCCGAACTGCTCAATCGCATCGGCGACAACATCGTGGTGTTCAATTTCATCGGTCCTGCCGTGGCTCGCGAGATCCTGGACGGGATGCTGCGCAACATCGCGCGCAAGGTTTACGACGAGCACAAGATCCGCCTCGAGCTTTCTCCCAGGGCCAAGGACCAGCTGGTCCACTGGTGTACGCGCGACCTGTCCCATGGAGGACGCGGAATCGGCAATTGCCTCGAATCGGTGCTGATCAACCCCTTGGCGCGCGCCTTGTTCGATTTCCCCCTCGCCGATAGGACGCACGTCACCGTGGAAGACATCGCGGAGCAAGACCGCGTTTATACCGTGGCCTTGTCCTGATGGGCGAGGCGCCCGGGGAGAGGCCATCAAATCATTGGAGCGCGGCCATAAAAATAATCGAAGACCAAATAGCGGCCTCGCTCTTGCAAGTTCATTTGGGATGAACCATCATTTACCGAAACGAGTTGTTTCGGTAAATGATGAACACGGCCAGTATGTCTTGGATACTATAAAAACGATATGAAGCGTATTACTGAAATGGCATGCTCTGGGTGGCCGGCATCCGAAACAGGAGGGACGATGGACGCGGAAGCACTGGAGCGCGACCGACAATTGTCC
Source organism: Pseudomonadota bacterium (assembly GCA_049320945.1). Lineage (GTDB taxonomy): Bacteria > Pseudomonadota > Gammaproteobacteria > Burkholderiales > Rhodocyclaceae > DYIB01. The sequence continues at coordinate 2,510 of JBMOQT010000302.1, forward strand.
GGCCGGTCGCGGCTACAAGAAAAAACGATATGAAGGGCGCCACCACTGATGTGGTACACGTGTGAAACTGAAAGGAGACAGCATGAGACCTGACGTAACCAATCTTGGAAAAGTCATCATCACCGTTGCCACAACGGGCGGCTTGCACGGCAAGGAGGCCAATCCCGCGCTTCCCGAGCAGCCGAAGGAGATCATTCAGGCGATGAAGGACTCCTACAATGCCGGGGCCTCCATCGCCCATATTCACGTGCGCGACAAGAACGGGCTGA
>JBMOQT010000303.1:0-2750 GCA_049320945.1 Pseudomonadota bacterium
GCCCGCGGCTCCAGGCCGTGGCGCGCCACGGCCTGTTCGCCCGCGAGCATCAGGACGCAGGCGCCGTCGTTCACACCCGAGGAATTGCCCGCGGTGACGGTGCCGTCGGGCCGCACCACCCCCTTCAGGGCGGCCAGCGCCTCCAGCGTGGTGTCGGGACGCGGATGCTCGTCGCGCTCCACCAGCTGGACGCTGCCCTTCCTGCCGGCGACGGGTACGGCACAGATCTCGGTGGCGAAGAAGCCGGCCTCGGCCGCGGCGGCATAGCGCCGCTGGCTGCGCAGGGCGAAGGCATCCTGGTCGGCGCGCGCGATGCCGAATTCCCCGGCGACGTTTTCCGCCGTCTGGGGCATGCTGTCGGTGCCGTAGGCGGCGTGCATCAGGGGATTGACGAAGCGCCAGCCGATGGTGGTGTCCTCGATGCGCGCGCTGCGGGAGAAGGCGTGGTCCGCCTTCCCCAGCACGAACGGCGCCCGCGACATGCTCTCGACGCCGCCGGCGATCACCAGGTCCGCCTCGCCTGCGCGGATGGCGCGTGCGGCGATGGCGACGGCATCCAGGCTGGAGCCGCACAGGCGGTTGACCGTGGTGCCCGACACGCCCACCGGCAGACCCGCCAGCAGCGCCGCCATGCGCGCCACGTTGCGGTTGTCTTCGCCCGCCTGGTTGGCGCAGCCGAACACCACATCGTCCACGGCCTCCCAGTCGAGCCCCGGGTGGCGTTCCACCAGGGCCTTGAGGGGTGCCGCCGCCAGGTCGTCGGCGCGCACCCCGGCGAGACTGCCGCCATAGCGGCCGAAGGGGGTGCGCAGCGCCTCGCAGATGTATGCTTCGCTCATTCTGCGCGCCGGGTCCGCGTCACTTCTTCACCAGCGGGCAGGTGCTGTCGGCCAGCGGCTGGAACGCCTGGTCCCCGGGGATGGTGCGCTTGATCTTGAGCAGATCCCATTCGCCCTTGGACTCGGAAGGCTTCTTCGCCTCGGCCAGGTACATGTCGTGCACCATGCGGCCGTCCTCGCGGATCTTGCCGTTCTTGGCGAAGAAGTCGTTGATGGGCGTCTCCTTCATCTTCTTGATCACCGGTTCGGTGGCGTCCGTGCCGGTGGCCTTGATGGCGTTCAGGTAGTGCATGACAGCGGAGTAGGCGCCGGCCTGGATCATGGTCGGCATGGCCTTCTGCTGGGCGTAGAAGCGCTGCGACCAGTCACGCGTCTCCTTGTTGTAGTCCCAGTAGAAGCCGGTGGTGAATTGCAGGCCCTGGGCCACGTTCAGCCCCATGCCCTTCAGGTCCGTGTCGAAGATCAGCAGGGTCGCCAGCGTCTGGCCGCCCTGGGTGATGCCGAACTCGGCCGCCTGGCGCACCGCGTTCTGGGTGTCCCGGCCGGCGTTGGCGAGCCCGATCACCTTGGCCTTGGACGCCTGGGCCTGGAGCAGGAAGGAGGAGAAGTCCTGGGCGGACAGGGGATGGCGCACGGTGCCCAGCACCTTGCCGCCCATCTGGTTCACCACGTTGGCGGTGTCGCGCTCCAGGGAATGGCCGAAGGCATAATCGGCGGTGACGAAGTACCAGGTGTTGCCGCCTTCCTGCATGACCGCGCGCCCCGTGCCGGTGGCCAGGGCGTAGGTGTCATACACGTAGTGGATGCCGTAGGGCGAGCACTCCTTGTTGGTCAGCGCCGAGCTGGCCGAGCCGGCGAAGATGGTCAGCTTCTTCTTCTCGAGGCCCAGCTTCTGCAGGGCGATGGCGGAAGACGAGTCGGTGGACTCGATGATCATGTCCACCTTGTCCACGTCGTACCACTGGCGCGCCTTGGTGGAGGTGATGTCCACCTTGTTCTGGTAGTCGGCGGATACCACCTGGATGGGCTTGCCGAGCACTTGTCCGCCGAAATCCTTCACCGCCATGTTGACCGCGGTGATGACGCCGGGCCCGCCGTTGGCGGAATAGACCCCGGTCATGTCCACCAGGACGCCGATCTTGACCACGTCGTCCGACACCTGGGCCGCGGCCGGCTGGGCCGCCAGCGCCGACACCGCGACGCCCATCAGCGTGGCTGGAATATTGAGTTTCATGTCCACTCTCCTCTAGGAATTGATGATCACTGCTCGAGCCCGGAACGTCGCGCCGGTGGCCGGTCCGCTCCACTCGCAGCACTCGATAGCAACTTGAATGCCACCCCTGAAAAGCGCCATTTGGCGCGGGTTTGGGGCCGTCACCCGGCGCGCGCTGTGTCTGCCGCGACACATCCGTGTAGCCGGCGAAGACAGTAGGGGTCCCAGCCCTCACCCCCAGCCCCTCTCCCGCAAAGCGGGCGAGGGGAGCTTCGTGCAGGAAATGGTCGTCAACCATTTCCTGAAAACTCAACGCTGGGCCTCCGGGATCAGCACCACCTTGCCCTGCACCTTGCCCTGGCGCACCTGGTGCAGCGCCTCGGCGTAGGCCGCGAACGGGTAGGCGCGCATCACGTGGGGCTTGATCCTGCCGCTGGCCGCCAGCTGGAACAGCTCCTGCTGCACGCGGCGCACGCGCTGGGGATCGCGCTCCCGGTAGTCGCTCCACTGCAGGCCGATGGCGCTGATGTTCTTCACCAGCAGGTAGTTGGCCTTGAACTCGGGGATGCGGCCGGCGGCGAAGCCGACGATCACCAGGCGGCCGCACCAGGCGAGCGCCCGCACGCAGGCGTCGCACACATCGCCGCCCACGGCGTCGATGACGATGTCCGCGCCGTGGCCGCCGGTCAGGCTGCGCA
>JBMOQT010000304.1:0-25489 GCA_049320945.1 Pseudomonadota bacterium
TTCCTTTGGAGGTGAATCATGTTCGAAAGAATCAAGCGAGTCGGCGATCAGCTCGGCCGCGAGATCGGCCGAGCATGGGACAACATGTCCGAGGGCTGGCGCGAGCTGGTACGGCGCAGTGGTGACGCCCTCACCCGCTTTACGCGCCGCGGTTCCGCCGGTGACAGCTCCACCCTGCCCGCCATCTCCAGCTGGGGCGTGCTCGCAGGCGAGGTGGAGGAAACGAAGCGGGAGCTGGTCGTGCGCATCGAGGTCCCCGGCATGAACAAGGCGGACCTGGAGGTAGTCGTCCAGGGCAACCGTCTGGTGGTCAGCGGGGAGAAACGGGCCGCAAGGGAAGAAGAAAGCGACGGCTTCTACTTCTCGGAACGGGCCTACGGCTACTTCCAGCGCATCGTGCCCCTGCCCAGGCAGGCAGATCCCGACAGCGCCCGCGCCTCCTACGATAACGGCGTGCTCACCGTACGCTTGAAAAAAACCGGGGAGGAGACCAGGCGGCGCCTGCCCATCACCTGATGATGCACGGTTGACTTCGCGCAAGGCGCGGCAGCCTCTGCCGCGCCATATTTCTTTATTGACCCTCCAGCGCCCGCCGACACGCGGATTCGGCCCATGCGAAAACCCTTTGGCGGGCGGCGCGTCATACCCGTAACCCGGTTTCAATGAAGAGAGGGACCCGTGCATCACCAGCCCAGCGCCCCGGCCGCGGGGGATTCCTTGTGGTCGCTGCTCTACCGGTTTTTCTGGCCTTTCCAGTACTTCCGCGACGTCACTCGCGGCACCCGGCTGGAGCGGCAGCAGAACTACCGCTACAACCGCGCCATGCGCATCTACCTGCCCGGCTTCATGCTGAAATGGTCCTTCCTCACCGGCCTGTGGTTTGGCTTCGGCGGCCTGCTGGACCGAATGATGGACCTCACCGTGCCCGCCGCCGGCTGTTTCGTGACGGCCGGCGGCAGCTTCGTGGTGGTGGTGCTGTTGGGGGTGTCCTGGGTGTGGCTGGAGCGTTTCCCCGAGCTGTTTGACTAGACGGGCGCAGCCCCTATTGAGTTTTCAGGAAATGGTTGACGACCATTTCCTGCACGAAGCTCCCCTCGCCCGCGAAGCGGGAGAGGGGATGGGGGTGACGGGTGAGGGCTGATCGTTAGCGTCGTCAAGCATTTCCTGAACGCTCAGTAATTGGTAGATCAGCCCAGCCAGCGCCGCGCGTTGCGGAACATGCGCAGCCAGGGGCTGTCCTCCCCCCACTCCCTGGGGTGCCAGGACAGCTGCACGGTGCGGAAGACCCGCTCCGGGTGGGGCATCATCACCGTGAAGCGGCCGTCGGGGGTGGTCACGCCGGCGATGCCTCGGGGCGAGCCGTTGGGGTTGGCGGGATAGGTCTCGGTGATGCGCCCCAGGTTGTCCACATAGCGCAGCGCCACCGGCACGGCGTCGAGGGCGGCGGCATTGCCGAACGACGCCCGGCCCTCGCCATGGGACACGACGATGGGCAGGCGGCTGCCCGCCATGCCGCGCAAGAACAGGGACGGGCTGTCGGGAATCTCCACCATGACCAGGCGCGCCTCGTACTGCTCGCTGCGGTTGCGCACGAAGGTGGGCCAGGCTTCCGCGCCGGGGATGATCTCGGCCAGGGCGCTCATCATCTGGCAGCCGTTGCACACGCCCAGGGCGAAGGTGTCGCCGCGGCGGAAGAAGGCCTCGAACTGCTCGCGCAGCCGGGCGTTGAACAGGATCGACTTGGCCCAGCCCTGCCCCGCCCCCCGCACGTCGCCGTAGGAGAAGCCGCCGCAGGCGGCGAAGCCGTGGAAATCGGCCAGGCGTGCGCGCCCGGCCTGCAGGTCGCTCATGTGTACGTCATAGGGGGCGAAGCCGGCGCGATCGAAGGCGGCGGCCATCTCCACCTGGCCGTTCACGCCCTGCTCGCGCAGGACGGCGATGCGCGGCCGGGCGCCGGTGGCGACCAGGGGTGCGGCGATATCCTCGGCCGGGTCGAAGGCGAGCGCCGCCGACAGGCCAGGATTGTCGGACGCCGGCAGGGAGTCGAATTCCTCCTGGGCGCAGGCGGCGTCGTCGCGCAGGCGCGCGATCTGGTAGCTCACCTCGGACCAGGTGCGCAGGAGCGTCTTGCGGCTGTCCTTGAACAGCAGCTTGGCGTTGCGCCAGACGCGGATCTCGTCCGCCCGGTTGGGTTCGCCGATGAAATGGGTGCAGCCGGACAGGCCCGCGTCGCGCAACAGGTCCATGACGCGGCCCCGGTCGTCGCGCCGGATCTGGATCACCGCCCCCAGCTCCTCCGCGAACAGGGCCGCGAACACCCGGTCGCCGAAGCGCCCGCCCACCACCTCGGGGCGGCGCTCCAGGCCGTCCACGTCGTTCATCAGGTGATCGAAGCAGACGGTGTCGAGATTGAGGGAGATGCCGCAGCGGGAAGCGAAGGCCATTTCGCACACGGTGGCGAACAGGCCGCCGTCCGAACGGTCGTGGTAGGCCAGGGCCAGGCCTTCCCGGGCCAGGCGCTGCACGCCGGCGAAGAACTTCTTCAGCAGTCCCGGCTCCACGTCGGGCGCGTGCTCGCCCACCGAGCCGTAGGCCTGGGCCAGGGCGGATCCGCCCAGGCGGTTGCGGCCCTGGCCCAGATCGATCAGCAGCAGCTCGGTGTCGCCCGCATCCAGCACCAGCTGGGGCGTGAGCGTGCGGCGCGCGTCCTCCACATGGGCAAAGGCGGAGACGATCAGCGACAGGGGAGCGATCACCGCCTTCTTCTCGCCGTTCTCCTCCCAGGCGGTCTTCATGGACAGGGAATCCTTGCCCACGGGAATGCTGACCCCCAGCTCGGGGCAGAATTCCAGGGCCACGGCGCGCACCGTGTCGTACAGCTCGGCGTCTTCGCCCCGGTGGCCGGCGGCCGCCATCCAGTTGGCGGAGAGCTTGATCTTGCCCATGTCGCCCACGGCCGCCGCGGCGATGTTGGTGATCGCCTCGCCCACCGCCATGCGCCCGGCGGCCGGTGCATCCACCAGGGCCAGGGGCGCGCGCTCGCCCATGGCGAAGGCTTCGCCCCGGTAGCCCTGGAAGGACATGAGGGTGACGGCGCAATCGGCCACCGGCACCTGCCAGGGGCCCACCATCTGGTCGCGCGCCGTGAGGCCGCCCACGGTACGGTCGCCGATGGTGATCAGGAAGTTCTTGCTGGCGACGCTGGGCATGCGCAGCACCCGCAGGCAGGCTTCGCGCAGGTCGGTCTCGGTCAGATCGAAGGGCGGCAGATGCTTGGCGCGGTGCGCCACCTCCCGGGTCATGCGCGGCGGCTTGCCCAGCAGCACCGCCAGGTCCATGTCCACCGGCTTGTTGCCGAAGTGTTCGTCGCTCACGGTAAGCCGGCCGTCTGCGGTAGCCACCCCCAGCACCGCGAAGGGGCAGCGCTCGCGCTCGCAAATGGCGCGGAACTCATCCAGCCGTTCCGGGGCGATGGCCAGCACGTAGCGCTCCTGGGCTTCGTTGCACCAGATCTCCAGGGGGCTCATGCCCGGCTCCTCGATGGGCACGCGGCGCAGGTCGAAACGGGCACCGCAGGAGGCCGAATGGGCCAGCTCCGGCAGGGCGTTGGACAGCCCGCCGGCGCCCACGTCGTGGATGGAAAGGATCGGATTGCCCTCCCCCATCTGCCAGCAGCGGTCGATCACCTCCTGGGCGCGGCGCTGGATTTCCGGGTTGCCCCGCTGCACCGAGGCGAAGTCCAGATCGGCAGTATTGGCGCCGGTGGTCATGCTGGAGGCGGCGCCTCCGCCCAGGCCGATCAGCATGCCCGGCCCGCCCAGCTGGATGAGCAGGGTGCCGGGCCGGAACTGTTCCTTGAAGGAATCGCGCGCGGCGATGTTGCCGACGCCGCCGGCGATCATGATGGGCTTGTGGTAGCCACGTACCTCGCCGCCGACGCTCTGCTCGAAAGTGCGGAAGTAGCCGGCGAGGTTGGGCCGGCCGAATTCGTTGTTGAAGGCCGCCGCGCCGATGGGGCCTTCGATCATGATGGACAGGGCCGAGGCGATGCGCGTCGGGCGGCCGTATTTCGCTTCCCAGGGCTGTTCGAAGCCGGGAATCTCCAGGTTGGACACGGAGAAGCCGCACAGGCCGGCCTTGGGCTTGGCACCGCGGCCGGTGGCGCCCTCATCGCGGATCTCGCCGCCGGAGCCGGTGGCCGCGCCCGGGAAGGGGGAGATGGCGGTCGGGTGGTTGTGGGTCTCCACCTTGGCCAGGAAGTGGGTCTCCTCCTCCCGGTAGCCGTAGGCGCCGTCCGGCCCCGGCAGGAAGCGCTTGACGCGCGCGCCCTGCACCACGGCAGCGTTGTCGGCGTACGCCACTACCGTATGCTCGGGATGGCGCTTGTGGGTCTCCCGGATCATGCCGAACAGGGAATGCTCCTGGGGCTGGCCGTCGATAACCCACGAGGCGTTGAAGATCTTGTGCCGGCAGTGCTCCGAGTTCGCCTGGGCGAACATCATGAGCTCCACGTCCGTGGGGTTGCGCCCCATGCGCGTGAATGCCTCCACCAGGTAGTCGATCTCGTCCTCGGACAGGGCTAGGCCCAGGGCGACGTTGGCCTGCGCCAGGGCGGCGCGGCCGTTGCCCAGCATATCCACGGCTGCCAGGGGCTGGGGCGGGTAATGGCGGAACAGCGCCTCGGCGGCCTCCACGGAATCGAGCACCGATTCGGTCATGCGGTCATGCACGATGGCGAGCAGCCCATCCCGCTCCGCGCCGGAGATTTCGCCCTTGTGGTCCACATGCCAGGCGATGCCGCGCTCAATGCGCCTGACCGAGGCGAAGCCGCACTGGCGCGCGATGTCCGTGGCCTTGGAGGACCAGGGCGAGATGGTGCCCAGACGCGGCGTTACCAGGAACAGGGTGCCCGCCGGCCGCTCGCCCGGGGCGGCATGGGCGCTCAGCAGGCGCCGGAGGCGCGCTGCGTTGTCGGCGTCGAGGGCCCCGTCCATCTCCACGAAGAACCACTGCTCGGCGGCGAGCCCGCGCAGCCTGGGCAGGACGGCCTTGACCTGGTGGGTGATGCGGGACAGACGGGTGGCGGAAAAGGCAGCGGGGCCGCGCAGCTTGAGGATTTCGGGCATGGCAGGACGGGAACTGCGTAAAGCGTGATTATACAGGAAGCTAGCGCCTTGATTTCCCGGCGCCCGTCCCCATTTGCGGTAAAGTTGCCACGAACAGAGAGAGAAAAAAATGTCCGCATTCACCCTGGATGTAAACGTACAGAACTTCGAGCTGGAGGTGCTGGAAGCCTCCAGGAAAGTGCCGGTCCTGGTGGATTTCTGGGCCGCCTGGTGCGCACCCTGCCGCGCGCTCAAGCCCATCCTGGAGAAGCTGGCCCGGGAATACCAGGGACGCTTCCGCCTGGCCAAGGTCAATTCCGACGAGAACCAGGCGTTGGCTTATCGCTACGGCGTGCGCGGCATCCCCAATGTCAAGGCCTTCGTGAACGGCCAGGTGGTGGACGAGTTCACCGGCGCCCTGCCCGAGGCCCAGGTGCGCGAGTTCATCGAACGGCTGCTGCCCTCCCCGGCCGAACCCTTGCGCCAGGAGGCGCTGGCGGCCAAGGCCCGGGGTGAGAACGCCGTCATGCGCCAGCTGCTGCTGCGGGCAATCGAGCTCGACCCGCGCCACGAGGCGGCGCGCCTGGATCTGGTGGAAGTCCTGGCCGAGGCCGGTGAGCTGCAGGAAGCGCAACGGCTGCTGGCGGAGATCGCCGACCATGCCAAGGACAGGGCGCGGGTGGATGCCCTGGGTGCCCGGCTAGCCCTGGCCGCCACCGTACCCCAGGGGGCGGACGCGGGCCAGCTGCGTGCACGCATCGCCGCCGCTCCCGGCGACCTGGAAGCGCGCCTGGAGCTGGCTAATCTCCTCGCCCTGCGCCAGGACTATCGTCCGGCGCTGGAGCAGTTGCTGGAAATCGTGCGGCGCGACCGCAGCTTCCGCGACGACATCGGGCGCAAGACCATGATCCAGATCTTCAACCTGCTCGGCTCCGACAGCGACCTGGTGCGGGAATTCCGCAGCGCTCTGGCTTCCGCCATCAACCGCTAAGGCTGCAACGGGAACAAAATGGGGCGGTGAGATCCGCCCCATTCGTTTTCCCGGCTGACCCGCTCAGCCGGCCTGCTTCTTGGCCTTGCCCTTGGCTTTGGCCTTGGTCTTCGCCTTGGCCTTGGGCGCGCCGGCCTTGGCATCGGCCTTCTCACCCGCCTTGGCTTCCGCCTTTGCCGGCTCAGCCGGAGTGGCAGGAGTGGCGGGCGCAGTGCCAGGAGTGGCAGGGGTGGCGGGAGTGGCCGGCTTGGCCGGCTCGGCGGGCTTGGCCTGGGCCATGGCCAGCGAGCTGGTGGCGGCAAAAGCGGTGGCAACGAGGAGAGAGAGGAGTCTGCGCATGATTGGAACCCTTTCTTTTCAATAACGGTGAGTGACAGCGCCGATGGCTGCAGGCAGCTTAACGCGCACAGTTTCGCCGGCGTTGACAAGTCTTGCCATCCACCGCGCATTTCTGCATAGTGCCGCCCTTCGAGAGCGGTCAAGGAAATCAACCATGCTGCCACCCATCGAACAGCGCATCGCCGAGGAACTCGGCGTCAAGCCCCAGCAAGTCGCCGCCGCCGTCGAATTGCTCGACGAAGGCGCCACCGTTCCCTTCATCGCGCGCTATCGCAAGGAAGCCACCGGCGGCCTGGACGACACCCAGCTGCGCACCCTGGAGGAGCGCCTGATCTATCTGCGTGAGCTGGAGGAGCGGCGCGCCACCATCCTCGCCTCCATCGAGGAGCAGGGCAAGCTTACGCCGGAGCTGCGCGGACAGGTGGAGAACGCCGACACCAAGCAGCACCTGGAAGACCTTTATCTCCCCTACAAGCCCAAGCGGCGCACCAAGGCCCAGATCGCGCGCGAGGCCGGACTGGGTCCCCTGGCCGAGGTCTTGCTGGCCGATCCCACCCTCGCCCCCGAAGCGGAAGCGGCGCGCTACGTGGCCCCCGACAAAGGCGTGGCCGACGTCAAGGCGGCGCTCGAGGGCGCGCGCCAGATCCTCATGGAGCAGTTCGCCGAGGACGCGCAGCTGCTGGGCCAGCTGCGCCAGCACCTTCAGGACAATGGCATCATCACGGCGACCGTGGTGGAGGGCAAGGAGGAGGAAGGCGCCAAGTTTCGCGACTATTTCGCCTATCGCGAGCCTCTCAAGGAGGTGCCATCGCACCGGGCCCTGGCGCTGTTCCGCGGCCGCAACGAAGGCATCCTGCGCCTGGCCCTGAAGCTGCCGGAAGAACTGGAAGAGAACCGCTACCCAGGAACCTCCCCGCAGGGGAGCACGGTGCTCCCCTCCCCCGCTCACGGGGGAGGGGCTGGGGGAGAGGGCAGAGCCCCCGGGAGTTCTGGCAGCAAGCCGGGCACCCCTCGGGCGGCAGGGGGCTCTCCCGGGCCGAACGCCTGCGAGCGCCTCATCGCCGCACGTTTCCAGGTGCGCGATGCCGGCCGGCCCGGCGACAAGTGGCTGGCGGAGACGGTGCGCTGGGCCTGGATGGTGAAGCTGTCCCTGTCCCTGGAGCTGGAGCTGCTGGGGGCCCTGCGCGAGCGCGCCGAGGAAGAGGCCATCCGCGTCTTCGCCCGCAACCTGCACGACCTGCTGCTGGCCGCCCCCGCCGGCCCGCGCGCCGTGATCGGCCTCGATCCCGGCTTGCGCACCGGCGTCAAGGTGGCGGTGGTGGACCGCACCGGCAAGCTGCTGGACACCGCCACCATCTACCCCCACGCGCCGCGCAACGACTGGGACGGCGCCATCCACGCGCTGGCGGCTCTGGCCCGCAAGCACGGCGCGGAGCTGGTGTCCATCGGCAACGGCACCGCCTCGCGCGAGACGGACAAGCTGGCGGCCGATCTCATCAAGCGCCATCCGGAGCTCAAGCTCACCAAGATCGTCGTGTCGGAAGCAGGCGCCTCGGTCTATTCCGCTTCCGAGCTGGCAGCCAAGGAATTCCCGGAACTGGACGTATCCCTGCGCGGCGCCGTGTCCATCGCCCGCCGCCTGCAGGATCCCCTCGCGGAGCTGGTGAAGATCGAACCCAAGTCCATCGGCGTCGGTCAGTACCAGCATGACGTCAACCAGACCAAGCTGGCGCGCGCCCTGGACGCGGTGGTGGAGGATTGCGTGAACAGCGTGGGGGTGGATGTGAACACCGCCTCGGTGCCCCTGCTCGCGCGCATCTCCGGCCTCAACGCCGGGCTGGCCGCCGGCATCGTCGCCTACCGCGACGCCAACGGCGCCTTCCGCAGCCGCGCCGAGCTGAAGAAAGTACCGCGCCTGGGCGACAAGACCTTCGAGCAGGCGGCGGGCTTCCTGCGCATCATGAACGGCGACAACCCGCTGGACGCCTCGGCGGTGCACCCGGAGGCCTATCCGGTGGTGGAACGCATCCTGACCGACATCAGGAAAGAGGTGCGCGAAGTGATCGGCGACGGCCGCACCATCAGGAGCCTCAATCCGGCCAAGTACACCGACGACAAGTTCGGTCTGCCCACGGTGCAGGACATCCTCAAGGAGCTGGAGAAGCCGGGACGCGACCCGCGCCCCGAGTTCAAGACCGCCGCCTTCAAGGAAGGGGTTGAGGATCTCAAGGACCTGCGGCCCGGCATGGTGCTGGAAGGGGTGGTAACCAACGTCACCAACTTCGGCGCCTTCGTGGACATCGGCGTGCACCAGGACGGGCTGGTGCACATCTCGGCGCTATCCAACAAGTTCGTCAAGGATCCGCGCGAGGTGGTCAAGGCGGGCGACGTGGTGAAAGTGAAAGTGCTGGAAGTGGACGACAAGCGCCGCCGCATCGCCCTCACCATGCGCCTGGAGGATGCCGCCGCCAAGCCCGCCGCCGGGGACAAGGGCGCGGCACGCGGCAAGGCGCGCCCCCGGCGCCCGGAGCCGGCGCCCCAGTCGGCCCTGGCGGCGGCCTTCGCCCGGGCCAAGCGCGTATGACAACCGGTATGCCCAAGGACTTCGTGCAGCGCTTCCTGCTGGAAGAGCTGGACATCCGCGGCGTCGTGGTGCGCCTGACCGACGTGTGGCGACGCATGCACGCGCACCGTGCCTATCCCGCACCGGTGCTGCAGCTACTGGGGGAGATGACGGCGGTGACCGTGCTGATCGGCAGCAACCTCAAGCAGCCCGGTCGGCTCATCTTCCAGGTCCAGGGCCACGGCCCGGTCTCCCTGATGGTGGTGGACTGCACCGAGCAGCTCGCCGTGCGCGGCATGGCCAAGCACCATGACGTGGTGGCGCCGGGTAGCGTGTCCGACCTGCTGGGCGACGGGCGCCTGGTGCTCACCCTGCAGAGCGAGGGGGTGCGCGAGCCCTACCAGAGCCTGGTGCCGCTGCGGGGCGACACCGTGGCGGAGATCTTCGAACACTTCCTGGCCCAGTCGGAGCAGCAGCCGGCCCGGCTGTGGCTCGCCGCCACGCCCCAGGGGGCCGCCGGGCTGTTCCTGCAGACCCTGCCCGGCGCCGGGCAGCGGGACGCGGACGGCTGGAACCGCGTCGCCCAGCTGGCGGCGACCGTCAGCCGCCAGGAACTGCTGCAGCTGCCGCCGGAGGAGCTGCTCACCCGCCTGTTTGCCGAGGAGGCGGTGCGCCTGTTCGAGGCGCAGGAAGTGCGCTACGAATGCCCCAAGGACTGGGACAAGGTGCGCAACATGCTGCGCTCCCTGGGCCGGGAGGAAGTGGCATCAATGCTGCACGAGCATGGGGAGATCGTGGTGCATGATGACATCTGCAACCACGAGTACCGCTTCGACGAATCGATCCTGGACGAGCTGTTCCCGCCGCAAGGCGGTGCCGGCCCGCCCACCCTGCACTGAACGTCAAAGGCAACCGCATTCACCCCTTGCGCAGCTGGTGCTCCACCAGCCGCACCCAGTAGCTCACGCCGATGGGGATGATGTCGTCGTTGAAATCGAACACCGGGCTGTGCAGGGTGCAGCCGCCCTCGCCCGGGCCGTTGCCCAGCCAGACGTAGCAACCCGGCTTCTCCTGCAGCATGTAGGCGAAGTCCTCGGCGCCCATGGTGGGCTGCAGGCCGGTCAGCACATTGTCTGCCCCCAGCACCTCGCCGGCCACGGCGCGGCACACGGCCGCCGCCTGCGCGTCGTTCACCGTAGGCGGGTAGCCGCGTTCGAAGCGCATGGACACGGACACGCCGTAGGTGTCGCCGACACCGGCGCACAGGCGCTGCATGGTCTGCTCGATCTTGTCCTGCACCTCGGCGCGGAAGGCGCGTACCGTGCCGCGCAGCACCGTTTCCGCCGGAATGACGTTGTAGGCGTCGCCGGCGTGGAACTGGGTGACGCTCACCACCACGGCGTCGAGGGGATGCAGGGTGCGGCTGGCAATGGTCTGGAGGGCCTGCACCAGGCTGCTGCCGGCGACGATGGAGTCGGCCGTCTGATGGGGCATGGCGGCGTGGCCGCCCTTGCCCGTGAGCACGATCTCGAAGCGGTCGGCCGAGGCCATGACCGGCCCGGCCATGACGGCCATCTGGCCCACGGCGATGCCCGGCCAGTTGTGCAGGCCGAATACCTGGTGCACGGGGAAGCGCTGGAACAGGCCGTCCTCGATCATGGCGCGGCCGCCGCCCTCGCCCTCCTCCGCCGGCTGGAAAATGAACACCGCGGTGCCGTCGAAGTTGCGCGTCGCCGCCAGGTACTCGGCGGCGCCCAGCAGCATGGCGGTGTGGCCGTCGTGGCCGCAGCCGTGCATGCGCCCGTCGATGGTCGAGCGGTGGGCGAAGGTGTTGCGCTCCTGCAGGGGCAAGGCGTCCATGTCGGCGCGCAGGCCGATCATGCCCGGGCCCTCGCCCGCCTTCAGCACGCCCACCACGCCGGTGCGCCCGAAGCCCCGGTGCACCTCGATGCCGCACTCGGCCAGGTGGCGCGCCACCAGGTCGGCGGTGCGGTGCTCCTGGTAGGCGAGCTCCGGATGGGCGTGGATGTCACGGCGTAGGCGCACCAGTTTCTCGTACCGTTCCTGGATGCCTGGGATGAGGTTCATGGTCTGTCTCCTTCAGGGCTGCCCGGAGGCGCGGCCCACGGAATCGTGCTGCGGCGCTCGGGCTTAGGTTATAGTCTGGTGAGAATAGCACTTGCAAGCCATGACCAGTCCGCCTGCCCAGCCCGTCTATCGCGTCGCCGAAATCCGTGCCATCGAAGATGCCTACCACCAGCTGCCGCTCATGGAGCGGGCCGGCGCGGCCGCGGCGCGCGAGGCCCTGGCGCTGATGGGTGCCAGCCCCCTGCCGCCCCTGGTGGTGTGCGGCCCGGGCAACAACGGTGGCGACGGCCTGGTGGTGGCGCGCCTGCTCAAGGAGCAGGGCCGCGCACCCGTGGTGGTGTTCGCCGGTGACGCGGCCAAGCTGCCTGCCGATGCCCGGCAGGCGTTGACCGCCTGGCAGGCCGCCGGCGGCCGGCTGGAGCCGGACATTCCCCCGGGCGCCTACTCCCTGGCCGTGGATGCCCTGTTCGGCATCGGCCTCAAGCGCCCGCCCCAAGGCCCCCATGCCGCCCTGATCGAGCAGTTGAATGGCCTGGCCTGCCCGGTGCTGGCCCTGGACGTACCCAGCGGCCTCGATGCCGACACCGGCCGCGCGCTTGCGCCCTGCGTGCGCGCCGACCGTACCGCCACCTTCATCGCCCTCAAGCCGGGCCTGCTGACCCTGGACGGGCCCGACCACTGCGGCGAGGTTTCAGTGCACCCCCTGGAGCTGGAGGCGGAGCAGGCGCTGCCGGCGAGCGGGCGGGTGGCGGCGCCGGCGCTGTTTGCGACCTTCCTGCAGCCGCGGCCGCGCAACAGCCACAAGGGCATGATGGGCAGCGCCGCCATCATCGGCGGCGCCGCCGGCATGGTGGGCGCCGCCCTGCTGGCCGGACGCGCCGCCCTGAAGCTGGGCGCCGGCCGGGTGTATCTGGGTCTGCTGGACCCGGCCGCACCGGCCGTGGACCTGCTGCAGCCGGAGCTCATGCTGCGTGTCCCCGGCGAACTGCTGCAGGCGCGGCTGGCCACGGCCCTGGCGGCGGGCCCCGGCCTGGGCACCAGCGACGCCGCCCTGGAGCTGCTGCGCCAGTGCCTGGCGGCGGACCTGCCCCTGGTGCTGGACGCCGACGCCCTCAACCTGATCGCCCGCCACCCGGTGCTCGCCGGGCATGTGGCGCGCCGCGCCGCGCCGACCCTGCTGACGCCGCATCCGGCCGAGGCCGCGCGCCTGATGGGCAGCACCACCGAGGCGGTGCAGGCCGACCGGCTGGCCGCGGCCCTGGCCTTGGCCGGGCGCTTTAACGCCCAGGTGGTGCTCAAGGGCAACGGCAGCGTGCTGGCTTATCCCGATGGCAAGTGGCTGATCAATACCACCGGCAACCCCGGCATGGCCAGCGCCGGCACGGGCGACGTGCTGACCGGCATCGCCGTGGCCCTGCTGGCCCAGGGCTGGAGCGCCCAGGCAGCCCTGGCCGCGGCGGTGCACCTTCACGGCGCTGCGGCGGACGAGCTGGCCGGGCGCGGCACCGGACCGGTGGGGCTCGCTGCGGGAGAAGTCATTGATTCGGCCCGCACCCTCTTTAATCGTTGGATCGGATCCCGACAGACCAGAAAGCCCCCCGGATAAATCACTGCCGCCCGGTGATGTGCCCGGGCATGACCAACAACAATGACACCCTCCTCCCCCGCCCATCCCCTGCGCGGCGTGCTGCTCATGACCCTGGCCGTGGTGCTGTTCGCCACCCTCGATGCCACCGCCAAGTACCTGGCCCAACGCTATCCCGTGCCCTTCCTGGTATGGGCGCGCTACACCGTCCATTTCGCCATCATGCTGGCCGTGCTCGGTCCGTCCATGCGCGGCCGGCTGTTGCGCACGCGCCGTCTGCTGGTCCAGGTGTTGCGGGCGCTGGCCCTGGTGGCCACCACCCTTGCCTTCTTCAGCGCCCTGTTCCGGCTGCCCTTGGCAGAGGCGACCGCGCTCATGTTCCTCACGCCCCTGGTGGTGACGGTGTTGGCTGGACCGATACTGGGAGAAAAAGTCACCCCCGCCCGCTGGGCGGGCATGGCTGCCGGGTTCGCCGGAGTGCTGCTGATCGTGCGCCCCGGCACGTCCCTGTCCCCCCTGGGTGTGGCTCTGGTGCTCGGGGCGGTAGCCAGCCTCGCCGCCTATCATCTGCTGACGCGGGTGCTGAGCAGCACCGAGAACTCCTTCACCACCCTGTTCTACACCGCACTCATCGGCACGCTGGCGATGACCGCCGTCGAGCTGGTGCAGGGCTTTCCGGCACGCCTGGCGCTGGCCGATGTCCCGGCCATCCTCTACCTGGGCGCCAGCGGCGGCATCGGGCACTTCCTGTTGATCCGCGCCTTCCACCATGCGCCGGCCTCGACCCTGATGCCCTTCACCTTCACCCAGCTGGTGTGGGCCACCCTGTTCGGCTGGGTCGCCTTCGGCCAACTGCCGGACCTGCCAGCCGCTGCCGGCATGCTGGTCATCGGCGCCGGCGGCGCCTGGGTGGCGTTCAGCGAGCGCGCGCCCAAGCGTACCCGCTAATCCGGGCATAATCCCCCTTCCATCACCGACTGCGGAGCAGCCATGCCTTTCTCTCTACCGGAGCTGGAACAGGCGGCGCGCATCGTCTATCAGGCGATGCCGCCCACGCCCCAATACTGCTGGCCCCTGCTGTGCCAGCGCCTGGGCACGGAAGTCTGGGTCAAGCACGAGAACCACACGCCGGTGGGCGCCTTCAAGATTCGCGGCGGGCTGGTGTATTTCCAGCGCCTGCGCCAGCGCCAGCCCGGGGTGGCGGGCGTCATCGCCGCCACCCGCGGCAACCACGGCCAGTCGGTGGGCTACGCTGCCCGGCGCGCCGGCCTCGTCGCCACCATCGTCGTGCCCCACGGCAACAGCAACGAGAAGAACGCCGCCATGCGCGCCCTGGGCGTGGAGCTGATCGAGCACGGCGAGGACTTCCAGGCCGCGGCCGAATATGCCGAACAACTGGCGGCGAGCCGCGGCCTGCACATGGTCCCCTCGTTCCACGAGGACCTGGTGCAGGGAGTGGCCAGCTACACCCTGGAGTTCCTGCGCGGCGCGCCCGCCCTGGACGTGGTGTATGTGCCCATCGGCCTGGGCTCGGGCATCTGCGCCATGATCGCGGCGCGCGACGCCCTGGGGCTGGCCACCCGCATCGTCGGTGTGGTGTCGGCCCACGCCCCCGCCTATGCCCTGTCGTTCGCCCACAGGCGCGCCGTGTCCCACCCGGTGGATACGCGCCTGGCCGACGGCGTGGCCTGCCGCACCCCTGCCCCGGAGGCGCTGGAGATCATCTGGGCCGGCGCCGAGCGCATCGTGCAGGTGAGCGACGAGGAAGTGGCCCAGGCCATGCGCGCGCTGTACACGGACACCCACAACGTGGCGGAAGGTGCCGGCGCCATCGCCTTCGCCGCCGCCCTGGGGGAAAGGCAGCGCCTCGCCGGCCAACGCGTGGGCGTGGTGATCACCGGCGGCAACGTGGACCGGCAGATTTTCGCGCGCGTGCTGCAGGACTGACGGCGGAGCGGGCAGGCCCGCGCGCGAGCGGGTAAAATCCTTCCGTCCGCTCTTGCCGCAATCCCCATGGAAACGTCGGAACAGCTAGCAGTCGAGATCCTGAAAAACGTGGCCACGGCCCTGGCCGAGGACGTGGGCACCGGCGACCTCACCGCCCACCTCATTCCCGCAGGACGCCGCGCCCAGGGCACCGTGATCAGCCGCGAGGAAGCGGTGCTGTGCGGCACGGCCTGGTTCGATGCCTGTTTTCACCAGCTCGACGCCACGGCCCAGCTGCACTGGCGCGCCCAGGACGGAGAGCGGGTAGCCGCCGGCCAGGTCCTGTGCGAGATCGAGGCGGACACGCGCGCCCTGCTGACGGCGGAGCGCACGGCGCTCAACTTCCTGCAGCTGCTCTCGGGCACGGCGACGGCCACGCGCCGCTACGTGGATGCGGTGGCGGGCACCCGGGCGCGCATCGTGGACACGCGCAAGACACTGCCCGGGCTGCGGCTGGCCCAGAAGTACGCGGTACGCATGGGCGGCGGCACCAACCACCGCATCGGCCTCTATGACGGCATCCTGATCAAGGAAAACCACATCATCGCCGCCGGCGGCATACGCCCGGTACTTGCCAAGGCGCGCGAAATGGCGCCGGCAGGCGTGTTCATCCAGATCGAAGTGGAAGACCTGGCGCAGCTGCGCGAGGCAATCGATGCCGGCGCCAGGATGATCCTGCTGGACAACATGGATCTCGACGACATGCGCCGCGCGGTGGCCATCGCTGCCGGGCGGGCGGAGCTGGAGGCGTCGGGGGGCGTGAACCTGGAGCGGGTGCGCGCCATCGCCGAGACCGGGGTGGACCGCATTTCCATCGGCAGTCTCACCAAGGACGTGAAGGCGGTGGACCTGTCCCTGCGCCATGTGGAGCGCTGAGCGTGCGATTTGCCCTTGCCAGCGGAGTGCGGCTCGGGGTATAAGCGAACAAGATTATCGTCGGCGGTCAGGTTCGCCGCCGGTCTCGCACAAAAAGAGAAGGGAGCACCGGGAGATGTGGTTCATCCTCTATTATGTCGTCGCCATCACCGTTCTCGTCCTGCACTTCACCGGCTTCCTGGCGCGCCACAACCTTGAATGGCTGGTGCTCCTCCTGGCAGTGACCGTTTTCCCCGCCGTCATCTACCTTTGATCATTCGCCGCAACGGGCGGCGATGAAGGCCTTTACCGCCGCCACGTCGGCGTCCATCACTTCCACCCGCTGCGGCAGGGCCTCGATACCTTCCAGCTCCGCCGGGCGCCCGGGTTCGCGCCCCAGGGCCTCGCGGATAGTCTCGGCGAACTTGGCCGGCTGGGCCGTCTCCACCACGATGGTGGGCACGCCCGCCTCCCGGTGTTCCAGCGCCACCTTGAGGCCGTCGGCGGTGTGGGTGTCGATCATGGTGCCGTACTTGTCCCACACGCTCCGGATCAAGGTCAGCCGGTCGGCGTGGCTGCTGCTGCCGGAGACGAAGCCGAACTGCTCCAGGCGCGCGAAATAGGGCGTGGCGCGCAGGTCGAAGCTGCCGCCCGCATCCACTTTGGCCCACAGCTCCCGCACCACGGCTGCGTCGCGCCCCACCAGGTCGAACACGAAGCGCTCGAAGTTGGACGCCTTGGAAATGTCCATGGACGGACTGGACGTGACGCGGGTCTCCTGCGCGCTGCGCGGGCGATAGACGCCGGTGCGGAAGAACTCGTCCAGCACGTCGTTCTCGTTGGTGGCCAGGATCAGGCGGCGGATGGGCAGGCCCATCATGCGGGCGATGTGGCCGGCGCAGATGTTGCCGAAGTTGCCCGTGGGCACCGCGAAGCTTACCTGCTCGTCGGCCGTGCGCGTCGCCGCGAAATAGCCCTTGAAGTAATAGATGATCTGGGCCGCCACGCGCGCCCAGTTGATGGAATTGACCGCGCCGATCTTGTAGCGCGCCTTGAAGGCGGCGTCGTTGGACACGGCCTTGACGATGTCCTGGCAGTCGTCGAACATGCCGCGCACGGCGATATTGAAGATGTTGGCGTCCTGCAGGGAGTACATCTGGGCCCGCTGGAAAGCGCTCATCCGGCCGTGGGGCGAGAGCATGAACACGCGCACGCCGCACTTGCCGCGCATGGCGTGCTCCGCCGCCGAGCCCGTGTCGCCGGAGGTGGCGCCCAGGATGTTGATCTCCTCCCCGCGCCTGGCCAGCACGTATTCGAACAGGTTGCCCAGCAGCTGCATGGCCATGTCCTTGAAGGCCAGCGTCGGCCCGTTGGACAGCTCCAGCAGGTGCAGCCCCGGCTCCAGGGTGGTAAGCGGCGTGATGTCGGCGGCATTGCGCCCGGGGCGGCAGTGGCGGAAGATCTGGGCCGTGTAGGTCTTGTCGACCAGGGCCTTGAGGTCGGCAGCGGGAATGTCGTCCGCCAGCCGCGCCAGGATGGCGTAGGCCAGTTCGGCATAGGACAGCCGGCGCCACTGATCGAGCTCGGCGCGGGAAACTTGCGGATAGGTCTCGGGCAGGTAGAGGCCGCCGTCGGGCGCCAGGCCGCCCAGCAGGATGTCGCAGAAGGCTTGGGCGGGCGCCTGCCCGCGTGTAGAGAGGTAGCGCATATCAGTTCTTGCCCAGCTCTTCCATGCGCAGCCGCGTCACCTTGCCGGACACCACCGGCAGCGCCTCGATGCGCGCCGTGGCGGCGTCCACCTCCTTCTCCCGCGTCAGGTGGGTGAGCATGATGATGTCCACCTGCTCCTCGCCCTCGCCCGGTTCCTTCTGGATCATGGCGTCGATGGAAATGGCGTGATCCGCCAGGATGCGCGTGATGTCCGCCAGCACGCCCGGCTTGTCCTCCACCCGCAGGCGCAGGTAGTAGGAAGTCTCCACCTCGGCCATGGGCAGGATGGGGGCGTCCACCACCGCGTCCGGCTGGAAAGCCAGGTGGGGTACCCGGTGCTCCGGGTCGGCGGTATGCATGCGCGTCACGTCCACCAGGTCGGCGATGACGGCGCTGGCGGTGGGCTCGGCGCCCGCGCCCTTGCCGTAGTAGAGGGTGGCGCCCACGGCATCGCCCTGCACCAGCACGGCGTTCATGGCCCCCTCCACGTTGGCGATGAGGCGGCGCGCCGGGATCAGCGTCGGATGCACACGCAGCTCGATGCCCGCGGGCTTGCGCTTGGTGATGCCCAGCAGCTTGATGCGATAGCCCAGCTGCTCGGCGTAGCGGATGTCCACCGCCTGCAGCTTGGTGATGCCCTCGATGTGCACCTTGTCGAAGCGCATCGGGATGCCGAAGGCGATAGCCGCCATGATGGTGAGCTTGTGGGCGGCGTCCACGCCCTCCACGTCGAAGGTGGGGTCCGCTTCCGCATAGCCCAGGCGCTGGGCCTCCTTCAGCACCTCGTCGAAAGACAGGCCCTTGTCGCGCATCTCCGACAGGATGAAGTTGGTGGTGCCGTTGATGATGCCGGCGATCCACTCGATGCGGTTGGCCGTCAGGCCCTCGCGCAAGGCCTTGATGATGGGAATGCCGCCGGCCACCGCCGCCTCGAAGGCGACCATGACACCCTTCTCCTGGGCCGCCTTGAAGATCTCGTTGCCGTGCAGGGCCAGCAGCGCCTTGTTGGCCGTCACCACGTGCTTGCCGTTGGCGATGGCCTTCAGCACCAGCTCCTTGGCCACGCCGTAGCCGCCGATCAGCTCGACGACGATGTCGATGTCCGGGTCCGCCACCACGGCGAAGGCATCATCGGTGATGCGCGCCCGCCCTCCGGTCACCAGCCGGGCGCGCGCCGTGTCCTTGTCGGCCACCATCGTGATGCGGATGGGGCGGCCGGCGCGCCGTGTGATCTCCTCCTGGTTGCGCTCAAGGACGGAGAAGGTGCCTCCGCCGACGGTGCCAATGCCCAGCAGGCCAACGTTGATGGGTTTCATAGGTAGTTGCTCTTGTCGCGTGCGTTGAATTCAGTTGCCGTGGCGCTTGCGGTAGTGCTCCAGGAAGCGGGCGATGCGGCCGATGGCCTCGCTCAGGTCGTCCTCGTGGGGCAGGAACACCATGCGGAAATGATCCGGATGGGGCCAGTTGAAGCCCGTGCCCTGCACCAGCAGCACTTTCTCCGCCTCCAGCAGCTCCAGGATGAACTGCTGGTCGTCGGCGATGGGGTAGAGCTTGGGGTCCAGGCGCGGGAACATGTACAGGGTCGCCTTGGGTTTGACGCAGGACACGCCGGGGATGTCGGTGAGCAGCTTCCACGCCAGCTCCCGCTGCCGGTACAGCCGGCCGCCGGGCGCCACCAGGTCGTTGATGCTCTGGTAGCCGCCCAGGGCCGTCTGGATGGCGAACTGGCCCGGCACATTGGCGCACAGACGCATGGAGGCGAGGATGGTGAGCCCCTCGATGTAGTCCTGGGCATGGCGCCGCTCGCCCGACACTACCATCCAACCGGCGCGATAGCCGCAAGCCCGGTAGTTCTTCGACAGGCCGTTCATGGTGACGAACAGCACATCGTCCGCCAGGGAGGCGATGGAGGTATGGGTGTTGCCGTCGTACAGCGTCTTGTCATAGATCTCGTCGGCGAACACGATCAGCTGATGCTTGCGCGCCAGCTCGACGATCTCGGCGAGCAGTTCCGTCGGATACAGGGCGCCGGTCGGATTGTTGGGATTGATGACGACGATGGCGCGGGTGGACGGCGTGATCTTGCCGCGGATGTCATCCACGTCCGGCAGCCAGCCGGCCTGCTCGTCGCAGATGTAATGGCGCGGCGTGCCGCCGGCCAGGCTCACGGCGGCGGTCCATAGGGGATAGTCCGGCGCCGGCACCAGCACTTCGTCGCCGTTGTTGAGCAGGCCCTGCATGCACATCACGATCAGCTCGGACACGCCGTTGCCGATATAGATATCCTCGATACCCACGTTGGGGATCTTCTTCTCCTGGGTGTAATGCATGATCGCCTTGCGCGCGGCGAACAGCCCCTTGGAGTCAGAGTAGCCCGAGGCGGCGGGCAGGTTGTGTATGGTGTCCTGCACGATCTCTTCCGGCGCTTCCAGGCCGAAGGCCGCCAGGTTGCCGATGTTCAGCTTGATGATGCGATGGCCTTCCTCTTCCATCTGCTTGGCGCGCCCCAGTACGGGGCCGCGGATGTCGTAGCAGACGTTGGCGAGCTTGGCGGACTTGAGGACGGGCTGCACGCTGATTTCCTGGGAATCGAGAGGTTTCACTTGAGCGGTTTCGAGAAATGGAAGGACACAATGGTAAAGCCTTCTCGGAAATAAAACTTGTGGGCCTGCTGGCGCTGGGTGCCCGAATCCAGCACCAGGGCATGGCAATGGCAGTCGCGCGCCCGCGCCTCCAGGTAGCGCAGCAGCACGTGGCCGACGCCGGAAGAGCGGCGAGCCGCCGTGGTCACCAGGTCATCCACGTACAGATGCAGGCCGTAGGCGGTGTTCTCGATGATGCGATAGACCGCCAGCCCCAGCACCTGCTCCGCCGTCGTCGCCAGCAGCATGCGCCCGCCCCCGGCGAACACCCGTGCCATCTTGGCCGCGTAAGCCTCCGGCAGATGGGGCCGCAACTCCCGGTGCACCGCTTCCGCCCGCGCCAGCCAATCCGGCTCGATCACCGAGCCGTCGGCGGCGTTGACGTCCACCAGCTCGATGCCGTTCATCCCAAAAACCTCATTTGAACCACAGAGACACAGAGGCACAGAGTGGAAAAACAAGAGAGATGTATTGGCACTCCCGATCACCCGGAAGGTGACCGCAACGACGCTGACAACCCTTTGGTTCTCTGTGTCCCTGTGCCCCCGTGGTGAAGGGTTCTACGGCTTTTAGGTTCATAGCAGCCCATCCCTGCGAAACATGTCCTTGATGCCGCGTACCGCCTGGCGGATTCGCTCTTCGTTTTCAATCAACGCAAAGCGCACATGGTCGTCGCCGTACTCGCCGAAGCCCACGCCCGGCGACACGGCCACCTTGGCCTCCGCCAGCAGCTTCTTGGCGAACTCCAGGGAGCCCAGCTCGCGGTAAGGTGCCGGGATCCTGGCCCAGATGTACATGGAGGCCTTGGGCACGTCCACCGTCCAGCCGGCATCATGCAGCCCCTTGGCCAGCACGTCGCGGCGCTTCTGGTAAGTGCGACGCACCTCCTCCACGCAGTCCTGGGGTCCCTCCAGGGCGACGATGGCGGCCACCTGGATAGGCGTGAAGGTTCCGTAGTCGTGGTAGCTCTTGATGCGCGCCAGGGCATGGCACAGGTCACGGTTGCCCACCATGAAGCCGATGCGCCACCCCGCCATGTTGTAGCTCTTGGACATGGTGAAGAATTCCACCGCCACGTCCCGGGCGCCGGGAACTTCCATGATGGACGGCGCCCGGTAGCCGTCGAACACGATGTCGGCGTAGGCCAGGTCATGCACCACCAGGATGTCGTGGGCGCGCGCCAGGGCCACCACGCGCTCGAAGAAGGGAGAATCGACGCAACGCGCCGTAGGGTTGCTGGGAAAGCCCAGCACCATCATCTTGGGCTTGGGGATGGATTCGCGGATAGCGCGGGCGAGCTCCTCGAAGAAATCCACCTCCGGCGTCATGCGCACTGAGCGGATGTCCGCCCCGGCAATAATGGCGCCGTAGATGTGGATCGGGTAGGAGGGGTTGGGCACCAACACCGTGTCGCCGCGGTCCAAGGTGGCGAGCATCAGGTGGGCCAGCCCCTCCTTGGAGCCGATGGTGACCACCGCCTCGTTTTCCGGGTCGAACTCGACGCCGTAGCGGCGCCGGTACCAGTCGCAGATGGCGCGGCGCAACCGGGGGATGCCCTTGGACACGGAATAGCCATGGGTGGTGCCCCGTTGGGCCGCCTCCACCAGCTTGTCCACGATGTGCTTGGGGGTGGGCCCGTCCGGGTTGCCCATGCTCATATCGATGATGTCCTCACCCCGACGGCGCGCGGCCATTTTCAGTTCCGCCGTGATGTTGAACACATAGGGCGGCAGGCGCTTGATGCGGGGAAAGTCTTTCATGGAAGCGGCGCGGAGGCTCCGGAACGGGCGCTAAGCTTTGTTTCGACGGAAAAAGTTATAATGTTACCCGACCCTATAGAGTGCAGCAAATCAGTCTGCACGGCGCGCGCTTCCACATCACCCCTATGAAACTGCACCTCCAATCCGCAGCCGGGCTCAACGTGATCAAGGATTACGGCAGCGGCCACGTCCTGGTCGGCGCCGTGCGTTACCAGGCCAGCCTGGCCATCCTGCCCGATCAGATCATCGACCCCTGGGCCCCGGGCGGATTCGCCGGACTGGCGGCCAGCGACTTCCAGCAGCTGGCGGCGATGCGGCCCGAAGTCGTGCTCATCGGCACCGGCACTACCCAGCGCTTCCCCCACCCCAGCCTGTTGCGGCCGCTCATCGAGGCGGGCATCGGTTATGAGGTGATGGACCTGGGAGCCGCCTGCCGCACCTACAACATCCTGGTGGCGGAGGGCCGGCGCGTGGTGGCGGCGCTGCTGCTCGACTGAGCCATGACGCCCGCCAGCCTGGCCCTCATTCTGGTCAGCGTCCTGCTGGGGGCGGCGGCCCAGCTGCTGCTGAAGGCGGGAGCAAGCGCCCTGGGCCGCCTCGATCTGGCCCTCCACGGCCTGTTACCCATGGGCCTGAAGATCGCCTCCCAGCCCCAGATCCTGGCGGGCATCGCCTGCTACGCCGTCAGCCTGGCCCTGTGGATAGTCGCCCTGTCGCGGGTCGAAGTCAGCGTCGCCTATCCCATGGTCTCCCTCGGCTACGTGGTCACAGCGGCGGCGGCTTGGCTGTTGCTGGGCGAAGATGTCAACGCCATGCGCCTGGCGGGAATCGCCATTATCATTGCCGGCGTGCTCGTCGTCGCCAAATCCTGATTGATCGTCGTCTCCCGCTTCGGTCGCCCGGCCGGACGCCGCTCCCCGTATGAAAATCGCCCTGCGCATCGAATGCACCACTTACCGCGGCACCCGTCAGGGCGTGCCGCGCCTGGCCGACATGCTTGACCGCCTGGCGGCACGGGCCACCTTCCTGTTCACGCTCGGCCCCGGGCGCAGCCGCAGCCGGCTGCTGCCCCGGCGGGATATCGGCAGGACTTGCCAGACCATCATGCGCCAGACGGGCGAGCGGGGATTCGAGACCGGCGTTTGCAGCTTCGATGCCGGCGCGTGGCTGCGGGAGGCGGCGTCGGCCGATGCGGAATGGACGGAGCAGGCGTTGGAGCAGGCCATGGACCGCTATCGGGAGATCTTCGGTCATCTGCCCGAGGTGCATGGCGCACCCGGCTGGGAGATGAATCGCCATGCCCTGCGCCTGCTGCAGCGCTGGGGTTTCGCCTTCGCCTCAGACGCCCGCGGCAGCCGTCCCTTCATCCCGGTCCAGGACGCCGAGATCGTCCGCTGTCCCCAGCTGCCCACCACCTTGCCCACCCTGCCCGAGCTGTTGGGCGGCGGCCTGGCGCCGGAAGATGCCCTGGAGCGGCTGCTGGCACTGACCGACGAGGCGGCGGCGCGGCCCCAGGTGTTCACCCTTCAGGCCGAGACCGAGGGCATGAGGCTGGCGCCCCTGCTGGAAAAGCTGCTGGAAGGCTGGCGCAGGCGCGGCCGCGAGCTGTGCAGCCTGGGGGAGCTGTATCGCGGCCTGGACGCCGCGACGCTGCCGCTGCACCAGGTGGTGCGCCCCCGAACGCCGGGGAATACTCACACTGTGCTGCAGCAGGGGGACGAATTCCTGGCCCCTTGCGCAGCATCCGCTTAACGGCAACAATGAATCCATCGACGAGGAGACCATGATAGGTAAGGCGGTACCCGATTTCTCCCTGCCCGGCACCGGCGACCTCGCCTTCAGCCTGTCCAGCGCGCGCGGCAAGCCCCTGGTTCTCTACTTCTATCCCAAGGACAACACGCCCGGCTGCACCACGGAGGCCCAGCAGTTCCGCGACTTGCACGACGAATTCGTGCGCGCCGGCTGCGCCGTCTATGGCGTCTCCCGCGACAGCGTCAAGTCCCACGAGGGCTTCAAGAAGAAACTGGGGCTGCCCTTCGAGCTGCTGTCCGACGCCGAGGAAAAGGCCTGCGCCCTGTTCGGGGTGATCAAGATGAAGAACATGTACGGCAAGCAGGTGCGCGGCATCGAGCGCAGCACCTTTGTCATCGACGGCACCGGCGTGCTGCGCCGGGAGTGGCGCGGCGTCAAGGTGCCGGGACACGCCGCCGAAGTGCTGGAATTCGTGAAAAGCCTTTAACCAACGCGGAGCGACAGAAGTTACGATGAGCGCCAAGCGCAGCGCAGCACCCGCCACACAGTCCAAGCTGTTCGTCCTCGACACCAACGTCCTGATGCACGACCCCACGAGCCTGTTCCGTTTCGAGGAACACGACGTGTATGTGCCCATCATGACCCTCGAGGAGCTGGACAACAACAAGAAGGGCATGTCGGAAGTGGCGCGCAACGCCCGCCAGGCGAGCCGCATGCTGGACAGCGTGGTCAGCGGCGTCGAGCACAGCATCGCCGACGGCATTCCCCTCACCGGCCCGTCCAGCGAGCTGGCGACCGGGCGCCTGTTCCTGCAGACCGAGCCGATCAGCGGCGACCTGCCCCCGGCCCTGCCGACGGCCAAGGCGGACAACCAGATCATCGGCGTCATGATGCACCTGCGCGAGCGTTACCCCAAGCGCGAGGTCATCCTGGTCAGCAAGGACATCAACATGCGCATCAAGGCCCGCGCCCTGGGCCTGGACGCGCAGGACTACTACAACGACAAGGTGCTGGAGGACACCGACCTCCTGTACACCGGCACGCGCGAGCTGCCGCCCGATTTCTGGGACAGCCACGGCAGGGACATGGAATCCTGGAAGCAGGACGGCCACACCCTGTACCGGGTGCAGGGCCCCCTGTGCGCCGAACTGCTGGTGAACGAGTTCGTGTACCAGGAGGGAGACCGCCCCTTCTACGCCATCGTGCGCGAGCGCGCGGGCAGGAGCGCCGTGCTGGAGACCCTCAGGGACTACAGCCACCAGAAGAACAACGTGTGGGGCATCACCGCCCGCAACCGGGAGCAGAACTTCGCCCTCAACCTGCTCATGAACCCGGACGTGGACTTCGTCACCCTGCTGGGCCAGGCGGGCACCGGCAAGACCCTGCTGACGCTCGCCGCCGGCCTTACCCAGACCCTGGAATCCAAGCTCTACAGCGAGATCATCATGACCCGGGTGACCGTGCCCGTGGGCGAGGACATCGGCTTCCTGCCGGGCACCGAGGAAGAGAAGATGACGCCGTGGATGGGCGCCCTGGAAGACAACCTGGACGTGCTCAACAAGTCCGACGACGAAGGCGGCGAATGGGGCCGCGCGGCCACCCGCGACCTGATCCGCTCGCGCATCAAGGTGAAGTCCCTCAACTTCATGCGCGGGCGCACCTTCATCAACAAGTTTCTGATCATCGACGAGGCCCAGAACCTGACGCCCAAGCAGATGAAGACCCTCATCACCCGCGCCGGCCCCGGCACCAAGGTAATCTGCCTGGGCAATATCGCCCAGATCGACACCCCCTACCTCACGGAAGGCAGCTCGGGTCTCACTTACGTGGTGGACCGTTTCAAGGGCTGGCCCCACAGCGGCCACGTCACCCTGCAGCGCGGCGAGCGCTCGCGCCTGGCGGACCACGCTGCTGACGTGCTGTAACACCGGCGCGCGACTGAAGGCAAACCCGCGCCCGGCTTTAGAAGACGCTACTCAACCTCCTTCAACGCGGAGATCGCAAAGACGCAAAGAGCGCAAAGGGATTGATTGGTTCACCGTTTGATCAAGCAGTTGTTTTCCCTTTGCGGCCTTTGCGTCTTTGCGTCCTTTGCGTTGAGAGAGGTTCGACC
>JBMOQT010000304.1:25589-50690 GCA_049320945.1 Pseudomonadota bacterium
TACACCTCGTCCCGGTAGATGAACAGGATCACGTCCGCGTCCTGCTCGATGGCACCCGATTCGCGCAGGTCCGACATGACCGGGCGCTTGTTGGGGCGCTGCTCGACATTGCGCGACAGCTGGGACAGGGCGATCACCGGCACGTGCAGCTCCTTGGCCAGCGCCTTCACCGCGCGCGAGATCTCCGAGATCTCCGTGGCCCGGTTCTCCCCTTCCTTGACCGAGGACATGAGCTGCAGGTAGTCGATCACGATCAGGCCCAGCTTGCCGCACTGCCGGTAGAGGCGGCGCGCCCGCGCCCGCAGCTCCGTGGCGTTGAGCGCCGGCGTCTCGTCGATGTGGATGGAGGCCTCGTGCAGCTTGCCCAGGGCATAGGTCATGCGCTGCCATTCGTCGTCGTTGAGCCGTCCCGTGCGCACCCGGTGCTGGTCCAGCTTGCCCACGGACGACAGGAAGCGCATGGCGAGCTGGGTGCCGGGCATTTCCATGGAAAAGATCGCCACCGGCAGCCCGGCCTCCAGGGCCACGCCTTCGGCGATGTTCAGGGCGAAGGCGGTCTTGCCCATGGAGGGCCGGCCGGCGACGATGATCATGTCGCCCGGCTGCAGGCCCGACAGCATCCGGTCCAGGTCATGAAAGCCGCTGGGAATGCCGGTGATGTCGGAGGGGTGGTCCCGGTCGTACAGCTCCTGGATGCGGTCCACCACCTGCCCCAGCAGGGGCTGGATCGCCACGAAGCCCTGGTCCTTGCGCGACCCGGCTTCGGCGATCTCGAACACCTTGGCCTCGGCCTCGTCCAGCAGTTGCTTGGCGTCCTTGCCGGCGGGATTGAGCGCGCTGGCGGCGATCTCGTCGCCCACCGTCACCAGCTTGCGCAGGATGGCGCGCTCGCGCACGATCTCGGCATAGCGCCGGATATTGGCCGCGGACGGCGTGTTGTTGGCGATCTCCCCCAGGTAGGCCAGCCCGCCGCTCTGCTCTGCCTCGTTGCTCTTGTCCAGGGACTCGAATACCGTGATGACGTCTGCCGGCTTGCCCAACTCGACCAGCTTGGCGATATGGCGGAAGATGCGGCGATGGTCGTCCCGGTAGAAGTCGGCCTCGCCCACCAGGTCGGCGATGCGGTCCCAGGCATTGTTGTCCAGCAGCAGCCCGCCGATCAGCGATTGCTCCGCCTCGATGGAGTGGGGCGGCAGTTTGAGCGCGGCAATTTGGGGATCTGGGGCGGCAACAGGACCGCGAACCTGAACCATGGGGAGCCTCCTGAGAATCTCGCGAGTCTACCTCCGCGCCCCTTCCGGAGCGAGGGGAAAACCCTGTGCAAATGCTGTGAGTAGGCTGTGGACGAATTGTGGACAACGCGCGGCTCACCGGGTGAGCCGCGCAATGCAAAGGGGCCGCAAACGCGGCCCCTGCGGGTCCTGCCGGCGGGCTGGCGTTACTCGCCCAGCACGGAGACTGTAATGGTGGCCACCACGTCGCTGTGCAGGGCCACCTCGATATGGGTGTCGCCGATCTGCTTGAGCGGTCCCTGGGGCATGCGGATGGCGGAACGCTCCACTTCGTAGCCCAGGGCCTTCAGCGCCTCGGCGATGTCGAAGTTGGACACGGAGCCGAACAGGCGGCCGTCGACGCCCGCCTTGCGGGTGATCTGCACCATCAGGCCTTCCAGCTTGGCGGCCTGCTCCTTGGCAGCGGCCAGCTTCTCGGCCTGGGCGCGCTCCAGCTCGGCGCGCGTGGTCTCGAAGGCGGCCAGGTTCTCGGGCGTCACGCGCTTGGCCTTGCCCTGGGGGATGAGATAGTTGCGGGCATAGCCGTCGCGCACCTTGACCACGTCGCCCAGATTGCCCAGGTTGATGATCTTTTCCATCAGAATGACTTGCATCGCCGTCCCCCTCTCAGTGCAGGTCGGTGTAGGGCAGCAGGGCCAGGAAGCGGGCGCGCTTGATGGCGGTGGACAGCTGGCGCTGGTAGCCGGCCCGGGTGCCGGTGATGCGCGCCGGCATGATCTTGCCGTTCTCGGTGATGAAGTCCTTCAGCAGATCCACATCCTTGTAGTCGATCCACTCGATCTTCTCGGCCGTGAAGCGGCAGAACTTGCGGCGCTTGAACATGCCGCGGGGGCCCTTGTCTTCCTTGCGCTTCTGTCCCGGTTTACCCTTGGGTCTGAATGCCATTTTCGTTTCCTTCCAAAAATTCGATTTCCGTCACATGCAGCACCGGCTGCTTCACCTTGATGCTTTTCGCCGCGATGAATCCGCCGAATTTCGCGCGTTCCCCCGGTTTCGCTCCGCCTATCAGCTGGGCGGTCTGTCCCAGGGCCACGGCTGCCATTTCCACTTCTACCTGGCGCGGATGTCCCGCCTCGATCTGCTCGGACTTGTGCCCGATGCGGAAATTCACCACCGGCACTCCCGCCGGCGTGTAGCGCAGCTGCGCGATTTCTACGATGCTGCCGTCGAGTGTCAGCCGGTTCCTGGCGTCCGTCACATCAAGCCGCGGGCTGTTCCGTCGGCGGGGTCGGCTGTTCCGCCGGTTTGGCTTCGGGCGCCGGCGTCAGCGACTTGGCCTTCTCTTCCTTCATCATGGGCGAAGGGGTGGTGACGGGCTTGGTCATTTTCACCACGAGATGGCGCAGCACGGCGTCGTTGAACTTGAAGGCGTGCTCCAGTTCCGACAGGGACTCGTTGTCGCACTCGATGTTCATGAGCACGTAGTGGGCCTTATGCACCTTCTGGATGGGATAGGCCAGCTGGCGGCGGCCCCAGTCCTCGAGGCGATGGATCCGGCCGTTGCGCCCGGTGACCAGCGTCTTGTAGCGCTCGATCATCGCCGGGACCTGTTCCGACTGGTCCGGGTGGACGATGAAGACGATTTCGTAGTGTCGCATGCAATCTCCTTGTGGAATCAGCCCCCCGCCATGCGGTTGCGGTGGGGCAAGGTGGTAAAGGGCCGGCATTTTACCCGCCCGCCCGAAGAAAATCAACGCGTTGCCGGTCAGGCCCCGCGCTGGCGGCGGGCCTCGAACAAACAGATGCCGCTCGCCACCGATACGTTGAGGCTCTCCACCGTTCCGTACATGGGGATGCGCACCAGTTGATCGCAGGTCTCGCGCGTCAGGCGCCGCAGCCCGCTACCCTCGGCGCCCAGCACCAGGGCCAGGGGACCCTTGAGATCGACCGAGTAGATATCCTGGTCCGCCGCGGCGTCGGCGCCCACGGTCCATACGCCCCGCTCCTGCATTTGGCGCAGGGTGCGGGCCAGATTGGTGACGGTGATGTAGGGCACGTGATCGGCGGCCCCCGAGGCCACCTTGATGGCGGTGGCATTGAGTCCCACGGCCCGGTCCTTGGGCGCGATCACCGCCTGGGCGCCGGCGGCATCCGCCACCCGCAGGCAGGCGCCGAGATTGTGGGGATCCTGAACGCCGTCCAGCACCAGCAGCAGGGCCGGCTCGGCCAGGGTGTCGAGCACGTCGTCGAGGGTCACGTGGGGCATCCGCGCGTCCACCCGCGCCACCACGCCCTGGTGGCGCCCCCCCACCATGCCGTCCAGACGCGCCGGCTCCGTCATCACCACGCGCACGCCGTGGGCCTCGGCCAGCTTGATCAAGTCCCGCGCCCGCGCATCGTGCCGGCCCTGGGCCAGGTAGATCTCACGGACCGCGTCCGGGTGCTGGCGCAGGCGGGCAGTGACGGCATGGAAACCGAAAATGAAGCGGGTCTCTGCCATCACTTCCTCTCCCGGCGCGAGCGCAGGAAGCCCCCCGATCCCTTGCGCGCGGCTCCTTCCTGCTCCACCAGCCGGAAGTCGATCCGGGTGGTTTCCAGGTCCACCCGCAGCACCTGCACGCGCACCCGGTCGGCCAGGCGATAGCGTGCGCCGGTGCGCTCACCGCGCAGCTCGTGGCGCGCCTCGTCGAAGTGGAAGTAGTCGCTGCCCAGATCGGAGACATGCACCAGCCCCTCCACGAACACCTCGTCCAGGGCCACGAAGATGCCGAAGGAGGTGACGGCCGAGACGCTGCCCTCGAACTCCTCGCCCACCCGGTCGCGCATGTAGTAGCACTTGAGCCAGGCCTCCACGTCGCGGGTGGCCTCGTCGGCGCGCCTCTCGGTCTGGGAGCAGTGGATGCCGATCTCGTCCCAGTTGCCCGGATGATAGGGTTGGTTCGCCAGCACCGCCTTGATGGAGCGATGGATCAGCAAATCCGGATAGCGCCGGATGGGCGAAGTGAAATGGGTGTAGGCCTCGTAGGCGAGGCCGAAATGGCCCACGTTGTCGGGGCTGTACAAGGCCTGCTGCAGGGAGCGCAGCATCACCGTCTGCAGCAGCTGGTAATCGGGCCGGCCCTTGATTTGCTCCAGCAGCTTGGCGTAGTCCTTGGCCTTGGGCTCACGGCCTCCGCCCAGTTGCAGGCCAAAGCCGCCCAGGAATTCCCGCAGGCGCTCCAGCTTCTCCTCGGTCGGGCCCTCGTGCACCCGGTACAGGGCCGGGTGGTCGTTCTCCTGCAGGTACTCGGAGGCGCACACGTTGGCCGCCAGCATGCATTCCTCGATGATGCGATGGGCGTCGTTGCGGGCGTAGGGCACGATTTTCTCGATCTTGCCCTGGTCGTTGAAGATCATCTGCGTCTCGACCGTCTCGAAGTCGATGGCGCCGCGCTTCGCCCGCGCCTTGGCCAGCACCCGGTACAACGCATCCAGGTTCTGCAGATGGGGCAGCAGCGGCCCCAGCTTGGCCACCGCTTGCGGGTCGTTGTCGTAGAGGGCCGCCGCCACCTCCGTATAGGTCAGGCGGGCGTGGGAGTACATCACCGCCGGATAGAAGCGGTAACGCTTGATGGCGCCGTTGGCGGCGATGGCCATGTCGCACACCATGCACAGGCGTTCCACCTGGGGATTGAGGGAGCACAGGCCGTTGGACAGCTTCTCCGGAAGCATGGGGATCACCCGGCGCGGGAAATAGACCGAGTTGCCCCGCTCCAGGGCTTCGGCGTCCAGCGCCCCGTCCGGCCGCACGTAGTAGCTCACGTCGGCGATGGCCACCACCAGCCGGAAACCGCCCCTGCCGTTGCTGCCCTGGCGCTCGCAATACACGGCGTCGTCGAAGTCCTTGGCGGTCTCGCCGTCGATGGTCACCAGGGGCAGATGGCGTATGTCCTCGCGCCCCTCCCAGTCGCTCCTGCGTACCTTGTCCGGCAGCTTCTTCGCTTCCGCCAGGGCCTCCCTTGAGAACTCGAAGGGCAGTTCGTGCTTGCGCAGGGCGATCTCGATCTCCATGCCGGGATCGCCGTAGTCGCCCAGCACTTCGATCACCCGGCCGATGGGCTGGGCATGCTTGCTGGGCTGCTCGATGATTTCCACCATCACCACCTGCCCCGGCTTGGCCCGGGCCGCGGCGCCGGGCGGAATGAGGATGTCCTGGCTGATGCGGCGGTTCTCCGCCACCACGAACTGCACCCCATGTTCGGAATAAAGCCGGCCTACCAGCTTGTGGTTGACGCGCTCCAGCACCTCGACGATCTTGGCCTCGCGCCGCCCCTTGCGGTCCAGGCCCACGACGCTGACGATGACCCGGTCGCCGTGGAGCACCTTGTCCATCTCCTTGGGGCCCAGGAACAGGTCGGGGCTTCCGTCATCGGGCACCAGGAAGCCGAAGCCGTCCGGGTGGCCCACCACGCGGCCGTGGATCAGGTCCGCCTTGTCCGGGATCAGGTAGGCGCCGCGCCGGTTGCGCAGAACCTGGCCCTCGCGCTCCATGGCCCCCAGGCGGCGTTCGAAGGCCTCGAACTCGAAGGGCTTGACGTCGAGCGCGCCGACGATCTGCTCGAAGGTCATGGGCACGCCCTTGTCCGCAAGGGTCTGCAGGATGTACTCGCGGCTTGGCAAGGGATACTCGTACTTGGCCGCTTCCTGTTCGAAGTTCGGATCGCTGCGTCGGATCTTGGAAAGTTTTGGTTTTTTCATTGACAAAATCCTGAGTTCGTCTAAAATCACGCGCTCGCTTGCCCAGGTGGCGGAATTGGTAGACGCACTAGGTTCAGGTCCTAGCGGTGGCAACACTGTGGAGGTTCGAGTCCTCTCCTGGGCACCAGGTTAATACGAAAAATACGAAAAAGCCGGTCGATCGACCGGCTTTTTTATTTGTTTTCCGCCCGTCCCGGACGGACATCACTTGAACGGATGCCGCAGCACGATGGTCTCTTCCCGGTCGGGCCCAGTGGAGATCATGTCCACCGGCACGCCGCAGATCTCCTCGATGCGCTTCAGATAAGCCCGGGCACTGGCCGGCAGCGCCTCCAGCGCCTTGATACCCACCGTGCTCTCTTTCCAGCCCGGCAAGGTTTCGTAAACCGGTTCGCAGCCGGCCAGGTCCTCGGCGCCCACGGGCAGGATATCCGTGAAGCGGCCCTCCAGCCGATAGCCGGTGCACACCTTGAGTTCTTCGACCCCGTCGAGCACGTCCAGTTTGGTCACGCACAGGCCGGACACGCCGTTGATCTGGATGGAACGCTTGAGCGCAGCCGCATCGAACCAGCCGCAGCGGCGCGGCCGTCCCGTGGTGGCGCCGAATTCCTTGCCGCGGGTGGCCAGATGCCGGCCCACCTCGTCGGCCAGCTCCGTGGGGAAGGGGCCGCTGCCTACGCGCGTGGTATAGGCCTTGGTGATGCCCAGGACATAGTGCAGCATGCCCGGTCCCACGCCCGCCCCGGCGGCCGCCGCGCCGGCCACGCAGTTGCTCGAGGTGACGAAGGGATAGGTGCCATGGTCGATATCCAGCAGCGTCCCCTGGGCGCCCTCGAACAGCAGGTTGGCGCCGTCCCGGTGCGCCTCGTACAGGGCGCGCGGCACGTCGGCCACCAGTTTCTCCAGACGCGGCGCCAGAGCCAGGGCGCCTTCCAGCGTCCTCTGGAAATCCACCGTCTCGGCGCGGTAGTAGTGTTTCAGTACGTAGTTGTGATAGTCCAGGAGCTCCGCCAGCTTCTCGGCAAAGCGCTTGGGCCGCAGCAGGTCCTGCAGGCGCAGCGCCCGGCGCGCCACCTTGTCCTCGTAAGCGGGGCCGATGCCGCGGCCGGTGGTGCCGATCTTGTTCTCGCCCTTGGCCGCCTCGCGCGCCAGATCCAGGGCCTGGTGGTAGGGCAGGATGAGGGGACAGGCCTCGGAAATGCGCAGGCGCGCGCCCGCATCGATGCCGGCCGCCTCCAACTCGTCCATCTCCTTCACCAGCGCCTCGGGCGACAGCACGACACCGTTGCCGATGTAGCAGGTGACGCCCTCGCGCAGGATGCCCGAGGGCACCAGATGCAGCACGGTCTTCTTGCCGCCGATGACCAGGGTATGCCCCGCATTGTGCCCGCCCTGGAAGCGCACCACGCCCTGGGCATGATCCGTCAGCCAGTCGACCACCTTGCCCTTGCCCTCGTCGCCCCACTGGGTGCCGACGACTACCACGTTCTTTGCCATTGCCCTACTCTGCTCCCTGAACCACTTGCCAGCGCCCGCCCTGTTTCACCAGGCGGCGGTCGCATCCCGTTTCTGCCCAGCTGCCCTCGTGCCCCGGCAACGCCTCCACCACCACCTCGCCCTGGGCGCGCAAGGCCTCGATCGCCGCACGCAAATCGGCCTTGTCGCCCCAGGGGGCAAGAATGGCGCCCGGCCGCACCGGCGCCCCGCCCAGTTGCGCCAGGTCGCGCAAATCCATGCTGAAGCCCGTTGCCGGGCGGCCGCGCCCGAACGCCTTGCCCACCTTGTCGTAGCGCCCGCCCAGGGCGATGGCCCCGGGATGGGCGGCACAGTAGGCGGCGAACACGACGCCGCTGTGGTAATGGTAGCCGCGCAGGTCGGCCAGGTCGAAGCTGATGGGCAATTCCCTCAGCGCCTCGGCCAGGCGGCGCAGGTCGTCCAGGGCCTGGCCGATCTCCGCTTCCTGGGGCAGCAGGCGCGCCGCCCGTTCCAGCGCCCGCGCATCACCATAGCATTCGGGCAGGGTCAGCAGCGCCGAGCGCACGGGCTCCGCCACGCCCGCCACCAATTCGCGCAACCCGGGCAGATCCTTGGTCTGCAGCGCCGCGAACAGTTCCTGCTCCAGTTCCGCATCCACCCCGGCGTGCGCCGCCAGGGCGCGGAACACCCCCACGTGCCCCAGATCGATGCGGCTCGCCGTGACGCCGGCCAGGGACAGGGCGCGCGCCAGCAGTCGGATGATTTCCACGTCGGCCTCCAGACCGCCATGG
Source organism: Pseudomonadota bacterium (assembly GCA_049320945.1). Classification (GTDB taxonomy): domain Bacteria; phylum Pseudomonadota; class Gammaproteobacteria; order Burkholderiales; family Rhodocyclaceae; genus DYIB01. The sequence goes on from JBMOQT010000304.1 coordinate 33,826, forward strand.
CCATAAAGCTCGGCGCCGATCTGCAGGGGCTCGCGCGTGGCGGTGAGGCTGGCGGGCAGCGTGTGCAGCACGCTGGCGCAGTAGCACAGCCGCGCCACACCCTTGCGGTTGAGCAGGTGGGCGTCGATGCGCGCCACCTGGGGCGTGATGTCGGCGCGGATGCCCATGGTGCGGCCGGACAGCTGGTCCACCAGCTTGAAGGTGCGCAGGTCCATGTCGCGGCCGCTGCCGGTGAGCAGCGACTCCAGGTACTCCAGCAGCGGCGGCATCACCAGCTCGTAGCCATGGACGCGGAACTCGTCCAGCAGGGCGCGGCGCAGCCGTTCGATGCGCTCGGCCTCGGCGGGCAGGATGTCTTCGATAGCTTCGGGCAGGAGCCAGCGGCGCATGGACCGGGAAACGCTCAGGTGACGATGAACAGCAGCAACAGGCCGACCAGGATCGAACTCAGGCCGATGAAGCGCAATTGCCCGTCGGCCAGCTCGGTGATGCGGCGAAAGGTATCACGCCACAGGCGCGGCGCCAGGAGCGGCAGTATGCCTTCGAGCACCAGCATCAGCGCGAGCGCCAGCAGCAACGACGAGGCCATTACTTGCCACCCTTGCCCGCATTCCTCAGGTATTTGAAGAACTCGCTGTTGGGCTCCAGCACCAGTACGTCGTTCTTGCTCTTGAAGCTCTGCCGATACGCCTCGAGGCTGCGGTAGAAGGCGTAGAACTCCGGGTTCTGGCTGAAAGCCTGGGCATAGATGGCGGCGGCCTTGGCATCCCCCTCGCCCTTGATGCGCTGGGCCTCGCGGTACGCCTCGGCGATGATGATCTCGCGCTGGCGATCGGCGTCGGCGCGGATCTTCTCCGCTTCCGCCGCACCCTTGGAGCGCAGCTCGTTGGCCACGCGCTTGCGTTCCGTCTCCATGCGGCGATAGACCGACTCGGACACTTCCTGGGGCAGGTCCACCCGCTTCAGGCGCACGTCCACGATCTGCACGCCGATGCTGCGCGCGTCCTGGTCCGCCTTCTGGCGCACGTCGTCCATGATCTTGTCCCGCTGGCCGGATACGACGTCATGCACCGTGCGCTTGCCGAACTCCTCGCGCAGTCCGGAATTGACCGTCTGGGACAGGCGGATCTGCGCCCGGGATTCGTCTCCCTGCACGCTGATGTAGTACTGGCGCACGTCGACGATGCGCCACTTCACGAAGGCATCCACCAGCACCGGCTTCTTCTCGGAGGTCAGGAAGCGCTCGGGCTCGGGCGAGTCGTAGGTCAGGATGCGCTTGTCGAAATAGCGCACGTTCTGGATCAGCGGCCACTTGAAGTTCAAGCCCGGCTGGCTGATGACCTCCTTGATTTCTCCCAGCTGGAAGACGATGGCGTACTTGCGCTGGTCCACGGTGAACAGGGACATGGCCATCAGCACCAGCACCGTCAGGATGACGGCGGCAACGAAGGGAAGATTGCGGCGCATCAGCGCTCCCCCCTTTCCCGGGAACGCAGGGACTCCCGCGAGCGCGAATCGATGGACTTGTCCAGCTGCGGCGGCACCTCGTTGGACAGGGAGGGTGCGGGAGCGCGCGGTACGGCGGCCGCCTCGCCGGCTGCGGCGGGCGCGGCGGCGCCGGCGGCCTGCATCAGCTTGTCGATGGGCAGGTACAGCAGGTTGCCGCTGCCCTTGGCATCCAGCATGATCTTGGTGGTGCTGGAGAGCACTTGCTGAATGGTATCCAGGTACAGGCGCTGCCGCGTCACTTCCGGCGCCTTGTTGTATTCCACGAGGACTTGCTTGAAGCGGCTCGCCTCACCCTCGGCGTTCGCCACCACCCTCTGCCGGTAACCGTTCGCCTCCTCCAGCAGCCGCGACGCGGTGCCGCGCGCCCGGGGAATGACGTCGTTGGCATAGGCCTGGCCCTCGTTCACTTGCCGTTCCCGGTCCTGCCCGGCCTTGACCGCATCATCAAAGGCCGCCTGCACCTGTTCGGGCGGCTGCACGTTCTGCAACGTCAGCCGTCGCACCTGGATGCCGGTCTGATAACGGTCCAGGATCTCCTGCATCAGCTTGGAAGCCGACGCGGCCACCTGCTCGCGCCCCTCGTAGAGCACGAAATCCATCTTGCTCTTGCCGACGATCTCGCGCATGGCCGTCTCGGCCGCCTGCAGCACGGTGTCATCGGGCTGGCGGTTGTTGAACAGGTAATCCTTGGGATCTTTCAGGTCCCACTGGACGGCAAACTGGATGTTGATGATGTTCTCGTCGTCGGTGAGCATCAGCGCCTCTTTGAGGACGCGGTTCTTGTCGGAGCCGCGATAGCCCACTTCCACCACGCGCACGTCCGTGAGGCGCACGATCTCGTGGGACTGGATGGGGTAAGGCAGACGCCAGCGCAGGCCCGGCTCGGTGATGGAATCGAGGCGGCCGAAGGTCAGCACCACGCCCCGCTGGCTGGCATCGACGATGTAAAAACCGCTGGCGAGCCAGATCACCAGAATCAGGGCGACCAGCGCACCGACGCCGCCGCCGAACATGCGGAAGTTCAAGGGCTGGCGCGGCGGAATCTCGCCGCCGCCGCCGCGCTTGCCGAACATCCTGGACAAGCGCCGGTTGAAGTCGCGCCACAAATCCTCCAGGTCGGGAGGGCCTTGGTTGCCGCCTTTGTTATTGCCCCATTGGGGGTCGTTCAGCGACATGAGTATCCCGGTGATCACGATGGGCAGGCTACTTTTCGTAAGAAAAAGATGGAATTTCAGGCGGCGTGGGCAGCAGGGAGTCCCGTTTCGCCTCCCCCGGCCGCCTCTATCAGGGCCCGACGCAGCAGGTCCAGGCCCACGCCCGTGCGCGCGCTCAAGCGAACGCGGCTGATTCTACCATAGGCATCCCGATCGACCCCCGGAGCCGCCCCCGTCATATCAATCTTGTTCCATACCAGGATCTGGGGCACGCCGGCAGCGCCGATCTCGCCCAGCACGGCATTCACCGCCCCGACTTGCGCATCGCGATCGGCGCTGGCGGAGTCGACCACGTGCAGCAACAGATCGGCGCTCGCGGTCTCCTCGAGCGTCGCGTGGAACGCCGCCACCAGGGAGTGGGGCAGATCGCGGATGAACCCCACCGTGTCGGACAGGATGATGTTGCCGGCGTCGGGCAGGTAAAGCCGGCGCGAAGTGGTGTCGAGAGTAGCGAACAACTGGTCGGCGGCATAGGCGCCGGCGTGGGTCAGGGCGTTGAACAGGGTCGACTTGCCGGCGTTGGTATAGCCCACCAGGGACACGCCCATCATGTCGCGGCGCGTCCGCGCCTTGCGCCGTACCGCCCGCTGCCGCTCCAGCTGCTTGAGACGGTCCTTGAGCACCTTGACCCGGTTGGCCAGCAGCCGCCGGTCGGTCTCCAACTGGGTCTCGCCCGGGCCGCGCAGCCCGATGCCGCCCTTCTGCCGTTCCAGGTGTGTCCAGCCGCGCACCAAGCGCGTGGCCATGTGCTGCAGCTGGGCCAGTTCCACCTGCAGCTTGCCCTCGTGACTCTTGGCGCGCAGGGCGAAGATGTCAAGAATGAGGCTGGTGCGGTCCACCACGCGGCGGCCCAGCTCCTTCTCCAGGTTGCGCTGCTGGGCGGCGGAAAGCTCGTGGTTGAAGATGACGATATCGGCTAGCCGCTGGCGTACGCACTCGGCGATCTCGGCGACCTTGCCGCGTCCGGCGAAAGTGGCCGCGTCCGGCGCCTGGCGGCGCCCCTGCACGATGGCGACTACCGTGGCGCCGGCCGAGGAAGCCAGGAGTTCGGATTCCTCCAGGCGTTCGGCCGCATCACCGGTGCCGAAATCGAGTTGAACTAGGACCGCCTTCTCGCCGGCCGCAGGCCGTTCAAACATGCAGATTTTCGTGACGGCGGAGCCGTCCGACGAGGGATACGGCCATCGATTATTCGCCGTGCTCGTGGGCGATAGTGACCGGGCGCGCCGGAACGACCGTGGAAATGGCGTGCTTGTAGACCATCTGGGTCACCGTGTTCTTGAGAAGCACGACGTACTGGTCAAAGGATTCCACTTGCCCCTGCAGCTTGATGCCATTCACGAGATAAATCGAAACCGGGATGTGTTCCCGGCGCAAGGTGTTGAGGAACGGGTCTTGTAGCAGTTGCCCTTTGTTGCTCATATAACGGCCCCTTAAATTTTATAGTTGGATCATTACTTTAAATGATTTTCCCGGCGCGCGCCACAGTCGCCCCGCAACGACACCGCTACTTTCTTGGAGCAACGGCCCGGGACAAAGTTCGCGCCGCCGGCACGATACCCTAACTGTCGGATCGCTTTGCTGTTTTCATGCCTCCTTGTCCGCATAGGGGTTGCGGGTAGTACGGAATTCGATACGTAGCGGCGTGCCCCTGAGCTTGAAATGCTCCATGAAGGTCCGCTCCAGATAGCGCTTGTAGGAATCGGGCACGTGCTCCAGCGCATTGCCGTGGACCACGATCACCGGCGGGTTGGTGCCCCCCTGGTGGGCGTAACGCAGCTTGGGCCGGAATATGCCGTGGCGCGGCGGCGTCTGCCGGGCGACGGCCGCCTGCAGCACCCGCGTCAGCTTCGGCGTGGGCAGCCTGGTCATGGCGGCGGCGTAGGCGGCGTCCACCGAGGCCATCAGCCCGCTCAGCCCTTCTCCCCTGAGCGCCGAGATGTAGTGGATCTTCGCGAAGCCCAGGAAGTTGAGCTTGCGCGCCAGGTCCGCCTTCAGCCGGTCGCGCCGGTATTCGTCCGCCTGGTCCCACTTGTTGACGGCGACCACCAGGGCGCGTCCCGCCTCGACGATGAAACCGGCGATGTGGGCGTCCTGATCCGAGATCTCCTGCCCCGCATCCAGCACCAGCACGGCGACGTTGGCTTCCTCCACCGACTGCAGTGTCTTGATGACCGAGAACTTCTCCACCGCCTCGAACACCTTGCCGCGCCGGCGCAGGCCGGCGGTGTCAATCAGCGTGTAGGCCTTGCCGTCGCGCTCGAAAGGCACGGCGATGGCATCCCGAGTGGTACCCGGCTGATCGAAGGCGATGACCCGCTCTTCGCCCAGGAGGGCGTTGATCAGCGTGGACTTGCCCACGTTGGGCCGCCCCACCACGGCGATGCGCGGCCCGCGCGCCTCTTCTTCCTCTTCAGGCTCCGGCGGAAAGGGCGCCAGGGCCTCGTCCACCAGTTCGCGCACGCCGTCGCCGTGGGCGGCGGAGATCACCAGCGGCTGGCCGAAACCCAGTTCGTGGAACTCCGCCGCCACCAGGGCGCGGTCCATGCCTTCGGCCTTGTTCACCACCAGCAGCACCGGCCTGCTTGCGCGGCGCAGGCGCTCGGCGATGGCCTTGTCCTGGGGCGTGAGGCCGGCGCGGCCGTCGACCATGAACAGCAGCATGTCGGCCTCGGCAATGGCCTGCTCCGCCTGGCGCGCCATCTCGTGCATGATGCCGTCGCGCGCGCTGGGCTCGAAGCCGCCGGTATCGACCACCAGGTAGGCGCGTCCGCCCGTCTTGCCGTGGCCGTAGTGGCGATCGCGCGTGAGCCCGGGAAAGTCCGCCACCAGTGCATCCCGGCTCTTGGTCAGGCGGTTGAACAACGTGGACTTGCCGACGTTGGGCCGCCCCACCAGGACCAGTGTCGGTTTCATTCTGTTTCCATCACATCAGAGAAGACGGCCGGGCGCAGCCACCCGCCGGATTGCCAAATCTATGCCGCTGGGGTAATTTCTGGGTATGACGCGCTGCCCGCTTCCCCGGAAGCAACCGTATATTCTACCCTTTCACCGGGGCTCGCCCGCGCCTTCAGGAGAAAAAGTTTTCCCCATGGCACCTGATACAAAACGGGCGAAACGATGACGACAACATCAACCAGGCCGCAACTGCTGCTGGTCGACGACACGCCGGCAAACCTGAAGCTCTATGAACTGGCGCTGATGGGCCTGGACGTGGACCTGGTCGCCGTAGGCAACGGTGCCGCCGCCATCGAGCAGTGCGCCCGCCGCGACTTCGCCATGATCCTGCTTGACGTGGGACTGCCGGACATGGACGGCTTCGCGGTGGCGCGCGCCATCCGTGGCCTTGCCTCCTGCCGCCACACCCCTGTGGTGTTCGTGTCCGCCCTTTATACGCGGCAGGAGCACAGCCTCGCGGGATACAGCCTGGGCGCAGTGGATTACCTGACCTGGCCGCTAATCCCCGAGGTGCTGCGCGCCAAGGCGGAAACCTTTGTCGCCCTGCACCGCCTGCGCCTGGAGGCCGAAGCCCAGGCCGCCGCCTTCGATCAGGCGCACCGGCAGCTGCAGGCGTCTTATGCGGAACTGGAAGCGTTCAGCTATTCGGCCTCCCACGACCTGCGCGCGCCCCTGCGCCACATCGCCGGCTTCAGCGAGGCGCTGCTCCAGGACTACTCCGGGTGCCTGGACGACCAGGGCCGGGACTATCTGCGGCGCATCGTCGCCGCGGCGCGCAACATGGGCGCGCTGATCGAAGACCTGTTGCTGCTGGCCCGGATCACGCGCCAGCAGGTGCGCCGCCAAGCCGTGGACCTTTCGGCCATGGCGGAGGAAATTGCCGCCGCGCTAGCCCAGTCCGACCTGAAGCGCAGCGTCGCCTGGCACATCGCGCCCGGTCTCACGGCCCAGGCCGATCCGGGCCTGGCGCGGGTCACCCTGGTAAACCTGCTGGACAATGCCTGGAAGTTCTCGGCGCTACAGCCCCGGGCGGTCATCGAGTTCGGCCGCACCGACCAAGCCGGCGAAACGGTGTTCTTCGTGCGCGACAACGGCATCGGTTTCGACAGCACCGCAGCCGGCGACAGCGTGTTCAAGGCCTTTCACCGCATGCACAGCAGCGGCGATTTCCCGGGGACGGGCGTGGGACTGGCGACCGCGCACCGGGTGGTGAGCATGCACGGCGGCCGTATCTGGGTCGACAGCGTGCCGGAGCGCGGCACGAGCTTCTACTTCACTTTCCAGCCGAAGGCGCCGTCCGCGCTCAGTTGACCGACAGGGCGTAGACGCCGCCGTTGCGCGTCTGTACCAGGAAGCCCCGTTCCAGGCGCGCCGGCTCGGCGGCGATGGCACTGCCGTCGGTGGTGTAGCGGGCAGCAAAGGCGCCGTCTTCGCGCCGCAGCAGGTGTACCACGCCGGCGATATCGCCCACGACGACGTAATTGTCCGCGGCGAGGGGGCGCGACAACTGGCGCAGGAACAGCTTGTCCTGCTTCCACAGGCTGGCGCCATTGACCCGATCCAGGGCGTGAACCGCACCCTTCTCGTCCGACACATAAACGTTGCGCGTATCCACGTCCAGCCCGGACACGCTGGAAATGTCCCGGGACCACAGGTGATTGCCGCTGGCCAGATCGAAGCACGCCACCCGTCCCTGGAATGCCGCCGCGCATACCTCCCGGCCGGCCACCACCGGCGGGCTGCTGATGTCCGCCACCCGCTCCAGTTCCGTCGCGCCCCTGGGCAGGGCGACCGTCGCTTCCCACACGGCGGCGCCGTTGTTCAGGGCAATGGCAATCAGCTTGCCGCCGGGAAACCCGGCCAGGGCGAGATTGCCGGCTACCACGACGCCGGCGTTGGTGCGCAGCGTCAGGGCCGGCGTGGCGCGCTGATAGACCCACTTGCGCCTGCCGTCGGCGGCATCCAGGGCAAAGATGCGCGAGTCGCCGCTGCGCACCAGCACCAGGCTGTCCGCCACCTGCGGCGCGCTGAGGATCTCCGAGGAGACGCGCGCCTTCCACAGGAATTTGCCGCCGGCATCGAAGGCCAGCACTTCGCCCTTGGGCGTGCCCGCCACCACCAGGCGGCCGTCGCTGCCGACGCCGCCCGACAGGCGTTCGCCCGCATTGATGCGCCACGCCTGCTTGCCGCCGTCATAGCGGGCGAGTGTGCCGTCGTTGCCGGCGACGAACACGCTGTCGCCCGCCACCGCCGGCGTAAACACGTAGGGGCCGCCGCTGCCGGCGCTGCCCTGCCACAGCAGACGCGGTTCCGCCGTGGGCGTGATGGGCTGCAATTCGGCCATCTTGACCTTGGGCTCGCTGCTGAACCAGTTGACCGGGTTGAGCTTCTCCATGGAGGCGCAACCGGCCACGGTTAGCGCGGCCAGGGAGACGATCAGGCCGAGGCGCATCATCGTCCGCCGACCGCGTCGAGCTTGGTCTGCAGCACTTCGCGCAACGCGCTGCCGCTCTGCCCGCGACCGGCTTCCTTCTCGGCCGCATCGAGCTTGGCCAGGGCGTCCTGGTAGGCCTGGCGCGCCTCCGCCGGCTTGCCCTGGGCCATGAACACGTCCCCCCTCAGCTCGGCATAGCGCGGGGCGAACGCCGCCATGGGCTCCTCGCCCAGCAGCTTCAGCGCTTCGTCATGGGCCTTCTCGTCGAGCAGCACGCCCGCCAGGCGCAGCCGCGCCATGTCGCGCAGCTCCGCATCCTTGGCCTCGTTGACCACCCATTGCAGCTGGGCCTTGGCGGTCTGCAGGTCGCCGCTTTCATACTGGATCCTGGCCGATACCAGGGCGCCCATGGCGGCATAGGCGGTGCCGCCGTACTTGCCCAGGAGCTCGCCGGCCGCCTCGCGCGCCTTCTTGGCGTCCCGCTCGGCAGCCGCCTTCTGCAGCGCGGCGAACACCGCCGAGGCCTCGCCCGCCTGCCGGCGCTGGTAGCTCTGCCAGAAATTGAACCCGACCACGGTCACCACGGCGGCAACGGTGACGGTGACCACCAGCTTGCCGTACTGCTGCCACCAGGCCCTCAGTTCCGATATCTGTTCCTGTTCTTCCAGGTCAAACGCCGCCATTGTCTTCTTCCCATTCAAATATGAGTTTGCCGATCTCTTCTTCCAGCCGCCCCACGGGGATGCGCTGCTGCTCGGCGGCGCGGCGCAGGAACTTCAGGCTGACCTCGCCCGCCGCCGCCTCGTCCTCGCCGATGATCAAGGCGACCAGCGCTCCCGACGCGTCGGCACGCTTCATCTGGGACTTGAAGCTGCCGCCGCCGCAATGGAGCAGCACGTCGAAGCCGGCGCCGCGCAACTGCTCGGCCACGGAGAAGGCCAGGGGCTGGGCCGCCGCCCCCTGGTGCACCAGGTAGACATCCGGCGCCACCCGGGTGGCCGCCACCGCCTCTTCGCCGTGCTCGTCCCGCCACAGGGCGATGAGGCGCTCCACGCCCATGGCGAAGCCGCAGGCAGGCGCCGGCTTGCCGCCCAACTGGGCCACCAGGCCGTCGTAGCGCCCGCCGGCGCATACGGTACCCTGGGCGCCCAGCTTGTCGGTCACCCACTCGAACACCGTGAGGTTGTAGTAGTCCAGCCCGCGCACCAGGCGCGGGTTGATGCGGAAGGGAATGCCGGCATCCTTGACCAGGGCCTGCACCCCTTCGAAATGCTTGAGGGAGTCCTCGCCCAGGTAGTCCGTCAGCCTGGGTGCCGCCTCGATGATCGCCTGCATGTCGGGATTCTTGCTGTCGAGGATGCGCAGGGGATTGCTGTACAGGCGCCGCGTGGCATCGGCGTCCAGGCTCTCGGCATGGCGCTCGAAATAGGCGATCAGGTCCTGCCGGTGGCGCGCCCGCTCCTCCGTGCTGCCCAGGGAATTGAGCTCCAGGCGCACATCGGCCAGCCCCAAGTCGTCCCACAGGCGCGCGCACATGATGATCTGCTCGGCATCGATATCCGGACCGGCCAGGCCCAGGGCTTCCACGCCGAACTGGTGGAACTGCCGGTAGCGGCCCTTCTGGGGCCGCTCGTGGCGGAACATGGGTCCGGCATACCATAGGCGCTGGGGGCCGGAGAACAGCAGGTTGTGCTGAAGCACGGCGCGCACGCAGGAGGCCGTGCCCTCGGGCCGCAGCGTGAGCTGTTCGCCGTTCAGGGCGTCGGTGAAGCTGTACATCTCTTTTTCAACGATGTCCGTCACGGCGCCGATGGCCCGCGCGAACAGGGGGGTCGGCTCCACGATGGGCATGCGGATCGGCCGATAGCCGTAGGCGCGCAGCCAGCTCTTGACGGTTTCCTCGAACTGCTCCCACAACTCGGCTTCGTCCGGCAGGATGTCGTTCATCCCGCGCACGGCTTGGATGGTCTGAGACATGCTTGTTGCGGCAGCGGGCTAGGCCCGCCCTCCCTTCCTCGGATACTTGCTGGCGACGTAGTTGTCGATGATGGCCTTGAACTCCTCGGCAATGCCCTCGCCCTTGAGCGTGACGGTCTTCTCCCCGTCCACGAACACCGGTGCCACGGGCGTCTCGCCCGTGCCGGGCAGGCTGATGCCGATGTTGGCGTGCTTGCTTTCCCCCGGCCCGTTGACCACGCAGCCCATGACCGCCAGGGTCATGTTCTCCACGCCGTCGTAGCGGCTGCGCCAGACGGGCATCTGGTCGCGCACGTAGCTCTGGATCTCCTGGGCCAGCTCCTGGAAATAGCTGCTGGAAGTGCGGCCGCAGCCCGGGCAGGCCGCCACCAGGGGGGTGAAGGCGCGCAGGCCCATGGTCTGCAGGATTTCCTGGGCGACGATGACCTCCTGGGTGCGGCTGCCGTTGGGTTCGGGGGTGAGCGACACGCGGATGGTGTCGCCTATGCCCTCCTGCAGCAGCACCGCCAGCGCAGCCGTGGACGCGACAATGCCCTTGGAGCCCATGCCCGCCTCGGTGAGGCCCAGGTGCAGCGGGTAGTCGCAGCGGGCGGCCAGGTCCCGGTAAATGGCGATCAGGTCCTGCACGCCGCTCACCTTGCAGGAGAGGATGATGTGATCCCCCGGCAGACCGTATTCCTGCGCCTTGGCGGCGCTCTCCAGGGCAGAGGCCACCATGGCCTCGCGCATCACCTCGACGGCATCCTTGGGCTGCGCCCGCCGGGCGTTCTCGTCCATGATGCGCGCCAGCAGATCCTGGTCCAGGCTGCCCCAGTTGACGCCGATGCGCACCGGCTTGCCGTACTTGCAGGCGATCTCGACGATGCGGGCGAACTGCTCGTCGCGCCTGGCCCCCTTGCCCACGTTGCCGGGGTTGATGCGCAGCTTGTCCAGCGCCTCGGCGCAGGCGGGATGCTCGCTCAGGAGCTTGTGGCCATTGAAATGGAAGTCGCCTACCAGGGGCACGTTCAGGTTCATGCGCAGCAGCTGCTCGCGAATCCTCGGCACGGCCGCCGCCGCCTCGGCATTGTTGACCGTAATGCGCACGATCTCGGAACCGGCGCGCGCCAGTTGTGCCACCTGGATGGCGGTGGCGATGGGGTCGGCGGTGTCGGTGTTGGTCATGGACTGGACGACGATCGGGTGATCGCCGCCGATGGCCACGCCGCCGACAGATACCGTACGGGTGCGCCGGCGCCGGGCCGGCAGTTGCTCACCAGCCATGGGGGTTACTCGATGCTCAGCCGCGCCACTTCGACGCGGGTATGGGGTGCCAGGTCCACCGGCTGCTCATTGGCCACCAGACGTACCGCGTTGGCGTTGCCGATGACCAGGGACAAGGGCGCCCTGCCTTCCACCACCTGGGTGGTGCCCTTGTGGTTGAGCTGGGAGAAGATGATCTGGCCCGAAGCCTCGCGCACCTCCACCCAGGAGTCGCCCTGGAACGTGAATACCAGCCGGCGCTGGGCCGGGTCGGCCGGTGCCGGGCCGCTCTCGGCGGGCGCCACCGCAGCGTTGGCCGGAAGCGCCGCTTGCGCGGCAGGAGCTTCCGGTGCGGCGGCCGGGACAGGCGCCGGCGGCGCGGCGGCAGGGGCAGGTGCCGGCGGGGCAATGGCTTGGCGAGTGCCGCCCTGGCCCAGCAGCCGCGAAACATCCACCAGGTCGAAATACAGTATGACGGCGACCACCAGCAAGACCGCCGCCAGCAGCGAAGCAACTGTCCACGCGCGTGTGGGCCGCTCGGCGCCGCTGGGCATGCGCACGCCCTCGTGTTCGGGCACACGCAACTCGACCGGCGACAGCTGGGCCTTCCCGTCCAGGCTGGCCAGGAGATCGGCGGCGTCCAGGCGCAGCAGCTTGGCGTAGTTGCGAATGAAACCGCGCACGAAAGTGGGACCCGACAGGCGCTCGTAATCGTCCGCCTCGATCGCCTCCACCTGACGCGGGCTCAGCTTGAGGGCCTGGGCCACGTCCAACACACTCATGCCGGCCGCTTCACGCGCGGCGCGCAGGACGGCTCCCGGAGGGGTCGGCTCCTGGATGGTTGTTTCCCGATAATCCAGCTCGCTCACTCGTACCGTCCCTGCATCAAGGCCTGGTGTTCCGGGCTGCCGGCGAATTTGCGCCGTAGTTGCGCCGAATAGCTCGCCTCGGCCTGGCGATCACCCAGCTTGCGTTCGATGCGCAAGGCCAGCCACAGGGATTCCGCATTCGGCTCGGTCACCCGATGCACCTCGGAGATGAACTGCTTGGCGCGGTAATAGTCGCCGCGCCGGAAGTTGATTTCGGCCAGCTGGTAAAAAGCCTGGGCATTGCCGGGATCGGCACCCGCGGCCCTGCGGAAATAGTCCTCGGCCGCCTTGTCATCCTTCAGGCGCAAGGCGCACAGGCCGGCGTTGGTATAGGGCCTGGTGGGTGTTTGGTAGAGGGGATTCTTCACGGCGTTGAGCAGCAACTCGATGCCGCGCTTCTCCTGTCCCTGGGTGCACAGGAACCAGCCGTAGTTGTTGTTGATCTCCGGATCGCCGGGCGCCAGACGCTGGGCGCGCTCCAGGTTCTCCCGTGCGGCGGCAGTTTCGCCCAGGTACATGTGCACCAGGCCCAGCAGATTGTAGGCAGGGGCGTAATTGGCGTCGGCGGCAAGGGCGATTCTCCCTTCCTGAAGGGCCACCGCCATATTCCCTGCCTGAAAGTAGAGCATGCCCAGGTCAGTGTGCACCTTGGCGCGCGCGGCGGCGTCGCCCACCGTGGGCTGTTCCGACACCGGCACCTGGGCCGTCGTCTGGGTCCCCGGGGCGGCGGCGCAACCGGCCAGCGCAACCACCAGCCATAGAATCTTCTTCACTAGGCCACTCCCACCACAGGAATCGTTTTGTGGCGCGTGCGCCGGGTGCGATCCTGCACCTGGCCGGCCAACTGGCCGCACGCGGCGTCGATATCGTCCCCCCGCGTCTTGCGCGTGGTGGTGACGATATGCGCGTCCATGAGAATCTCCGCGAATTGGCGGATGCGCGCCGCCGGCGAACGCTTGAAGCCGGAATTCGGGAACGGATTGAACGGGATCAGGTTGAACTTGCAGGGCACATCACGCACCAGCCGCAGCAGCTCGCGCGCATGCTCATCGCTGTCGTTGACGCCGTCCAGCATGACATATTCAAAGGTGATGAAATCCCGCGGCGATTTCTCCAGGTAGCGCCGGCATGCCGCCATCAGTTCCTTCAAGGGGTATTTGCGATTGATGGGTACCAGGCGATCGCGCAGTTCATCATTGGGCGCGTGCAGGGACACCGCCAGCGCCACCGGGCAGGCCTCCCGCAGCCGGTCCATGGCCGGCACGATGCCTGATGTGGATACCGTGACCCGGCGCCGCGACAGGCCGTAGGCATGATCGTCCAGCATCAGGTGCAGGGCGGTCACCACGTTGTCGAAATTGGCCAGGGGCTCGCCCATGCCCATCATCACCACGTTGCTGATGATGCGCCCCGGCCCATTATCGGCGTCAGCCGCAAATCGCTCCTCTCTCCCGCTCGCGTGAGGGGGGCTGGGGGAGAGGGCTTCGCCCGGCTTGCGGAAATCGCCCAGGGCCTTCTTGGCCCACCAGAGCTGGCCGACGATCTCGCCGGCGCTCAGATTGCGGTTGAACCCCTGCTTGCCCGTGGAGCAGAAGGCGCAGTCCAGGGCGCAGCCCGCCTGGGAGGAGATGCACAGGGTGCCGCGGCTCTCCTCGGGGATGAACACTGACTCGACGGCATTGCCGTTGCCCACGTCCAGCAGCCACTTGCGCGTGCCGTCCCCGGATACGGCATCGCGGATGACTGCCGGCGCGCGCACCTCGGCCAGTTCCGCCAGGCGCCCGCGCAATGCCTTGGCCACGTCGCTCATGCGCTCGAAGTCGCTCTCCCCGAACTGATGCACCCAATGCATCACCTGGCGGGCGCGAAAAGGCTTCTCGCCCAGCTCCTGGAACCAGGCGGCCAGGCCTTGGGCATCGAAATCGAGGAGATTGCGCTTCATCACTGGACTGGGGCCGACGGCCGGCTCAGCGGGAGTAGATTTCCGCCTCCGAGAAGAAGTAGGCGATCTCCGTCCTGGCATTCTCGGGGCTGTCGGAGCCGTGCACGGCGTTGGCGTCGATGCTTTGGGCGAAATCGGCGCGAATGGTTCCCGGCTCGGCCTTCTTCGGGTCGGTGGCGCCCATCAGTTCCCGGTTCTTGGCGATAGCGTTCTCCCCTTCCAGCACCTGGATCATGACCGGGCCGGAGATCATGAACTCGACCAGGTCCTTGAAGAAGGGGCGCTCCCGGTGCACCGCATAGAAACCTTCGGCTTCCTTGCGCGACAGGTGTTTCATCTTCGCCGCCACGATCTTCAGACCGTTGCTTTCGAAGCGCGAATAGATCCTGCCGATCACGTTCTTGGCTACGGCATCGGGCTTGACGATCGACAGGGTGCGTTCAACAGGCATCAAAAACTCCCCAAAATTAACGAGTTGAAAGAAAAGTACGGGATTCCGATGTAACTTTTTATTTTATCAACAAAATCGCCTCGTGTCCCGGGCGCGCACGGTCGTGTGTGCCGGGGACAGGGCAGAAAAAAAACCCGGCCGCAGCCGGGTTGAGCAAGGGACGCAACTGCTCTACATCATGCCCAGGGTCTTGGGCAACCAGATGGAGATGGTGGGCACATAGGTGATCAGGGCCAGGAACACCAGCATCACCGCCAGCCAGGGCATGACCGTCCTGGACAGCTCGGTCAGCCCCATCTTGGTGATGCCCGAAGCCACGTACAGGTTCAGCCCGACCGGCGGCGTAATCATGCCGATCTCCATGTTCACCGTCATGAGGATGCCCAGGTGCACCGGGTCCACTCCCAGCTTCATGGCGACGGGGAAGATGATGGGCGCCATGATCAGCATGATGGATGAAGGCTCCATCACGCAGCCGGCGACCAGGAGAATGACGTTGACCACCAGCAGGAACTGCCAGGTGGAAAAGCCGGCATTGGTGATCCAGTCCGCCATGGCCTGGGGAATGTTCTCGGAGGTCAGCAGGAAGGAGAACAGCACCGCATTGGTGATGATGTAGAGCAGCATGGCCGACATGTTGGCCGAGTCGCGCAGCACCTTGGGGATCTGTTTCAGGCTCAGGTCCTTGTACACGTACACCGCGACGAAGAAGGCATACACGGCGCTCATGGCCGCCGCCTCGGTCGGGGTGAAGATGCCAGTGTAGATGCCGCCGATCACGACGATGATCAGGGCCAGGCCCCAGATGCTCTCGCGGAACGCGTTCCAACGCTCTTTCCAGGAGGCGCGCGGCATGCGCGGATAGTGGTTCTTGCGCGCCATGATCCACGCCATGCCCAGCAGGATCGCCGCCAGCATCAGGCCGGGGACGACGCCGGCGATGAACAGGGCGCCGATGGAGCTGTTGGTGGACACCGCATACATCACCATCACGATGGACGGCGGAATCAGGATGCCCAGGGAGCCGGAGCAGGAAATGACGCCGGCGCCGAACTTCTTCGGGAACCCCTGCTTCACCATGGCGGGCAGGATGATCGAACCGATGGCCACCACCGTGGCCGGGCTGGAGCCCGACACCGCGGCGAACAGGGCGCAGGCCACCACGCCGCCCAGCCCCAGGCCGCCATACCAGTGGCCCACTATGGACGTGGCGAAGCGGATCATGCGCCGCGCCACGCCCCCATGGGTGAGGAAGTTGCCGGCCAGGATGAAGAACGGGATGGCCATGATCTCGAACTTCTCGATGCCGGTAAACAGCTTGAGGGCCACCGAGGCGATGGGCACATCCGTCATGAGGAACAGGAACGTGAGCACCGTCAGGCCCAGGGAAATGGAGATCGGCATGCCGGTCAGCATGAGGCCGATCAGCAGCACAAAAATGATCGATGCGTTCATCGCTTGGCTCCCGTGCTGACCTGGGTTGTCACGTACTTGCCGCCGTGGCCATGCTCGATGTCCTCGGCAACCTCGACCGCCTCACCGATGAGCACCGGCTCTTCCTCCACCCCCTCCACGTGGCCGTGATCGTGATGGGGCAGCTCTCCGGTCCTGGCGAAGGACCAGGTGACCTGCAGGAAGCGGAAGCACATGAGATAGGAGCCGAGCGGGATGGCGAGATAGACCAGCCACATGGGGAGTTCCAGGTCGGCGGAGATCTGGTCGGTGTGGGCGATGTGCCAGACGAAATTGGCGCCCATGGTGCCCACGACGCCGGTGAAGAACGCCCCGGCCAGCAGGCCGAAGATGATGAATTTCGCCCGGTTCTTTTCCGACAGGTGATTGATCAGCACATCGACGCCCACATGGATGCCGGTGCGCACGCCGTAGGCCGCACCGAACTTGGCCATCCATACGAACATGTAAATGCACAGTTCCTGCGCCCAGCTCAGGTTCAGGGAGATCAGCCAGTCCTGCAGCCCGGGAATGGGCATTCCCGAGGCGTAGCGGTGCAGCACGGCAACAAAGATCACGAGGGTCGCCGCCGCCATCAGGATGGCGATGAGCCACTCTTCCAAGTGATTGAGAAATCTGTTCATTTTTCCCTCGCTGGAAACGCGGGGCCGGGGGGAAGCCACCGGGGCAGCCCCCGGTGGCTGGTGTCAAGGACGATTACAGCTTGTTCGGATCGAAGCCGGTTTCCTTGTAGATGGACTGGATCAGCTCCTTGCCGATCTTGGCTTCGTGCTCCTGATGCACCTTGATCAGCGCC
>JBMOQT010000305.1:0-2630 GCA_049320945.1 Pseudomonadota bacterium
GCGGGGCGCCTCAAAGCAGGTCTTCGCGCGGCTCCCCGCCCTGCTCGTAGGTCTCCTGCGCGCCTTCCTCCATCTCCTCGGCCTCGGGCAGGCCTTCCACCGGCTCCTCCAGGGGCTCCCGGGGCAATTCCCGCTCCTCCTCGACCGCTGGCGCCTTCGCCGGTTTGGCCTTGGGCCTGGCCGCCAGGCCGCGCCAGCAGCGCACGCCGATCACTTCCTCGCCGCGCGTCAGGTCGTCCTCCAGTTCCCACCATTTTCCGTCCTCGAACAGGGCCATGAACCGGTCGCCGTCGGCCTGCACCTCGTACTGGCCGTCGCGCACGGGTTTCGTCTCCGCCTCGAACCACGGAGTCAGCCTTGCTTTCCGGGCAGCCACATCGCACCTCCTATGTTCATCACACCGCAAAGGGTCTCAGACCCTCTCCTATCGATGACATTGTCCCTCAACTCGGCACGCCTGTGTTCGCCGCGCGGCTCAGTGCTCCTTGCCGTCCACCCGCGGCTGCGCCAGGAAGGGCAGGTAGCGCCAGGCGAGAATGGAGAAACAGGCGAACCAGCAGGCGGCCGACAGGTAAATCCAGGCGCCGTAGGCTGCCGGATAGAGCTGGGGCGCGACCACGCGCAACACCAGTCCCAGGATCATGATGTGCAGAACCAGCTTGTCCCCGCCGTCGAACACCACCTTGCGCCCCGTGTGCCCCTTGGCGATGCGCACGATCATGGCGGGAATGATCAGCCCCATCACGCCGAAGGTGAACAAATGCACCGGCACGCTGCCCACCCAGGGCAGGGGCGCGGTGCGGCCCAGGGACTCGATCACCAGTTGGGCGACGATGGCGAGATAGCCCAGGTACATGATGCCGATGTCCAGCCGACGCAGGGCCAGGTGCGGCTTCCAGCCGGCAAAGCGCGCGCCGAGCAGCAGGGCCAGCAGCAGGCCGCTGCCCGCTGCCAACGGCGCCGGCATGAAGGGGGCGAAGACCATGGCCACCGCCAACAGCTTGATGGTGCCGTCGAGCACGGGATGGCGCAGCAGCTCCGCCTGGAACACGTTCTTCATGAACTGGGTCAGGGTGCGCTCCAGCATCACCAGGAAGGCCAGGCGGAACAGCGCCACGGTCATGCCCGCGCCGGCGGCGAACTGCCCGGGGCTGAGCATCAGGTTCTTGGCCACCAGGAACAGGGGCAGGGCCAGCAGGAAGTAATAGTTGTCCCGGAAACTGTCGCGCGCGCGATAGCGCACCAGAGTCCACATGAGCATGACGACGATGGCCGCCAGGAACAGGTTGTTGGACAGGCGGAACAGCAGCGGCGGCCAGGCGCCCTCGAACCACATGCCGGCGCGCTCGAACAGCCAGGCGGCTGCCAGGAAGACCAGAGACGGGCCGTGATAGCCGCGCACCTGCACCCAGTTCTTGGTGGCCGTGAGCAGGAAGCCCCCCATCAAGGCCCAGCCGAAGCCGAAGAACATCTCGTGGGCATGCCACTGGACCGGCGAGAAGGACAGCGCCGGCGCCGGGATGGCGCCGGAGAACAGCAGCGCCCACAGCACCGGCAGCGCCAGCCCCGACAGGCAGGCCAGGGCAAAGAAGGGACGGAAGCCCACCAGCCACAGGGGGTGTTCGACGAATCTCATAGGCGAAAGAATTCTTTGTTGGTATCGGACCCCGGATGCCCCTCTTGCCCCCGGATGGTCGGGGTTGGTTATTCGAACGGATTCAGGAGTCGTGCGCCGGTCGCCGCGAAATGGGCAATGTTGCGGGTAACAATGGCGAGATCGTAAATCAGGGCCGTGGCCGCAATCTGCTTGTCCAGCGCGTTCTCGGGATGCGGGACGCGCAGCCGCCCCCACACATGGGCTGTGTCCGCATCGAAGATCAGAATGGAGTCGGCATATTCCTCGGTCAGCCGCTCCAGCCAGCGTTCCAGGCGCATCGCCTGGTCCTGGTCGCCGCGATGGCGCAACTTCTCCACGCCGCGGCGCAGCTCACCTATCGTTACCGCCGAAATATAGAGCGCGTGGTCGTCTTGAATTGCCTTCCGGAAGAACTGCCGCACGCCGGGATTCGCTCTGTCCCCTTTCCTCGACTCGCTGATGACGTCGGTGTCGACCAGGTACACGGTCAGCCTCCCCCGTCGTCCTGATCGCGGGCGAAATCATCATCCTTCCCCACGTCCGGCATCGCCGCCAGCACTTCGGCGAAGCTGCGCCGCCTGGGCCCGCGCAAAGCCGCCTGCAATATGCGGCGATGCTCCTCCTCGGCGCTGCGATTCTTCGCCGCCGCTCTACGCTTCAATGCCTGAACCAGATCGTCGTTTATGTTACGCACCACCAGTTGCGCCACGTGACACTCCTCAGCCGTTTGATTACGCTATCAATGATAGCATCCCCGGTGCAACCATTGATAGCATCAAAGCAGATCGCCTCCATCACTGATCCGGCAACACCATATCCGACGTCCCCGGACACACCCGGCGCGGGTATTCGCGTGAAGTGTCGATGCAGCCGCCGTCCACATAGACGCCCTTCGGCTCGCGCAACCGCAGCATGATCCCGAGGATGCGCGCCACTTCTTGCGGGTCGTTCAGGGACTGCCGCACGCGCTCCTCCACGACGGCCTCGTCGATCT
>JBMOQT010000306.1:0-2628 GCA_049320945.1 Pseudomonadota bacterium
CCCGCACTTCGGTGCGGGATTCTTCTTTGAGGGCGGCGGCGCCTGCCGCCGCCCTTTGACCCACGTCAATGCCCCCCGGCGCGCCCCGTCCTACAGTCTCCCGTCCGGCGCAGCCGCGCCTCTCGTTTGCTTCCCATGCTGACCAACAAACCCTTCGAGCTCGTCTGCCCCGCAGGCGGGCTGCCGGCGCTGAAAACGGCCGTCGACCACGGCGCCGACTGTGTCTACACCGGCTTCAAGGACAACACCAACGCCCGCAACTTCACCGGCCTGAACTTCGACGAAGCAGCCATGAAGGAGGGCATACGCTATGCCCACAGCCGCGGCGCCAAGGTGCTGCTGGCCTTGAACACCTATCCCCTGGCTTCCGGCTGGCGGCGCTGGACCGACGCCGTGGATCGCGCCGCCGGCTACGGCGTGGATGCCATCATCCTGGCCGACCTGGGACTGATGGAGTACGCCAGGACCAAGCATCCCGAGCTGCGCCTGCACCTGTCGGTGCAGGGCTCGGCCACCAACTACGAGGCGATCAACTTCTACCACAAGGAATTCGGCATCCAGCGCGCCGTGCTGCCGCGGGTGCTGGCCATCCCCCAGGTGGAGCAGGTGGTGAAGAACACGCCGGTGGAAATCGAGGTGTTCGGCTTCGGCGGCCTGTGCGTGATGGTGGAGGGGCGCTGCGCCCTGTCCGCCTATGTCACCGGCGACTCGCCCAACACCGTGGGCGTGTGCTCGCCGGGAAGAGCGGTGCGCTGGGAGCAGACGCCGCGCGGCATGGAGACGCGCCTGAACGGCGTGCTCATCGACCGCTTCGCGGAGGGCGAGAAGACCGGCTATCCCACCCTGTGCAAGGGCCGCTTCGAAGTGAACGACGAGACCTATTACGCCATCGAGGAGCCCACCAGCCTCAACACCATGGAGCTGCTGCCCAAGCTGCTGGACATCGGCGTCAAGGCCATCAAGATCGAAGGCCGCCAGCGCAGCCCGGCCTACGTGGCGCAGGTGACCAGGGTGTGGCGCGAGGCCATCGACCAGGCCCTCAGGAACCGGGAGCGCTTCGCGGTGCGCGATTCCTGGATGGCGGAACTGAACAAGGTGTCCGAGGGGCAGATGCACACCCTGGGCGCCTATTACCGGCCGTGGAAGTGAGGTGCCAGGCATGAAGCTCGCTCTTGGCCCCCTGCTCTACTACTGGCCCCGCGACACGGTCATCGACTTCTACGGACGCATCGCCGACACGCCGGTGGACATCGTCTACCTGGGCGAGTCCGTGTGCTCGCGCCGCCACGAGCTGCGCGTGGCCGACTGGATAGCCATCGCCGAGTGCCTGGCCGCCGCCGGCAAGCAGGCGGTGCTGTCCACCCAGGCGCTGATCGAGTCCGAGTCCGACCTCAAGACCCTGCGCAAGGTCACCGGCGAGGAGCGTTTCCTCACCGAGGCCAACGACATGGGCGCGGTGCATCTGCTCAGCGCCGAGGGGCGCCCCTTCGTCGCCGGCCCCTATCTCAACGTGTTCAACGGCGTCACTCTGGCCATGATGGCGCGCCTGGGCGCCCGGCGCTGGGTGATGCCGGTGGAAATGGCGGCCGAGGCCCTGGCCGACCTCCAGGCAGCGCGCCCCGCCGGCATGGAAACGGAGGTGTTTGCCTACGGCCGCCTGCCCCTGGCCTTCTCCGCGCGCTGCTTCACCGCGCGCCACTTCAACCTGCAGAAGGACGACTGCCAGTTCAAGTGCCTGGAGTTCCCCGACGGCCTGCCGGTCAAAACGCGCGAGGGCGAGCCTTTCCTCACCTTGAACGGTATCCAGACCCAGTCGGCCAAGGTCTATAACCTGATCAACGAAGTGGAGGCCCTGGGCGGCATGGGCGTGGATGTGCTGCGCCTGTCGCCCCAGTCCCGCCATACGCCCGAACTGATCGAGATCTTCCGCGCCCGCATCGACGGTATGCTCGACGCCCAGGCCGGCCGGGACAGGATGTCCGGCCTGGGCTTGGCCGAACCCTGCAACGGGTTCTGGTACGGCAGGCCCGGCCTGGAGCAGGTGGCCGGTTAGGCTGTCCGGCCGGAGGCCGCCGTTCTCTCCCTCCCCTTCAAGGGGAGGGCTGGGGTGGGGATGGGTTAGCGTCCGGAGAACCCCGGGCTTCGTGCGCCTTTCAGCCGCCCAGGGATTCGATCAGGGCGAACAGCCGGCGGTAGAAATCGGGATCGGACACGGTCTGCTCCCCGACCTTGACCAGCACGTCCTTGTCGGTGGCCCAGGGGACGGAAATGGAGCCGAGCCCGGCCACGCTGACGCCGGCATTGCTGCCGCGCGAGCGCAGCTCGTAGCGCGTCTCCAGGGCGTTGGCATAGACCACGGCGCCCACGTTGCTCGGCAGGCAAACCAGGGTGATGGCCAGCTTCATGCCATGATCGACTTGGGGCTGGAAGAATTTTTCGCCCCGCACCGCTTCCGGTTTGGACTCCGCCAACTGATAGCCCTGGCTTAACAGTGCGCGCCTGCCTACCTCGCAAATGGCCTCCGGTGTGCGCGTGCTCCAATAGGCGAAGGGCGACTCGGCGCTGAAGGATTCGTCCTGGTAGACCGGCGGCGGCGGTGTGGCGCAGCCGGCGGCGGCCAGCAGCAGT
>JBMOQT010000307.1:0-2553 GCA_049320945.1 Pseudomonadota bacterium
TGGGCCTGTCCTTATCGCCGCCGGCGGATTTCCGGTCCCTGGCGGGCAAGGGGGTGGCGGGCCTGGTGGATGGCATCGCCTGCCACCTGGGCTCGCCCGCCTACCTGGCCGCGGAAGGCGTGGCGCTGCCGCGGGCGGAGCTGGAAGCCTTGCAGCAGCAGGGCAAGACGGTGGTGGGCGTGGCGCGCGCCGGTATCCTGCTGGGCCTGATCGCCATCGCCGATCCGCTGCGGCCCACGTCGCACGCGGCCATCGCCCGGCTCAAGAACAGGGGCGTCGAGGTGGTAATGCTCACCGGCGACAACCGCGCCACGGCGGCGGCCATCGCGCGCCAGGCGGGCATCGAGCGCTTCGAGGCCGAAGTACTGCCCCAGGACAAGGCGCAGGCAGTGACGCGCCTCAAGCAGGGCGGGCGCCTGGTGGGCATGGCGGGGGACGGCATCAACGACGCGCCGGCCCTGGCGGCGGCGGACGTGTCTTTCGCCATGGGCGCCGGCACCGACGTGGCCATGGAAGCCGCCGACGTGACTCTCATGAAGGACGATCTGGGCTCCGTGGCCGACGCCGTGGATCTGTCCCGGGCCACCCTGTCCAAGATCCGCCAGAACCTGTTCTTCGCCTTCGTCTATAACGTGCTGGGCATCCCGCTGGCGGCGCTGGGCTATCTCAACCCGGTCATCGCCGGCGCCGCCATGGCCCTCAGCTCCGTGTCGGTGGTGAGCAACTCCCTGCTGCTGCGGCGCTGGCGGCCGGGACGCTAATTCGCAAAGGAGTGCATATGCAAACCGAATCGACTGTGCTTAAGGTGGGCGGCATGACTTGCCAGGGCTGCGTCAACAGCGTTACCAAGGTCCTGGAAGGGCTGCCCGGCGTGGCCCGGGTGGAAGTGTCCCTGAACAGGGGCGAGGCGCGCGTCGATTACGACGGCACCCGGGTCAGCCGGGAGGACATGAAGCGCGTGGTGGACGAGGCCGGCTTCGAGGCGGCGTAGGCTCTTGCGCCCCGCGGGGCCCCCGTTGCCGATTGCCCGCCTTCTGCGGCAAGCGGACAATAGCCGTTCGCAGCACACCGACAGGAGACTCCCATGAAAGGCGACAAGAAGGTCATCCAATTGCTCAACAAACTGCTGACGGGGGAACTCACCGCCATCGACCAGTATTTCATCCACTCGGAGATGTATCTCAACTGGGGGCTGCAGCGCCTCCACGAGCGGGTGCATCACGAGATGGAGGACGAGCGGGAACACGCCCGGCGCCTGATCGCCCGCATCCTGTTCCTGGAAGGCAAACCGGATGTGGCCTCGCGCGCCGAGCTCGCCGTGGGCGCCGACGTGGAGCAGATGCTGGCCAACGACCTGGCCCTGGAACAGCGCGTGATAGGCGAGCTGCGCGCCGCCATCGCCGACTGCGAAAAGCACGGCGACTACGTCAGCCGCGAGCTGCTGGAAGATCTGCTGGGCGACACGGAGGAGGATCATGCCCACTGGCTGGAGCAGCAGCTGGGTCTGATCCGCATGGTCGGCCTGCAGAATTACCTGCAGTCCCAGATGGGCAGCGGTTCGCCCTCCTGAGCCACCCCCCCGGCGCGGCTGCGCCGCTTGCGCACCCAGAGGACGAGGCCGGTCACAACCAGGAGGGCCGTCGCCAGGCCGCCGGCGCTGGTAACAATACGCCCCGGCAGGCCCAGCGCCTGCCCGGAGTGGAGCGGGTACTGCCAGACGAAGAAGCGGTCGCCGCCGCTGCCCACGCGCGGATGCCACACGTAGCGCAGGGCGCCGTCAGCGGCGTCGATGACCAGGCGCAGCGTGCCGTTGTCCGAGATGTCGTCGGCGCTGCGCAGCCGCACCTGGTAGAGCGCCCGTTCCGGGTCGCGCTGCACCGAAATGACGTGCGCATCGTGGAAGACATCCTGCGCCGCCCGGCGTGCCTTGTCCCAGTCGATGGCTGCCTCAGGCCAGGGCCGCACCGGCAGCGCGCGCACGAACTCGGCCGAGGTCGGCGCCACCGGAGAGGCGGCGGACACCAGCGGCAGCGCCCAGGCGCGCAGATTCATGGCCGCGCCGGTGAAGGCGAGCGGGCCCAGCAGCAGCGCCGCCGCCAGGCCGCCGGCGCGGTGGAGATCGAAGTTCAGGCGCATGGCGCTGGCGCCCCACTTGAGGGTGAACACACGGCGCCACGGTCCCTGGCGCGGCAGGGCCAGACGCACGGCGATGAGGGTGTCAATCAGCCACAGCAGCGCCGCCAGTCCCATGAGCAGCAGGCCGGTTTCCTTCAGGTGCAGGGTGTAATGTAGCTTGTACAGGAAGGGAAGCAGGTGGGCGCGGTCGAGGCGCGCCGCGCCCCACAGGCGTGTGCCGAGGATGGTGCCGCGGTAGGGATCGACGAACACCTGGTCGAAGCCGGGTTTGGGCTGGCCCGGGCGCGGCGTCACCCAAGCCAGGGCGGTGGCACCCGCTGTGGCCGGCGGTACCAGCGTCACTACCCGGATGCCGGGCAGCGCCGCTTCCACCCGCTCGGCCAAGCGCGCCAGGGGAAGCACCGCACCGCCCGGCGC
>JBMOQT010000308.1:0-2527 GCA_049320945.1 Pseudomonadota bacterium
GCATAGAAGGTTCGGGCTAGTGTTCCTTTGTCCAAGTAGGTACCCGTCAAATCCGGGCATCCTTGCTGGGAAAGCGACGGAGGTTCCCACTCGAGCACCGCACTGGGAATCGGTGATACGCACCCTGCCATTGATACTACTGTGGCCAGCAAGAGAGACAGCATCTGATGGTTCCTGATCTTCATCTCTATATCCCGCTTATCCTGCTTTCAGGGCTGTGTGGCCCTGATGGCCTGTAATGTTCCGGAGGGGATCAAGGCACTCAGTGCGAATGGGCTCGCCAATATGACGTTAGTGTAGTTCGCGACATTTCCAAGGTGCCCTAAGACGCTCCCCGCAACACCAGTTTTGATGTTCCCCAAACTGTCATACCAAATTCCGCTGTTGAGCATGTCATGTGGTCCAGCATATGCCTCGGCAATTCGATCCCACACGCTGCCTAGTTTGTAGTCGAAGACTGCAAATCGACCCAGAGCCCCTTGCCAACCGCCCATTGGGCTACGCCAACCCGGATTTGCTGCCAGCAGCTCGTTAAGGTTGATTGGATTACCACTAGCATCCACCGGGTTTAGCTTCACTCGGCCTTGTTCATCGCGCAGCCAATTGCCATTGGCATCCTTGAGGCATCTGTCATCGGCACAGATCTTCTCCAAGTCCACACGTCCGCCGGCGAGTTTGAAATTATCCCCATCGACTCCGACACTGCTTCCCGACTTGTTGTCGAGGCAGAAGCCCTGCGCATCGCAGATGCCCGGGAACTTCTTCGAGTCCGCGATCATGGCATCACGCATCTCCCGGTTGGCCCAAGCCAGCGAGGCCATCGCGGCGGCTGATTTGGCTCCTTCGCTGCACTCGCCGCCGTTGATGGTCGCACTCACGCAGCCGGCGACCGTCTCGACAGCCAGTCGCTCCAGCCCGTAGCTGCTGCCATAGTATCCCGCCACAGCACCAGAAGTGGCGCCGCTCAAACCCGACTTCAGCACCTGCCCGGCATCCAGTCTGCCCGTGGTGAGAAGCTGCGCGGTGGCGTTGCCAGCCATGGCCCCGGCTGCGGCGGAAGCGGCGAGAGTGGACGTGCTCGCGATGGTGCTGCCGTAGGCGGCGGCTGCCGCTGCGGTCACCTCGGCTCCCACCGCCCCGGCAGCCGCGGCGCCGGCCGCTGCGCTCTGGGCGGCGGCGCTGGCGATGAGTTCCGCCGTGGCCCCTTGGGTGATGATGGTGAGCGCCACGGCGGCTGCCAGGGCGGCGAGCTGGGTCACCTGCCCGGAAGAGCGCCGGACCTCGAAGCTCTCAGTGAGCTTGAGCTGGTTATAGACTTCCTGCACCCGCGCCTGGCCCGCCACGGTGAGCTGGATGCGCCCGGCTTCGTCCCGGTAGATGAGCGGCCCACCGCCTGGCGTGGGGGCGGCGAGCACGGCCTGTAGCCGCGAGGCGTCCCTGAAGGTGAGCAAGCCGCTATTGACGAGGGCCGCGAGTGCCTCTTGGCCGCTCCGGAGCGCCCCCGACGCGAAGCTGTCGTTGGTCCCGGGCCGGATGCCTTGGGCAGTGAGATCGCCCAGCACGTGGCTGTGCAGGGGATTGACTGTCGTGCCGCGCTTGGCTTCCGTGCGGGTGACCGACACCTGCTGGCGCGATTCGCCCCGCACCGCTCCTTCGGCCGTCATGCGGTCGGCTTCGATCCGACCTTGGGCGTTCCGGGTGCCGATCTGGGCGGCGAGGCTGCCGCCCACTTGGAGGCCGATGCGGCTGCCGGCGGTAATCGTCGGCAGCAGCGCCCGGGTCTCGTCCCGCTCGAAGGAAAGCATCTCGGCTTTCTTCTTGCCCTGGCGGAAGCTCTGTATGGATTCGTAATGGCGGCTGGTGGCCGTCAGCAGTTGCACATCGCCGGTTGCCTGAATGTCGATCGCGCCGTTCGCGGCGAGAGCGCTGCCTTCCAGGCGAATGGTGCCGTCGGCCGGCGTGCCGGGCCTGCCGGCGAACAGTGCGAGATCTCCCCCGGTCTGCGCCACGCTCCCGCGGGCCGTTTCGGTCTGCTGCACGCCGTAGTGGGAGGCGGTCACGGCCTTCTTGCGCTTGCCCTGGAATTCGTCCTGGGTGAAGCGCCGTTCGGCTACCGATTCGATGCGGATGTTGCCGCTGGCGGCCAGGATGGCGTTGCCGCCGGTCTTCAGGCGGCTTCCCTGCACGGCGAGGTCGGCCGGGGCGGTGGCGCCAGCGATCAGGGTGAGGCCGCCGCCGCCTTCGAGATTGCTGCCCTTGACGGTCTCGTTATCGTGCTGATGGCGCCCTTGCCCTTTCTTGCCGCCGGTGCGCAGATCGAGGAGTTCGCGGTCCCTGGCTGCGGCGATCGTGAGATTATCCCCGGCCACGGCGGTCAGCGTCCCCCCGGCGCGAGCCTGGCTGCCGGTGACCGTGAGATCCTGCCCGGCTGCCAGCTGTAGGTCGCCGGTGACGGCCAGCTGCGAACCGCTGTGCTCGGTGCGGACACCGTCCAGGCGGTAGTAGGGGCCGTTGACGATGGCCACCC
>JBMOQT010000309.1:0-2523 GCA_049320945.1 Pseudomonadota bacterium
GCGATCACCCGCAGCCCCAGCACCTTGCCGATCTCCACCGCCGCCAGCCCCACGCCGCCGGCGGCGCCCAGCACCAGCAGGGTTTCGCCCGGGCGGCTGGCGGCGCGGTGGCGCAGTGCGTGGTGGGACGTGCCATAGGTCATGAGAAAGGCCGCGGCGGTGTTGAAATCCATGCCGGCGGGAATCGGCACAAGCCGCTCCGCGTCCGCCACGCACTCCTGGGCGAAGGCGCCGTAGCCGATCACCCCGAGCACCGGGTCGCCGGGCTTGAGACGGGTCACGCCCTCGCCCACTTCCTTGACCACGCCGGCCATCTCGCTGCCGGGCGTAAACGGCAGGGACGGCTTCATCTGGTACTTGTCCTGGATGATCAGCGTGTCAGGAAAGTTCAGGCTCGCCGCCTTCACCGACACCACCACCTGGCCGGCAGCCGGCTTCGGCGACGGCAGATCCTCGATGGTCAGCGTCTCAGGCGGACCGAATTGCTTGCATACCACTGCTTTCATCGATTTCCTCTCCGTAAAATCCCGATCGGCGCGCTCACGGCTGTCCCTGCAGACTCGCCAGCAGCTGATCGCGCAGCTCCCGCTTCAGCAGCTTGCCATTGGCATTGCGCGGCAGGGGCGCGGTGCCCAGGGTGAAGCTCTCCGGCACCTTGTAGTCGGACAGCCGCTCGGAGCAAAACGCGATCAGCTCCTCGGCGGTCACGCTCATGCCTTCCTTCGTCGTCACGAACACATGCACCCGTTCTCCGAGAACGGGGCAGGGCTTGCCCACCACCGCCGCCTCGAGGACGGCCGGATGCTGGCACAGCACGTTTTCCACTTCGACGCTGTAGATCTTGTAGCCGCCGCGGTTGAGCATGTCCTTGCGGCGGTCGAACACGTACAGGTAGCCGTCCCGGTCCATGCTGCCGATGTCGCCGCTGTGCCAGTAGCCGCCGGTGAAATTCTCCGCCGTCGCCGCCGGGTTGTCCCAATAGCCCTTCACCACCATGGGTCCGCCGATCCAGATCTCGCCGGTTTCGCCCCGCGGCAGCTCGCGACCCGTCTCGTCCACCACCACGATATGGCCGCAGGTGACGGTGCGGCCGACGCTGTCGCCATGGCCGCTGGTCTGCCCCGGCGGCATGATGGTGGCCGGTGAGGTGGTTTCGGTGGCGCCGTAGGCGTTCATCAGCACCAGGTTGGGCAGCCTGGCGGCGAGGGCGTCGATGGTCGCCGTGGGCATGGGCGCACCGCCGTAGGCACCGACCCGCCAGGCCGACAGGTTGCGCTGGGCGAAATCCTCCTGGAGCAGGCACAGGTTGTACATGGCGGGCACCATGACCGTGAAGGTCATACGCTCCTGTTCGGCCAACTGGAGAAAGTCTCGCGCCTTGAAGCCTGGCACCACCAGCAGCGTCCCGGCGATGCGCACCGCCACCATCAGCAGCGCCACCAGCCCGGTCACGTGGCTCAGGGGCACCACGGCCGCGCCCCGGTCCGCCGGTCCCAAGGCCATGACGGTCTCGTAGTGCAGGCACGAGTGCACGATGTTCAAATGGGTCAGCATGGCGCCCTTGGGCCGGCCCGTGGTGCCCGAGGTATAGAGTATGGCCGCCACGTCCTCCTCGGCCACCTGGGCGGGACGCGCCAGCGGCGCTGCGCCGGCGAGCGCAGCGAAGGGCTCCGAACCGGGGCAAGGGCCCGCCGAGATCCTCAGCCGCAACCGGGGCACTTCCGCCCCAGGCGGCAGCCGATCGCCCAGATCGGCGTCATGCACCACCGCGGCGGCGCCGCACTGGTTGAGGATGTAGCTGATGCCCAGCATCTGTTCGCGAATGCTGATGGGCACGACGACCGCGCCCAATGCTGCGGCAGCCAGCGTGGTGACGACGAACTCGATATTGTTGCCCAACAGCAGCGCGACACGGTCGCCGCACGCCACGCCGCGCTCCGCCAGCCCGCCGGCGGCACGCAGCGCCGCATCGTGCAGCGCCTGCCATGTCAGGCGCTGCTCGCCGCACACCAGCGCCTCGCCGCCCGGATTGCGCGCTACCGCCTCGGCAAGCATGGCGTACACGCTGGCGGGGCGCTCGCTGAAGCAGCGCACCACGCGATCGCCGAAATGCGACTCCAGTCGCGTCGGCAGCTCCTTCGTTGCCCACACAGCCATGGCTTTCTCTACTCCGTCATCATTGTCATGGGGTCACTTCGGCGGCAGGCGAATGGCGCCGTCGAGGCGAATCACTTCGCCGTTGAGCATGACGTTCTCGCAGATATGCTTCACCAGCGCCGCGTACTCGTCGGGCCGGCCCAGGCGCGGCGGGAAAGGCACCGACTGGCCGAGGGCATACTGCACCGCCTCGGGCAGGCTGCGCAGCATCGGCGTCTCGAAGATCCCCGGCGCGATGGTCACGACACGGATGCCGTAGCGCGCCAGCTCGCGGGCGATGGGCAGCGTCATGCCGACCACGCCCCCTTTCGACGCCGAGTATGCCGCCTGCCCGATCTGGCCGTCGTAGGCCGCGACGGACGCGGT
>JBMOQT010000310.1:0-47162 GCA_049320945.1 Pseudomonadota bacterium
CTGTCCGGCGCGCGGCTGGCGCTGGGTAATGGCGCCGTCGCCGCGGTCTATTTTCTGCTCGGCCTGGTCAGTCTCAAGCTCGCCACGGTGGCGGAAATGGTCTCGCCCATCTGGCTGCCGGCGGGCGTGGCCTTCGGCGTGTTGTCCGTTTTTGGCCCGGGTTTTCTCCCCGGCGTGGCGGCGGGAGCCTTCGGCGCCACGGCTGCCGGCGGCGCGCTGCTGCCCGCCCTCGGGGTGGCGGCCGGCAACACCCTGGCGCCCTGGGCCGCCGTGATGATCGCGCGGCGCGTGGCGGCTCATCCGCGCGAGCTGGTGCAGTCCGTCACGGGCGTCGCCGGCCTGGTTTTCTTCTGCGCCTACGGGGCGAGCCTGGCGTCCGCCACCATCGGCACCGTCACCCTGGCGGCGAGCGGCATGCTGCCGCCCGGCCTGGTCCCCGTCGCCTGGCTGACCTGGTGGCTGGGCGATGCGCTGGGTATGGTGATCATCGCCCCCGTGATGCTCGCCTGGGCCTACCGGGAGCCGGCCAAGGAGGGCTGGCTGCGGGCGCTGGAACTGGCGGTGGTGGCGAGCGCCGTGCTCGGCCTGACCTGGCTGACCTTCGCCGACGTGGACCTGGGGCTGCCCAACTATTACCTGCAGCTCTATGCCATTACGCCCTTCCTGATCTGGCTGGCCCTGCGCTTCCCCCTGCTGATCGTGGCCATGATCAATCTGGCGATCGCCGCCGTCGTCATCCAGCTGGTCATCGGTGGCCATGGCGTGAACCTGGCGCCCGGGCTCAAGGAGCGGGTCGAGGCGGTGCATGGCTTCCTGGTCATCACCAGTTTCGGCATGCTGGCGCTCGCCGCCACCGTCGCCCAGCGCGCCCGCGCCCAGCAGGTGCTGGGTGACAGCGAGGCGCGCTTCCGGGCGCTGGCGGCCTTGTCTTCCGACTGGTACTGGGAGCTGGACCCGGAGCTGCGCATCGCGCGGGTGGAAGGGCGTTCGGCGGAGCTGGCGGGCATTCCCAGCGAGGTGCTCCTGGGCCGGCACCCCTGGGAGCTGCCGCTGGAGGGCGTGGGTGCCGCCTCCCTGGAGGACCATCGGCGCCGGCTGGAAGCCCATCAGCCGTTTTACGATTTCCTGGCGCGCGGGTGCAACACGCGTGGGGAATGGCACTACGCACGGCTGTCCGGCGAGCCCTTCTGGGACCGGCGCGGCCGCTTCGCCGGCTACCGCGGCGTGGGCAAGAACGTGACGGCGGAGATGGAAGCGCGCCGGGCCCTGCAGGTGAGCGAGGGGCGCTTGCGCGCCCTGGTCGAGGCCACACCCGACCCGATCGTCCTGGAGGACAGCCGGGGCTGCTGGATCGTCGCCAACCAGGCGGTGCTGGCGGCGAGCGGGCTCGCCGACGCCCCCTGGTTCGGCAAGACCCGCGAGCAGCTGCTGCCCCTGTCGGCCACCGGGCTGGTGCTGCCCCAGGGGCGTCCCGGCGACTTGGAGGAGGTCTTGACGCACCGCGGCGTGACGCGCTGGGAGGAGGTCCTGCACACCGCCGACGGCAACGAGCGCACTTTCGATTTCATGGCCACACCCCTGCGCGGCACGCAGGGGGAGTTGCTGGGCATCATCCTGCTGGGACGGGAGATCACCCATATCAAGCGCTCGGAGCGGATTCAGCAGCAGCAGATGGAAGTGATCCGCAGCCTCAACGAGGAACTGGAGGACCGCGTGCAGGCGCGCACCGTGGCGCTGGAGACGGCCAACCGGGAGCTGGAGGCGTTCAGCTATTCCGTGTCCCATGACTTGCGCGGTCCGCTGCGCGCCCTGAACGGTTTCAGCCGGCTGCTGGAGGAGGACTACGATGACCGGCTGGACGACCGGGCGCGCCAGTACCTGGAGCGCATCCGGCGCGCCAGCGAGCGCATGGGGGAACTGATCGACGACCTGCTCAAGCTGTCGCGCATCTCGCGCAGCCAGGTGGTGCGCGGACCGGTGGATATGAGCGCCCTGGCGCGGCAGATCCTCGACGAGCTGGCCGAGGCCGAGCCCCAGCGGCGGGTGGAGCGGGTGGTGCAGCCGGACCTCACGGCCTTCGCCGATTCGGGGCTGGTACGGGTGCTGCTCGACAATCTGCTGCGCAACGCCTGGAAGTTCTCGCGCCGCACCGAGGCGGCGCGCATCGAGTTCGGCCGCGTCATCCGCCGCGGCCGACCGTTCTACTTCGTGCGCGACAACGGTGCCGGCTTCGACATGGCCTATGCGGCGCGGCTATTCGCCCCCTTTCAGCGGCTGCACCATGCCACCGAGTTCGAGGGCAGCGGCATTGGTCTTGCCATTGTGCAGCGCATCGTGCGCCTGCACGGCGGCGAGGTGGAGGCGGAGAGCAGCCCCGGGGCCGGCGCCAGCTTCTATTTCACCCTGGACTTCGTCGTGCGCCCACTGACAGCCGGGAACATCAGCCCTTAGGCAACAGAATGTCGCCGGTATGGAAGCGGAAGGCGCCGGCCTTGCGGTCTTCGTAATAGAAGCGCAGGGTCATGGCGATGGAGCGGAAGGCGATGCGCTCCCAGGGGAGGGTGGCTTCGTCAAACAGGGCCACTTCCAGGGATTCCTCGCCGGGCGCGAAATCCGCGTCCAGCAGGCGCGCCCGGTACAGCAGGTGCACCTGGTTGATGTGGGGCACGTTGATCAGGCTGTAGAGGCCGGTGATCTCGATGCGCGCCCGCGCTTCCTCCAGGGTTTCCCGCGTCGCCGCCTCGGCGGTCGTCTCGGCGTTCTCCATGAAGCCCGCCGGCAGGGTCCATAGGCCGTAGCGGGGCTCGATGGCGCGCCGGCACATCAGGATCTTGTCTTCCCACTCGGGGATGGCGCCGATGACCAGCTTGGGGTTTTGGTAGTGGATGGTGCCACACTGGTCGCACACGTGGCGCGGCAGCGTGTCCCCGGGCGGGATGCGCATGGCGACCGGGGCACCGCAGTGGCTGCAGAAGTTCATGATCGCGGCTCTCGAGATTTCATTATTCTACCCCAGTGCGGCCGCTTCCTTTTCGTCATCCGGAACGATGCTGATAGATTGCATGGCGGGTGGTGGAGCTGCTCAAGTTTTTCCGGTCCGGGCCGATGATTGAGGTTCGGCGTGCCAGGTCGGCCGCGGATAACCATACAAGAACGCCGGGTGCCCAAGTGAATCCCATCGACATCTCGAAATTCGAGCAGATCAAGTCCTCAGGCAATCTGCCCTCCCCCAAGGGCGTGGCGCTGGCCATCATCCGCCTCGCCCAGCGGGAAGACGCGTCCATGGGGGAGCTGGCGCGCATCGTCAAGTCGGACCCGGCCTTCGTCGGGCGCCTGATCAAGGCCGCCAACAGCGTCAATACCTCGCCGGGACGGCCGGTGGTGTCGGTGCAGGATGCCCTGGTGGTCCTGGGCATGCCGGCGGTGCGCAACCTGGCGCTGGGTTTCTCGCTGCTGTCCCAGTACCACCGGGGCGCATGCAAGAACTTCGACTACCGGCGCTACTGGTCCGAGTCGCTCGCCTTCGCCCTGGCCTTCCAGGCCCTGACCATGCGCACGCGCGCCGCCGCCGCGGAGGAGGCGTTCAGTGTCGGCCTGCTGGCCCGGGTAGGGGAGCTGGCGCTGGCCACCCTGTTCCCTACGGAATACGCGGAAATCCTCGGCAACGCCGCCAACGGGGAGCTGCAGCACCTGCTGCGCGCGGAGCAGCGTGCCTTCGCCATGAACCACCGCGATCTGACCGTCGCCATGCTGGCGGACTGGGGCGTGCCGCGCGTGTTTACCGAACCGGTGGGCCACCACGAGCTGCCCGATGCCGCGACTTATCCGGAGGGCAGCCGCCAGTACATCCTGGTCCATTCCCTGGCTCTCGGTCGCCACGTGGCGCGCATCTGCGTTGCCGCTGAAGGCGACCGCGGTGCGCTCATGTCCCAGCTGTTCGTGCTCGGGTCGCGGGTGGGCATCGATGCCGAAGCCTTGAATGCCCTGTGCGACGGCGTGGTGCGCGATTGGGTGGAGTGGGGCAGGGTGCTCAACATCATGGCCGCGCCGTTGCCGCCCTTCGAGGAACTGGCCAAACCGCAGCGGCCGGCGGCCGACGCGCCGGTGCCGGAGGAGGGCGGCGCCGCGGCTCCCTTGCGCGTGCTGGTGGTGGACAGCGATCCGGCGGCCCGCTCTGCCGTGTGCCAGGTGCTGGAACGGGAAGGCTACGAAGTGCACGACGCCATGGATGCCCAGGACGGCCTGCGCGCCACGCTGGAAGTTCATCCCCACATCATGGTGATCGACTGCGCCAACGGCGTCGCGCTCACCCGCGCCCTGCGCCAGACCCGGGTGGGCCGGGGCGTCTATGTATTGATCCTGACCCAGGTCGAGGACGAGGAACGGCTGGTGCAAGCCTTCGAGGCCGGCGTGGACGACTACATGAGCAAGCCCCTCAAGCCGAAGCTGCTGGCGGCGCGGCTGCGGGCCGGCAGCCGCATGGTGCGCATGCAGGAGGAGATCGAGCGAGACCGGGAGAACATCCGCCATTTCGCCGCCGAGCTGGCGGTGACCAACCGCCGCCTGCAGGAGGTGGCGCTGACTGACTCGCTCACGGGCTTTCCCAACCGCCGCTACGCCATGGAGCGCATCCAACAGGAATGGACCGTGGCTTGCCGCACCGGGCGGCCCCTGGTGGCGATGGTGATCGACCTGGACGGCTTCAAGCAGGTGAATGACACCTATGGCCACGATGTGGGCGACGCCTATCTCAGGCAGGCGGCCGGCGCCATCCGTCTCGGCCTGCGCGCCCAGGACGTGGTATGCCGCACCGGGGGCGACGAGTTCCTGGTGATCTGCCCCGACACCGAGCTGAAGCCGGCCCTGGTGTGCGCCGAGCGCGTGCGCAAGGCTGTGGAGGCCACTCCGATTCGCACCGGCCTGCTGCAGCTCAAGGCCACCCTGAGCATCGGCGTGGCGGTGCGCGCCGACGACATGGCCGACGCCGAGGCCCTGGTCAAGCGCGCCGACCAGGGCGTGTACCTGGCCAAGCAGCGCGGCCGCAACCAGGTCGCCGCGACTCAGACAAGCGATTGAATCGGCAGGACAAAAAGAACGGGGGAGGAGCCTCTAAAGTTCCGCCCGGTGGCGCCGTTAATCGTTGCATCCGGTAATGGGCCCACCAACCCACATGGACCGCGGGGACTCGCACATGATGCTCAGGGAGCGGCCGATCAACGTCCTGGTCGTTGAAGACTCGGAAGACGACGCCTTCCTGCTCTATTCCGAACTGGCCGCCCGCGGCGCGAAGCTCGACTACCGCCGCGTGGACGATGCCGAAGGCATGCGCCAGGCGCTGGCCGCCGAGGACTGGGACGTGATCATCTGCGATCACAACATGCCCGGCTTCGATTCCATGACGGCGCTGGAAATCCTGAAGGAAACGGGCAAGGACATTCCCTTCATCATCTACTCGGGCAACATCAGCGACCAGGTGGCCGTCTCCGCCATGCGCGACGGCGTCAACGATTACGTCCAGAAGGGCAACTTCGCCAAGCTCATCCCGGTCATCGAGCGCGAGCTGGGGGGCGCGGCCACCCGGCGTGCCATGCGCCAGGCCGACCACCGCATCAAGGAACTGGCCTATTACGACGCCCTGTCCAATCTTCCCAACCACAACCTGTTCTGCGCCCGCGTCACCGAGTGGATCTTCGAAACCGGCAAGCGCGGCAGGCAGCCGCTCGGCGCCCTGTTCTACATCGACATCGACCGCTTCCTGCGCATCAACAGCTCCTTCGGCTACGAGGCGGGCAACGACATTCTGCGCCAGGTGGCGCGGCGCCTGATGGAATGCGTGGATTCCCATGCCATCCTGGCGCGCCTGGGGGGCGACGAGTTCGGCATCTTCTATCCCGGGCTGGCCCACAGGGACGCGGCCAACAACTTCGGCCAGTGGCTGCTGCAGGCCTTCGAAGCACCCTTCGCGCGCAACGGGCTGGAGCTGTATCTCACGCCCAGCGTCGGCATCTCCCTGGTGCCCGAGGATGGGCACGAGGTGTACCAGCTGCTGATGAATGCCGAGACCGCCATGGCCCACGCCAAGCGTGCCGGCGGCAATGGTTGCCGCTTCTACATCCGCGACATGAATGCCGCCTCGGCCGAGCGTCTGGCCATGGAGAGCGAACTGCGCCACGCGGTGGAGCGGGAGGAGCTGTTCCTGCAGTTCCAGCCCTGCCTCTCGGCCCTGCTGGGCCAGACCATTGCCGCCGAGGCCCTGGTGCGCTGGCGCCATCCTCAGCGCGGCCTGGTGCCGCCGGACCGCTTCGTGCCCATCGCCGACGAGGCGGGGCTGATCGTGGACATCGGCGAATGGGTGCTGCGCCAGTCGTGCCTCCAGGGCCGCGAGTGGCATGACCAGGGCTTCGACCACCTGGCCGTGTCGGTGAACGTGTCGGCCGTGCAGTTCGGCCAGCCGCGGCTGCTGGATGCGGTGAGCCGCTCCCTGCGCGACACCGGCTTCAGGCCCGAGTGCCTGACCCTGGAGATCACCGAGTCGGTCATCATGCACGATGCCGAGTCGGCGGCGGGCATGCTGCGCGCGCTCAAGAACATGGGCGTCAAGATCGCCGTGGACGATTTCGGCACCGGCTACTCGTCCCTGTCCTACCTCAAGCGCTTTCCCATCGACATCCTCAAGATCGACAAATCGTTCGTGCAGGCGGTGGGGACCAACGACGAGGATACGGCCATCGTGCGCGCCATCATCGCCCTGGCCAAGAGCCTGCACCTGGTAACCATAGCCGAGGGCGTCGAGACCCAGGAGCAGGCCGAGTTCCTGCGGCGCGAGGGCTGCGATCGCTTCCAGGGCTACTACTTCAGCCGCCCGGTGGACCCGGGCGTGCTGATGGAGCGCCTGTGCAACGAGGGAGGGCGGCGGCTGCTGCACTAAAAAATTTTCTTCAGATCCTAAAGTTTTTCCGCGTGGGGCCGTAACAGCAAAGAGCCGGGTAATGGTCGGGGACGTCTTGTAGGAATAATTCCTACAAGCGTGTGCGCGTGCGTTCGTACATGAAATACCGAATGCACCCGATGGCCGTCGCCTGGCGGCGACAGCACAATGCGCTCAACACAACGAGCGCCCCGCGGGGGCGCCGGCAAGAAGAGGGAGCGCATCGTGAAGACTGCCGATATCCACAACGAGGTCAAGGAACTGAATCTGGCTTATCTGATGCTGGCCCAGCAAATGATCCGCGCCGACCGGGACTCCGCCATGTACCGGCTGGGCGTGAGCGAGGAGATCGCCGACCTGCTGGAGCGCCTCACCCCGGGCCAGATACTGAAAATGGCGGCGAACAACATGCTGCTGTGCCGATTCCGCTTCGACGACCGGCTGTTGGTGGGATTGTTGAGCAGTCATGAGCGGGATCAAGGTATAGCGAAGACCCATGCCGCTATTCTTGCGGCGGCCAAGCCCGTGGAAGCGATCGCCTGAGGAGAGCCGCCGTGCGCAACAAGAGCGTCGTGTCGGAAGCCCGGGAAATCCAGCTGGCCGTCGAACTGATCCATCTGGGCGCGCGGCTGCAGCTGCTGGAGGCCGAGACGAACCTGTCGCGCGAGAGACTGCTGAAGCTGTACAAGGAAGTGAAAGGTGAGTCGCCGCCCAAGGGCATGCTGCCCTTCTCGACGGACTGGTTTCTCGCCTGGCAGCCGAACATCCATGCCTCGCTGTTCATGGCCTTCTTCAATTTCCTGCGGGAGAACGGTAAGCAGCGGGGTCTGGATGCGGTAGTGAAGGCTTACCGGCTTTACCTGGAGCATATCCAGCTGCACGGACTGGAACAGGTGCTGAGCCTGACCCGGGCGTGGACCCTGGTCCGGTTCTTCGATGCCAACATGCTGCAGATGGCCTGCTGCAAGGAATGCGGCGGCCACTTCGTGGCCCATGCCCTGGACCTGACCGGTGATTATGTGTGCGGGCTGTGCCACGTCCCGGCCCGCGCCGGCAAGACGCGCCGCGCCGCGCAAGAGAACGTGATGACCGTCTGACCTCCTCCTTGCTCCCAGCAAGGGGTTTCGACCGCTCCGCTTTCGGAGCGGTTTTTTTTAGCCAGCCGCCACCCGGGCGCGAATGCTCAAGTTTGAGGCCGCGGCGCCGTTATCCGTGCCATGCCTGTACAACTCATCGTCACCCGATAACAACGACTCCGGGAAACGTCGCGCATGTTCGTACTGATCGGTTACGTGGTGGTGCTCGGCGCCGTGATCGGCGGTTTCGTCATGGCCGGTGGCCATGTCGCCGCGCTCATCCAGCCCAACGAGCTGGTCATCATCGGCGGCGCCTCCGCCGGCGCCTTCCTGGTGGCCAACTCGCCCAAAGTAATCAAGGCCACGGCCAAGGCCCTGCCCACCGTGCTCAAGGGCTCGAAGTTCACCAAGGCCCTGTACATCGACCTGCTGGCCATGCTCTACGAGATCCTGGCCAAGGTGCGCAAGGAAGGCCTGATGTCCATCGAGCCCGACGTGGACAATCCGGAGCAGAGCCCGATCTTCACCAAATACCCCAACATCGCCTCGGATCATCACGTCATCGAGTTCCTCACCGACTATCTGCGCCTCATGGTGGGCGGCAACCTTAATGCTTTCGAGATCGAGAACCTGATGGACAACGAGATCGAAACCCATCACCACGAGGGCGAGGTGCCCGCCCATGCCCTGGCCAAGACCGCCGATGCGCTGCCTGCCTTCGGTATCGTGGCAGCCGTGATGGGCGTGGTGCACACCATGGAGTCGGTCGGCCTGCCGCCGGCGGAGCTCGGACGCCTGATCGCCGCGGCGCTGGTCGGTACCTTCCTGGGGATTCTGCTGTCCTACGGCTTCGTCGGTCCCCTGGCCACCCTGCTGGAACAGAAGCTCCACGAGTCCACCAAGATGCTCCAGTGCATCAAGGTCACCCTGCTGGCCAGCATGAACGGCTACGCGCCCCAGGTGGCGGTGGAGTTCGGGCGCAAGGTCCTCTATTCCACCGAGCGGCCCAGCTTCAAGGAGCTGGAGGACGAGGTGAGGGCGAGGAAGCACAAGTAAGGTCATGAGCGACGACTCCCAGCAGCCCATAGTCATCAAGCGCATCAAGAAGGGCGGCGGCCATCATGGCGGCGTCTGGAAGATCGCCTATGCCGATTTCGTCACGGCGATGATGGCCTTCTTCCTGCTCATGTGGCTGCTCGGCTCCACCACCAAGGGCGACTTGAAGGGTATCGCCGACTACTTCGCGACGCCCCTCAAGGTGGCGCTGAAGGGCGGCTCGGGCAGCGGCGACAGCTCGAGCGTGATCCAGGGCGGCGGCGAGGACCTGACGCGCACCCACGGCCAGCACAAGCGCGGCGAGATCCAGTCGCCCAAGAAGGCCATCAACCTGCAGGCCCTGAAGGCGGAGCTGGAGCGCAAGGAGAAGGAGAAGCTGCAGGACCTGAAGCGCAAGATCGAGAAGGCGATCGAGGCCAACCCGGGGCTGGTGCCCTACCGCAACCAGTTGCTGCTGGACATCACGCCCGAGGGGCTGCGAATCCAGATCGTGGACGAGAAGAACCGGCCCATGTTCGATCTCTCCAGCGCCGAGCTCAAACCCTACATGCGCGACATCCTGCGCGAGATCGGCAAGGTGCTGAACGAGGTGGATAACCGCATCTCCCTCTCGGGCCACACGGATGCCACGCCCTTCGCCGGCGGCGACAAGGGCGTGGGCAACTGGGAGCTGTCGGCCAACCGTGCCAACGCTTCGCGCCGCGAGCTGATCGCCGGCGGCATGGCGGAAGCCAAGGTGCTGCGCGTCGTGGGGGGGGCGTCGACCCTGCTGTTCGACAAGCAGGACCCGTTCAATCCCATCAACCGGCGCATCAGCATCGTGGTGCTGAACAAGCGCACCGAGCAGGCCATCCTCAACGACGGCCGCGAGCCGGAAGAGGAGACGGAGCCGCCGGCGGCGGAAGCGACGGCGCCGGCGGTCGCCGCAGCGGCGGCCGCCCGCTAGGGCGTTGCGACCGGGAACGGGAACCAGATGCTGGACAAGGACCGGGAATTCGAATTCACCGCGCACGACTTCGAGCGCATCCGGAAGCTGATCTACGACCACGCCGGCATCGCCCTGTCGCCGGTCAAGCACGACATGGTCTACAGCCGCCTGGCGCGGCGGCTGCGCGCGCGCGGCGACAAGACCTTCGCCGCCTACCTCGCCCGGCTGGAAGGCGGCGACAAGGCGGAGTGGGAGACCTTCGTCAACTCCCTCACCACCAATCTCACATCCTTCTTTCGCGAAGCGCATCACTTCGACATCCTGGCCAGCCACGTGAAGAAGATCGCCGAGCGGCGGCCCATCACCATCTGGAGCTGCGCCGCGTCCACCGGCGAGGAGGCCTATTCGATCGCCATGACGATGGTGGATGCCTTCAACAGCTTCACGCCGCCGGTGGTGATCATTGCCAGTGACCTGGACACCCATGTCCTGGCCCAGGCCCAGGAGGGCTGTTACGAGGCCGACCGGGTGGACAAGCTGCCGCGCGAGAGAATCGCGCGCTTCTTCGTGAAGGCCGGGGGAGCCGGGGATAGGCGGCTGCGCGTGCGGCCGGAGCTGCAGAAGCTGATCGTGTTCCGCCGCATCAACCTGCTGGACGGCAGCTGGCCCATACGCGGGCCGCTGGATGCCATCTTCTGCCGCAA
Organism: Pseudomonadota bacterium; assembly: GCA_049320945.1. Taxonomy (GTDB): domain Bacteria; phylum Pseudomonadota; class Gammaproteobacteria; order Burkholderiales; family Rhodocyclaceae; genus DYIB01. The sequence continues at coordinate 10,693 of JBMOQT010000310.1, forward strand.
TGTCATGATCTATTTCGACAAGGCCACCCAGTACCGGGTGCTGCAGAAGTTCGTGCCGCTGCTGCGCGAGGACGGCCTGCTGTTTGCCGGCCATTCCGAAAGCTTCCTGCATGCCGCGGACCTGTTCCGTCCGCGCGGCCGCACGGTGTACGAGCGGGCGGACGGCCGTGGCTGAGCAGCCCGCCGTCATGCCCATGGGGGGCGACCAGCTCATCGCCATTGGCGCCTCCACCGGCGGTACCGAGGCGATCAAGGAAGTGCTCGCCTCCCTGCCGAGGGCGGTTCCCGGGATCGTCATCGTGCAGCACATGCCGGAGACCTTCACTGCCTCATTCGCCCAGCGGCTCGACAGCCTGTGCGCCGTGCGCGTCAAGGAGGCGCAGCACAACGAGCGCGTCGAGCCCGGAACCGCCTATCTTGCGCCCGGCCATTCCCATCTGCTGGTGCGCCGCAGCGGCAGCGCCTACTACACGGAGCTGTCGCGCGCCGAGCCGGTCAATCGCCATCGGCCGTCGGTGGATGTGCTGTTCGCCGCCGTGGCGGAGTGCGCCGGCCGGCACGCCGTCGGCGTGATATTGACCGGCATGGGCAAGGACGGTGCCCGGGGGCTGCTCGCCATGAGGCGCGCCGGCGCCCATACCATTGCCCAGGATCAGCACAGCTCGGTCGTCTACGGCATGCCGCGGGAGGCGGTGGCGCTGGGCGCCGTGGCCGAAGTGGCGCCGCTGGCCGACATCGGCGGACGCATTCTGGCCCACCTGCGCCATTGCCACAATCATCCCGCCTAAAGCGGGGGCAAGCCGCGCCGTTAACAGGTAGGTCGGGCTGAAGCCGACCTACAAGACCAGAAAGCGGAGAGAGACAACATGAAGGGCGTTTCGGCGGGGAGTTGGATGGGATTCGCGGCCCTGGGTGCCGCGGTTGCCGGGGGCAGCCTTGGGGCGCTCAAGCTGGCGGGCATGGCGCCGGGCTGGGGCCTGGTGGCCTATCACCTGGCGGCCGGCCTGGCCGTGGCGGTGCTGCCGCCGCTGATCCTGGGGGCCTCGGTCTACCGCCGCCTTGCCGCCCTGAAGGAGACCATCCGCGCCATGCACCAGGATGGCGACCTCTCCCGGCGCGCGCCGACGGGCGGCAAGGATCAAGTGAGCGAGACGGCGCACCTGTTCAACGAGCTGATCCGCAGCTTCCAGGGCATCGTCGGCAAGGTGTGCTTCAACTCCATCCAGGTGGCGGAGAGCGCCGAGAAGCTCATCGACGAGGCCAAGCAGGTGGCAAGCGGATCGGATCAGCAGCGCGGCGCGGCCGAGGCGACGAAACACGCCATGGAGGAGATGAACATCGGTATCAACCAGGCGGCGGAGAACGCCGAGATGACGGCCCACAACGCCCATGCCGCCCGGGATCTGTCCAAGCAAGGCACGGAGATCGCCACGCGGGCGGCCGAGGAAATCGAGCGCATCGCCCGCTCGGTGGAGCAGTCCGCCCAGGTGATCGCCGCCCTGGGCGAGCGGTCCCAGGCGATCAGCGGCATCGTCAAGGTGATTCACGACATCGCCGATCAGACCAATCTCCTGGCGCTCAACGCCGCCATCGAAGCGGCAAGGGCGGGCGAGCAGGGCCGCGGCTTCGCCGTGGTGGCGGATGAAGTGAGGAAGCTGGCTGAGCGCACCACGGCGGCCACCGGCGAGATCGGTAGCGTGATCCGCGCCATCCAGGGCGAGACCCAGAGCGCCATCGCCAGCATCCAGCAGGGCAGCGCCCAGGCCAAGTCCGGCGCCGAACTGGCGCGCCGGGCGGCCGAGTCCTTGCAGAGAATCAACCGCGGCGCCGAAGAGACCATGGAGAAGGTCGAGGCCATCGCCACGGCCATCCAGGAACAGAGCGCCAACGGCCAGAACATCACGGGCCATATGGAAGATGTGCTGCGCATGGCCCACGGCAACAGCGCCGTCGCCACCCGGACGCTGCAGGAAGCCACCATGCTCGATTCCCTGGCGGTCAACCTCAAGGAGATCAGCAACGTCTTCAAGCTGGGGCCGCGCGGCGAGAGCGCCATGGCCATTCATGGACGCATGCCGGAGGTGGTGCAACAGGCGGCCAAGGAAGTGGGACGCATCCTCGAAGAGGCGGTCAAGAGCGGCCAGATCTCGCTCCAGGACCTGTTCGACCAGAACTACGTTCCCATTCCCAATACCAAGCCACCGAAATATCACACCAAGTTTGATGCCCTGACGGACAAGCTGCTGCCGGCGCTGCAGGAACGGCTGGTGGAAGGCCACAAGGAACTGGCCTATGCCATCGCCTGCGACGTGAACGGGTACGTACCCACCCACAACAACCGCTATTCCAAGCCCCTGACCGGCGATGAGAAGACGGATTTCGTGAACAACCGCACCAAGCGCATCTTCAGCGACCCGGTGGGCAAGAAATGCGGCTCCCACGAGCTGCCCTTCCTGCTCCAGACCTACCGCCGCGATACGGGTGAGATCATGCACGACATTTCCGCCCCGGTATATGTCATGGGCCGGCACTGGGGCGGCTTCCGCATGGGCTATCGCACCGACTGAGGATAAGGGAGAGCGACCGCCTTCGGCCTGCGGCAGCGCCGGGGCGGGAGCGCACAACAACAAGCAGAGGAGAAAGGCACATGGATTGGAGAACGATCGTGGCTCCTGCAGCGGGTCTCATGGACCGGCTGCGCTATGGGGGGAAGTTCCTGGCGATGGGGGTGGTCGCGGCCCTGGCCCTGGGTTTCCTGGTATTTCAGGTGGCGACAGAGCGCCTGCAGAACATCCACCGCATCGAGGATGAGCGCGTCGGCCTGCGCTATCTGGCGGCCGCCCAGCCCGCCTGGCTGGCGATCCAGCGCCATCGCGGCCTGTCCGGCACCCTGGCGAGCGGGGACCAGAGCGTGAAGGATGCCGTGCTCCAGGCGCAGGCCGAGGCGGACAAGCATTTCGCAGCGGTGTCCGAGCTGATCCAGCGCGAACCGCTGCTGGCGGACCTGGCGGAGGACTGGAAGCGCCAGACGGAGGAGTGGAACCTGGTCAAGAAGGATGCCCTGGTGCTCGGCCCGGGCGAAGGCTTCGACCGGCATACCGTGTTCCTGCAGGAGCTGGCCGCCCACATGCGCCTGGCGGCGGCGCGCACCTCCCTAGTGCTCGACGGCGACCTCAAGGCCTACCTGCTGATCGACGTGGTGGTGAACCAGATGCCGGTGTTCATGGAAGCCACCGCCCAGCTGCGCGGGCGGGCGACCACGGTGCTGGCGCGCAAGCGCGTGGACGACACGGAAGCGGCCAACCTGCGCGGCCTGATGACCCAGGTGCGCGTGGCCAAGAGCCAGCTGCACGAGAAGATCAACGCCGCCGTGCCCCTGCTGGGCGAGGAGGGCAAGGCCGTCAAGGAAGGGGTGCACGCACTGGAGGAACCGGTCACCAATGCCTTCATCCTGGTGGAGTCCAACGTGCTGAGCCAGTCCTTCGACATGGAGCCGGCCAAGCTGTTCGCCGAGACGGCTGCGCCCGTCGTCGCCGGGATCAAGCTGACCGAGCGCCTGGCGGCCGACATCGGGCACATGCTCGATGAGCGGCAGGCAGCGCTCACCTTGCACCTGTGGCTGGTATTGGGCGCGGCGGCGGCGGCGGTGCTGCTGTTCGCCTACCTGTGCCTGGGCGCCTACGTGTCCCTGTCCCGGGGCGTGGGCGCGGTGGTGGCCGGGGGCAGCCGGCTGGCAGGCGGCGACCTGACGGCGACGGTCGAGGTGTCCTCCAGCGACGAGATCGCGGATATTGCCGGCGCCTTCAACGCCATGGCCGGGCGCATGCGCGAAGTGCTGGCGCGGGTGCAGGACAGCGCCCGACAGGTCAATACGGCGGCCAATACCCTCGCCTCGGCCACCCAGAACGTCAGTGATAGTTCGCGCAAGCAGAGCGAGGCCGCCAGCACCGTGGCGGCGGCGGTGGAAGAGGTGACGGTGAGCATACACAGCGTGGCCGACAACGCCGCCGAGGTGGACAAGCTGTCGGTCGCCAGCCGCGAGCGCACCCAGGAGGGCAACGAGAGCCTGGCGCACATGATCGGCGAGATCGAGCTGGTCGAGGACGCCGTGTCGGAAATCGCCAAGTCGGTGGTCGAATTCGTCGAGAGCACCCGCGCCATCAACGACATGACGCGGCAGGTGAAGGATATCGCCGACCAGACCAATCTCCTGGCCCTCAACGCCGCCATCGAAGCGGCGCGCGCCGGCGAGCAGGGCCGCGGCTTTGCCGTGGTGGCCGACGAGGTGCGCAAGCTGGCGGAGAAATCCGCCGCCGCCGCGAGCCAGATCGACGAAGTGACGCGCCTGCTGGGCACCCGCACCGGCGGCGTGGAGACGGTGGTGGGGCGCGGCCACGCGGCGCTCAAGTCCTGCCAGGAGTACCTGGAAAAGGTCACCGAGATCCTGGCCGAGGCGAACCAGTCGGTCATGCGCACCAGTGCCGGCATGACCGAGATCTCCGCTTCGGTGAAGGAACAGACCAGCGCCAGCTCGGAAATCGCCCGCAACGTGGAAAACATTGCCCGGCTGGCCGAGGAGAACAACGGCGCGGTGGATGCGGCGGTGCGGGAGGCGAGCCGGCTGAAGGCACTGGCGACGGAACTGGAGCAGTCGGCCAGCCGCTTCCGTGTCCATTGAGTTTTCAGGAAATGGTTGACGACCATTTCCTGCACGAAGCTCCCCTCGCCCGCATCCCTCATCCCGGCCCCTCCCCCGGAGGGGGAAGAGAGGCTCGACCCTCCTCTCTCCCTCCGGGAGAGAGGGCTGGCGGGAGAGGGGTTGGGGGTGAGGGCTATTGAAATCTAAAGGAATTCAAGAAACCGCCGCAACGGTCGATAAGGCTCTTGTATCCCGGTGTTTGATCCCGTGGCGGGCGAACAGGCGGGGGAGAATGGAATGTCAGAACTGCTGAAAACCGTAGATGCACGCACCCGGCTGGCCGGGACCAACAAGCTGGAGCTGTTGCTGTTTTCCCTGGGCGTGGACGCGCGCACCGGGCGGCGCGAGACCTTCGGCATCAACGTGTTCAAGGTGCGCGAGGTGATGCGTACGCCCCAGATCACCGCCGCGCCGGAGATGCCCGACGCGGTGGAGGGCATGGTGAGCCTGCGCGGCGTGCTGGTGCCGGTGGTGGACCTGGGCAAGTACGCCCACATCGCCGCCGATCAGCCGCGCGACGTGATGATCGTCACCGAATACAACGGGCGCACCCAGGGCTTCCTGGTGGAGGCGGTGGACACCATCCTGCGGCTGGACTGGGCGCAGATGAAGGTTCCCCCGGACATGGTGACGGCACGCATGGGCGGCCTGGTCACCGCCGTCACCGAGCTGGCCGACGGCCGCCTGGTGATGCTGCTGGACGTGGAGCGCGTGCTGTCCGAGACCACCCATTACGACGACGATTTCCTGTTCAAGGACATCCAGCCCCTGGGCCGGCCCGACGTCACCGTGTTCTTCGCCGACGATTCCTCCGTGGCGCGCGGCCAGATCCAGCGCACCCTGGAGAGGATGGGGGTGAAGTACTTCGCCGCCATCAACGGCAAACAGGCCTGGGAAGAGCTGCAGAAGGTGGCCCAGTATGCCGAGGCCAACGGCAAGACGGCCAGGGACTTCGTGCATATCGTCGTGACCGATGTGGAGATGCCGGAAATGGACGGCTACATCCTCACCAAGCTGATCAAGAGCGACCACCGCTTCCAGGGCATCGCCGTGATCATGCATTCGTCCCTGTCGGGCGTGTCCAACCAGCAGCTGGGGCGCTCCGTGGGGGTGGACGACTACGTGTCCAAGCTGGAGCCCCAGCGCCTGGCGGAGATGATCACCCGCTTCGTCAATAACCAGCCCAGGCTGGCCGCGACCGCGTGAGGCACCGACATGCTAATGGAAACGCACTCCAAAAACCTGCTCGACAGCATCGACGCCCGCACCACCCTGGTGGGCTCCAACCGGATGGAGATCCTGCTGTTCTCCCTGGGCACCGGCGAGCTGTTCGGCATCAACGTGTTCAAGGTGCGCGAGGTGAGCCGCACCCCGACCATCACCAAGGCGCCCAACATGCCCAAGGGCGTGGAAGGGCTGATCAGCCTGCGCGGCAACGTCATCCCGGTGCTGGCCCTGGCGCGCATCATGAAGCTCTCCACCGAAGGCTCCCGGAACTGGGGCGCGATGATGGTGACCGAGTACAACAAGCGCACCCTGGGCTTCCTGGTGCATGAGGTGGACCGCATCATCCGCGTCGAGTGGGACAAGGTGAAGGCGCCCGAATCGGTGGTGAGCGCCTCGGGCCACGATCTCATCACCGCCATCACCGAACTGCCCGAGGGCAAGCTGGTGTCCATCCTGGACGTGGAGCAGATTCTCGCCAACACCTTCGGCGAAGCGCCGGTGGGCACCATCGCGCGCATGGACGAGGGCCACGAGTACAACGTGTTCTTCGTGGACGACTCGGCGGTGGCGCGCAAGAAGATCGCCGAGACCCTGGACAAGATGGGCGTGCGCCACAAGCACGCCCTCAACGGCCTGGAGGCCTGGACCCGGCTGCAGGGCATGGCGGCCCACAGCGGCCAGTCGGGCCGCGGCGTGGCCGAGGAGATCGACCTGATCCTGGTGGATGCCGAGATGCCGGAGATGGACGGCTACGTCCTGACGCGCAACATCAAGAGCGACCCGCGCTTCGCCGGCATACCCGTGGTAATGCACTCGTCGCTGTCGTCCGAGGCAAACCGGGCGATGGGAAAGACCGTGGGCGTGGATGCCTACGTCGCCAAGTTCGACGCGGAGGTGCTGGCCGAGACGCTGCGCCCGCTCCTGGCCAAGAGCCTCAAAGAGTAACGGAGAACTCCCATGTCCGATGTGAAAATGAAATTCCTGGTGGTGGACGACTTCTCGACCATGCGCCGGATCGTGCGCAACCTGCTCAAGGAGCTGGGCTTCGTCAACGTGGACGAGGCGGAGGACGGCGCCGTCGCCCTGCAGAAGCTCAACTCCGAGCATTTCGACTTCGTCGTCACCGACTGGAACATGCCCAACGTGGACGGCCTGCAGCTGCTGCAGGCGATCCGTTCCAGCCCGCAGCTCAAGCACCTGCCGGTGCTCATGATCACGGCGGAGGCCAAGCGCGAGAACATCATCGCCGCCGCCCAGGCGGGCGCCAGCGGCTACATCGTCAAGCCCTTCACCGCGGCCATCCTGTCGGAGAAGCTGACGAAGATATTCGAGAAAATGCAGAAGGTTGCTGCCTGAACCGGGCAGTGAATCGGGGAGCCAAAAAAATGGCGAAGAAATTCAGGTTCGATGATTCCGGGGATTCGGACGAGCTGCAGGCCTTGTTCGACAGCATCGCCGGCCAGCCCGCCAAGCCCAGGCTGGAGGTGGTGAGCGAGGCCGACCCGTCGGGCGATTCCGACGAGCTGCAGGCCCTGTTCGACCAGGTGGCGGCGGAAGCCGCGCCCAAGACGGCGTCCGCGCCCGCCGGGCAGGCGTCCCGGGAGGAAAGACAAGGCGGCCACAGCTGCGATAGCGTGTTCCAGCGCCTGGGGCACTTGACGCGCGAGCTGCACAACACCCTGCGCGAACTGGGCTACGACCAGGCGCTGCAGGAGGCGGCCCACGCCATTCCCGACGCCCGCCAGCGCCTCGCCTACATCGCCCAGATGACCGAGCAGGCCGCCAGCCGCGTGCTCAACGCCACGGACATCGCCAAGCCGATCCAGGACCAGCTGCAGGGTGAGGCCCAGGTGCTCGCCGCCCGCTGGGACAAGCTCTATCGCGCCGAGCTGGGCGTGGACGAGTTCAAGAATCTCGCCGCCGACACGCGCGCCTTCCTGCTGTCCGTGCCCAAGCAGACCGCCGCCACCAGCAAGCAGCTCATGGAAATCATGATGGCCCAGGACTTCCAGGACCTGACCGGCCAGGTGATCAAGAAAGTGGTGGACATGGCCCAGAACCTGGAGAGCCAGCTGCTGCAGGTGCTGATCGAGGCCATGCCGGAAGAAGTGCGCGCCGGCACCCCGGAAAGCCTGCTCAACGGCCCGGTCATTTCGGCCGAGGGCCGCACCGACGTGGTGACGGCGCAGGAGCAGGTGGACGAGCTGCTGGAGAGCCTGGGGTTCTAGGAGAATACGATGAGCGATTTCGCCGGCATGGAAGACCTGCTCCAGGATTTCCTGGTGGAAGCCAACGACCTGCTGTCCGACGTGGACAACAAGCTGGTGGATCTGGAACGGGCTCCCGACGACCGGGGGCTGCTGAACGACATATTCCGCGGCTTCCATACCATCAAGGGCGGCGCCGGCTTCCTCAACGCCACGGAGCTGGTCACCCTGTGCCACTTGACGGAAAACCTGTTCGACCGCCTGCGCAACGGCGAGCTGGTGGTGACCCACGAGGTCATGGACGTGATCCTGTCGGCCACCGCGGCGGTGCGCGACATGTTTCATTCCCTGGAGCGGGGCATCCAGCCGGCGCCGGCCGATGCCGAGCTGATCCGCCACTTGAAGCTGGCCATCGCCGGCACCCTGGCGGCCGAGGAGGCCTACGCCGGCGGCGGCAACCTGGTGGAGCACGCCCAGGCGGCCGCCGGCGCCGCGGACAAGGTGGACTGGACCGCCCTGTACCAGGTCATCACCGGCAAGGCGCCGGCCGCACCCAAGGCGGCCGCACCCCAGCCCGTGGCCCACCATGACGACGACGATTACACGCCGCGCTCGCCGGAAGAGATCATGGCCCATCCCTTCGGCCGCCGCGCCGCCGACAAGCCCGGCTATGCCGGCCCCACGGGACGGCGCGAGGGCGAGCGCCAGCGCGACACGTCCATCCGGGTGGACACGGCGCGCCTGGACCAGGTGCTCAACCTGTCGGGGGAGATCGGCCTGACCAAGAACCGCCTCACCAGCCTGCGCAGCGACATCCTCAACGGCGCCACCGACACCGAGACGCTGCAGGCCCTGGACGCCGCCGTGAGCCAGCTCGACCTGCTGGTCTCCGACCTGCAGAACGCGGTGATGAAGACGCGCATGCAGCCCATCGGCCGCCTGTTCCAGAAATACCCGCGCATCGCCCGGGACCTGGCGCGCGGCCTGGGCAAGGACGTGGAGCTGATGCTGGCCGGCGAGGAGACCGAGATCGACAAGACCATGATCGAGGACCTGGCCGACCCCATCATCCACCTGATCCGCAATGCCGTGGACCACGGCGTCGAGTCGCCCGAGGAGCGGCGGGCGGCGGGCAAGCCGGAGAAATCCATCGTGCGCCTGGAGGCGCGCCAGGAGGGCGATCACATCGTGCTCCTGGTGGCCGACGACGGCCGCGGCATGAACGCCGAGCGGCTGCGTGCCAAGGCACTGGAGAAGGGCCTCATTTCCGACGAAGAGGCCAACACCATGGACGAGCGCCAGAGCTTCAACCTGGTCTTCCTGCCGGGCTTCTCCACCAAGACCGAGGTGTCGGATGTGTCGGGCCGCGGCGTCGGCATGGACGTGGTGAAGACCAACATCCAGAAGCTCAACGGCACCATCGACATCAAGTCGGTGCAGGGCAAGGGCACCACTTTCATCATCTCCCTGCCGCTGACGCTCGCCATCCTGCCGGTGCTGGTGGTGTGCCTGGGCGAGCAGCCCCTGGCCGTGCCCCTGTCCATGGTGCGCGAGATCCTGCCGGTCACCGCCCAGGACGTGCAGGAAGTGGGCGGGCGCGCCACCATGGTGGTGCGCGGCGAGGTGTTGCCGGTGTTCCCCCTGTCCTACCTGCTGGGCTGGCCCCAGGAGCGGGTGCCCGCCTATGGCGTGCTGATGCAGACCGCGGAGCTGGCCTTCATCCTCGCCATCGACAGCTTCGCCGGGCGCGAGGACGCGGTGATCAAGTCCCTGGATGACTTCCGCCCCAAGGGAGTGGCCGGCGTCACCACCCTGTCCAATGGCCAGATCGTGCTGATCCTGGACATGAAGGAGCTGCTCTCGACCCTGGGCGAGTCGCGTGGCGTGCCGCGCACCCTGTTCCTGCCCAAACTGCCCGCCGCCGCGTAGAGGCCTCCATGGACCCAACCCAGATGGAAGCGTCCGAACTCCTGTCCGCCGACGATGCCGCGGCCGTGGCGGCGAGCGCCTTGCAGCTCACCGATGAATGCCGCCTGCTGGCCCTCAACGCCGCTGTCGATGCCATCTGCGCCGGCGAGGAGGGCCAGGACGCGGCGCTGCTGCTGGCCGAGATGGAGCAGGTGGCGGAGCAGGTGCGCGCCGCCGTGGCGGCCTTTACCGAGGCGGCATCCCGGCTCGGCGCCGCCAGCCTGCCGGCCGGCGCACAACGGGGCACGGGCCTGCGCTTGTAGCCGCGGGCGGGACATGCTGCAATAGACCCTGCGCAACCACCCCAACCCCGGCGGGTCCCTTGGCAGATTTCGATTTCGACGCCTGGCGCGATCTGGCGGTGCGCGATCCGGAAGCCTATTTCCGCGAGCGCGACCGCGCCATCACGGCCTTTATCGCCGCCCACCCCGAATCGGCCGAGAGCCTGCATGCCCTCCAGGCCCACATCGACAAGCTGCGCGCCCTGTCGGGCAGCCCCATGATCGCGGCGCGGGAAATGGCCCGCCTCATGGGCCAGCGGCTGGAATCCCTGGCCCGGCACCTCAACGCCCTCAATCACCACACCGCAGAGCTGCACCGCCTCGCCCAGCGCGGGCCGCGCTGAACCATTTCCGGCGGCCGTCGGGTTCGCCGAATTGAGGGGTTAATCCCGGTCTTTTTCCGTCATCGGCTGGCATGGGCCTCCGGATAATGCCAAGCACCAGGAGCCGGCCATGGCGGAAGAATCCGATCTCGAACGAACAGAACCAGCATCACCGCGACGGCTAGAGAAGGCGCGGGAGGAAGGGCAGGTTCCCCAGTCGCGGGAGCTGTCCACCTTCCTCGTGCTCATGGTGGGTGCGGGCACCCTGTGGCTCGCCGGCGGCTGGTTCGCCGGCCAGGCCTCGGCCATCATGCGCCAGGGCCTCACCCTGGAGCGCGCCGCCGCTTTCGATCCGGCTGCCATGGGGCGAGGGCTGGCGACCCTGGCGGGCGACGGCCTGCTGCTGCTGGCGCCCCTGTTCGTAGCGGTGGTGATCGCCGCCCTGGCGGGGCCCCTGTCCCTGGGCGGCTTCAATTTCTCCCCCAAGGCCTGCCTGCCGGATTTCAGCCGCCTCGATCCGCTCAAGGGCATCAGTCGGGTGCTCTCCATGGAGAGCCTGGGCGAGCTGGTGAAGGCCATCCTCAAGGCCGTGCTGGTGACCGGTGTGGCGGTCTGGGTCATCGCCGCCCACCGGAACGATTTGTTCGCCCTGCTGGGCCAGCCCGTGGACAGCGCCCTGGCCGCCCTGGGCCGCACCATCCTGGCAAGCAGCGTGGCGATTATCGCCGCCATGGCCCTCATCGCCGGCGCCGACGTGCCGTTCCAGCTATGGCAGTACCACAAGCGCCTGCGCATGACCAAGGAAGAGGCACGCCAGGAATACAAGGAGCTGGAGGGCGATCCCCAGCTCAAGGCGCGCATCCGTTCCCAGCAGCGCGAGATCGCGCGCCGGCGCATGATGGCCGAGGTGCCCAAGGCCGACGTGGTGGTCACCAACCCGACCCACTTTGCCGTCGCCCTCAAGTACGACGCCGCCACCATGCGCGCGCCGCGGGTGGTGGCCAAGGGGCGCGGCGAGGTGGCGTTGCGCATCCGCGGTATTGCCCAGGAAGCGAAGGTGCCGCTGCTCGAGGCGCCGCCCCTGGCCCGCGCCCTGTACCGCCATGCGGAGCTGGGCGACGAGGTGCCGGGCGCCCTGTACACCGCGGTGGCCGAAGTGCTGGCCTACGTATATCAACTCAACCACTACCTGAGCCACGGCGGCCTGCCGCCCCGGGCGCCGGAGCAGTTGAGCGTGCCGGCGGGGCTGGACCCCGGCGCTGAATGATGAACAACGCAATCACCCTGCAAGGCGCCTTTTCGCGCGGCAACCTGCGCCAGCTCGCTGCGCCCCTGCTCATCGTCCTGATCCTGGCGATGATGGTGCTGCCGCTGCCCACGGTGCTGCTGGACCTGCTGTTCACCTTCAACATCGCCCTGTCCATCATGGTGCTGCTGGTGGCCATGTACACCATGAAGGCCCTGGACTTCTCGGTGTTCCCCACGGTGCTGCTGGTCACCACCCTGCTGCGCCTGTCGCTCAACGTGGCCTCCACGCGCATCGTGCTGCTGGAGGGGCATACGGGACCGGACGCCGCCGGCAAGGTGATCGAGGCCTTCGGCCACTTCCTGGTGGGCGGCAATTACGCCGTCGGCCTGGTGGTGTTCGTGATCCTGGTGATCATCAACTTCGTGGTCATCACCAAGGGCGCCGGGCGCATCGCCGAAGTGTCGGCGCGCTTCACCCTGGACGCCATGCCCGGCAAGCAGATGGCCATCGACGCCGACCTCAACGCCGGCCTCATCGGCGAGGAAGAGGCGCGCAAGCGCCGCGCCTACATCGCCCAGGAGGCCGACTTCTACGGCTCCATGGACGGCGCCTCCAAGTTCGTGCGCGGCGACGCCGTGGCCGGCGTGCTGATCATGGTGATCAACGTGGTCGGCGGCCTCATCGTCGGCGTGGCGCAGCATGACATGGAGCTGGCCCAGGCGGCGAAGAACTACACCCTGCTCACCATCGGCGACGGCCTGGTGGCGCAGATCCCGGCGCTGATCATCTCCACCGCCGCCGGCCTGGTGGTGAGCCGGGTGGCCACCGACCAGGACATCGGCCAGCAGTTCGTGGGCCAGCTGCTCAGCAATCCACGCGTGCTGATGCTCACCGCCGCCATCATCGGCGTGCTGGGCCTCATTCCCGGCATGCCCCACTTCGCCTTCCTGCTGCTGGCGGCGGCCGTAGGGGCGCTGGCCTACTACCTGTCGCAGCGCCGGGAGCGGGACGAGGAGGCGCCCGCCGCCCCCGTGGCACCTGCGCCGGTGGCGGAGTCCCAGGAAGCGAGCTGGGCCGACGTGGCGCCGGTGGACGTGCTGGGCCTGGAAGTGGGCTACCGCCTCATCCCCCTGGTGGACAAAGGCCAGGACGGCGAGCTGCTGCGGCGCATCCGCGGGCTGCGCAAGAAATTCGCCCAGGAGGTGGGCTTCCTCGCCGCGCCGGTGCATATCCGCGACAACCTGGAGCTGAAGCCCAATGGCTACCGCATCACCCTGAAGGGCGTGGAGATCGGCCAGGGCGAGGCCTATCCGGGCATGTTCCTGGCGATCAACCCCGGGCGCGTGGCAGGCCAGCTGCCGGGCAACCAGACCAGGGATCCGGCCTTCGGCCTGCCCGCGGTGTGGGTGGAGGCGGGCAGCCGCGACCAGGCCCATGCCCTGGGCTACACCGTGGTGGACGCCAGCACGGTGATCGCCACCCATCTCAACCACGTCATCCTGAGCCACGCCGCCGAGCTGCTCGGGCGCCAGGAGACGCAGCAGCTCCTGGACCACATCGCCAAGGATGCGCCCAAGCTGGTGGAAGACCTGGTGCCCAAGCAGATCCCGCTATCCACCTTGCAGCGGGTGCTGCAGAACCTGCTGGAGGAAGGTGTCACCATCCGCGACATGCGCACCATCATCGAGACCGTGGCCGAGCACGCGCCGCGCATCCAGGACGCGGCCGAGCTCACCGCCCAGGTGCGGGTGGCCCTGGGCCGCGCCATCGTGCAGCAGCTGTTCCCCGGCAACGCCGATCTGCAGGTGATGGTGCTCGATCCTGCCCTGGAGCGCGTGCTGGTCCAGGCGGTGCAGACCCTGGGAGCCGATGGCAGCGGCATCGAGCCGGGCCTGGCCGACACCCTGCTGCGCGAGACCGCGGCAGCTTCCCGCCGCCAGGAAGAGATCGGCCTGCCCGCAGTGCTGCTGGTGCCCGGCAACCTGCGCTGGCTGCTGTCGCGCTTCCTGCGCCGCACCGTGCCCCAGCTCAAGGTCATCGCCAACGCTGAAGTTCCCGGCAACCGCAATATCAAAGTCACCTCGATCATCGGAGGTCGCCCATGAACGTAAGACGCTATTTCGCCCAGACCGCGCGCGAGGCCCTGCGCAAGCTCAAGGAAGACCTGGGCGCCGACGCGGTGGTCCTGTCCAACCGCTCGGTGGAAGGCGGAGTGGAGATCCTGGCCCTGCCGGCGGACGAGGTGCCCGGCCTGCCGGCGCAGGAAGAACCGCGCGCCCCCCGGCGCGAAGAGCCGGCCCGTGGCCCCGAATTCAAGCCCTGGCAGCCGCCCGCCGCCGGCGACGACGACTTCACGGTCAGCCTGTCGGGCGCCAGGCCGCGCGCCGCGGCCGTGGTGCGCGAAGCGCAGCCGCGAGGCGCCCAGGCGCCGCGACCGGAACCGGCGCCGCGCCAGGAAGTACGCGCCACCGACGCACGCGAGGACGCGGCGCCCGCTTGCGCGGCGCCCCAGGCCGATGTCCGGCTCATGCAGGAGCTGGCCGCCATCAAGGGACTGATCGAACAGCAGCTCGCCGGCTTCGCCTGGGGCGACATGGCGCGCGCCGCCCCGGCCAAGACCCTGCTGCTCACCGAGATGCTCGACGCCGGCTTCTCGGCCCAGCTGGCGCGGCGCCTGGTGGACGCCATGGGCGAGGCGCCGGGCATCGCCGAGGCGCGCAGGCTGCTCAGGAGCGCGCTCGACCGCAGCCTGCTCACCGTGGACAGCGATGCCGACATCATCGACCGGGGCGGCGTGTTCGCCCTGGTCGGCCCCACCGGCGTGGGCAAGACCACCACCACCGCCAAGCTCGCCGCCCGCTGCGTGGTACGCCACGGCGCCGACAAGCTGGCGCTGCTCACCACCGACGGCTACCGCATCGGCGCCCACGAGCAGTTGCGCATCTACGGCCGCATCCTGGGCGTGCCCGTGTATCCCGTGCGCGACGGGGCGCAACTGCGCCAGACCCTGGCCGAGCTGCGCAACAAGCACATGGTGCTGATCGACACGGTGGGCATGGGCCAGCGCGACCGCATGGTGGCCGAGCAGGCATCCATGCTTATCAATGCCGGCGACATCCGCCGCCTGCTGCTGCTCAACGCCACCAGCCGCGGCGACACCCTGGACGACGTGGTGCGCGCCTACATGGGCCCTGACCTGGCCGGCGCCATCGTCACCAAGGTGGACGAGGCGGTGAGCCTGGCGCCCGCCCTGGATGTCCTGATCCGCCACGAGCTGGACCTGTTCTACATCGCCAACGGCCAGCGCGTGCCGGAGGATCTGCACCTGCCCAACCGGCCCTACCTGCTGCACCGGGCCATGAAGGAGCTGCCCCACAACTCGCCCCATCACCTGAGCCGGGACGAGGCCGGACTGCTCCTGGCAGCGGCCCACGGCGCCGGTGCCGCCGCCCCGGGAGCGCGCCTTGGTTAGCGCCCACGAGGACCAGGCGGCGGGCCTGCGCCGCCTGTTCGCGGCGCGCCACGTGCCCATCGTGGCCGTGGCGGGCGCCCGGGGCGCCGCGGACCAGTCGGCCGCGACAGTGCTGATCGCGCGCGAGTTCGCCGCCGCCGGCAGCCGCGTGGTGATCATCGACGAGCAGGCCGTGCCCGAGGGCGTGGCGCCCATCCTCGGCGCTGCCGTGCGCTACGACCTGCTGCAGGCGCTCAACGGCGACGCCAAGCCCAGCCAGGTGGTGCTGCATGCCGAGGAGGGCATCCGCCTATTGCCCGCGGCGCGCTTCGCGCGCCAGACCCAGGCGCTGGAGGCGCGCCAGCAGCGGGCGCTGGCGGAGATGATGCGCGGCGTGCAAAAAGGTGCCGACGTCATCCTGGTCAATGCCCATGCGCCGCGCGCCTTCAGCCCGGTGGCGCGGGCGGCGCAGCACGGCGTGGTGGTGGCAGCGGCCGGCAGCAGTGCCGCCACCGAAGGCTTCAGGCTGGTCAAGCAGCTGCGCCAGGGCGCGCCGGCCATGCGCATCGCGCTGCTGTCCCTGCGCCCCGATGACAAGGAGCGTGCCGCTGCGCGCCACCTGCAGGAGGTGCTGCTGAAGCAGCTGGCGGTGCAGGCCGAAGTGCATGCGGCGGACTCCCGCGGCGGCGGCTGCCCGGTGCTGTCCCTGATCCATGCCCTGCAGGGCGGAGGCCGCAGGGCGCCCGCGGAACCGATGGTATATTTGCCGCGCGCGGCAGCGGCCGCGGCGCGGGGGCTGTGATAGGCATATTCCATGTACAAGGCGTCGGGCAAGCTCGATAGGGAACAACTGGTGATGCAGTATGCGCCGCTGGTCAAGCGCATCGCCTATCACCTCATGGCCAAGCTGCCGGCCAGCGTGCAGGCCGAGGACATCATCCAGAACGGCATGCTGGGGTTGATTGACGCCATCAACCGCTACGAGGAAGGCCTCGGCGCCCAGTTCGAGACCTATGCCGTGCAACGCATCCGCGGCGCCATGCTCGACGGGCTGCGGGAGAACGACTGGCTGCCGCGGAGCCTGCGGCGCGACATGCGCAAGATCGAGTCGGCCATCAACGCCCTGGAGCAGCAGTATGGTCGCCAGCCGACGGAAACGGAGCTGGCCAAGGCCCTCGACATGTCGCTCGCCGAGTACCAGAAGATGCTGCAGGAGGCGCGCGGCTACCAGCTGGTGTACTTCGAGGATTTCAGCGAAGGCGACGAGGAGGATTTCCTCGAGCGTCACGTGGCCAGCGGCGAGGCCGATCCCCTGGCCAAGCTCATGGACAAGAACATGCGCGACGTGCTGGTCCGCGCCATCGAGGATCTGCCCGAGCGCGAGAAGACCGTCATGGGCCTGTACTACGAGGAGGAGCTGAACCTGCGCGAGATCGGCGAGATCCTGGGGGTGTCCGAGTCGCGCGTGTGCCAGCTGCACAGCCAGGCCATCGCGCGCCTGCGTGCGCGCCTGATGAACAAGTAGTCGTTCGCCGATGGACAAGATCAGCCTGCTCGGACTGGCCATCGGCATCGCCGCCATCGTCGGCGGCCAGGTGCTCGAGGGCGGGCACATCTCGTCGCTGCTGCAGCCCACCGCCTTCGTCATCGTCATCGGCGGCACCCTGGGCGCCGTCATGCTGCAAAGTCCGCTCAAGGTTTTCGTGCGCGGGATGCGCATGGGCCGCTGGGTGTTCCTGCCGCCGGCAGCCGACGGCGCCGACACCATCGCCCGCATCGTCGGCTGGAGCCACACGGCGCGCAAGGAGGGATTGCTGGCCCTGGAGGGCCATGTGGACGAGCTGCGGGACCCGTTCGCGCGCAAGGGGCTGCAGCTGCTGATCGACGGCGCCGAGCCGGAGCGCCTGCGCGAAGTGCTGGAGGTGGACATCACGGCCTTCGAGGAGCAGATGAAGCTCTCGGCCAAGGTATGGGAGTCCGCTGGCGGCTATGCTCCCACCATCGGCATCCTGGGCGCGGTGATGGGGCTGATCCACGTGATGGAGAACCTGTCCGACCCATCCAGGCTGGGCGCCGGCATCGCCGTGGCCTTCGTCGCCACCATCTACGGCGTGGGCTCCGCCAACCTCATCTTCCTGCCCATCGCCAAGAAACTGCTCGCCCATACCTCGCGCCTGGTGGCCCTGCGCGAGATGTTCGTGGACGGCCTGGTGGGCATCGCCAATGGTGATAACCCGCGAATCATTGAAAGTCGCTTGCAGGGCTACCTCGTTTGAGTTGGCAGCCGCAACACCAATCCTGCGTGAAATAGATCACGGATCGGCCGTCGGAATAATGACATTATGCTTGAAATGGTTGAGGTGGAGAATGATCGGTTGATACACTCGATGTCATGTCTGCCATCCCCCGCAGCCTGCGCGCCCGTCTCCTGATCCTGGTCTTCTTCGCGGCCTTGCCGGCCTTCGGCATCATCGTCTATTCGGCGCTGGAAAACCGCGCCGCCGGGCTGCGCCAGGCGGAGGCGAGCGCCGCGCGCCTGGCCCGTCACGCCGCTGCGCAGCACGGCCAGCTGATCGCCTTTACGCGCCAGCTGCTGACGGGACTGGCCAATGATCCGGACGTGCGCGACATCGCGCGCCCCGGGCGCTGCAACAAGCGTCTTGCCCAGTTGCTGCCTCTCTATCCCGCTTACCTGCAGATCGGCGTGATCCGCATGGACGGCGAGGTGGTATGCAGCGCGCTGTCGCTCGGTCGCTCCTTCAACCTGGCGGACCGGGGCTATTTCCGCAAGGCCCTGGAGACCCGGGCTTTCGCCGTCGGGGAATTCCAGGTCGGCCGCATCACCCGCAAGAGCAGCCTGCCCGTCGCTGCGCCGATTGTCGATTCCCACGGCATGCCGGTTGCGGTGGTGTATGTGGCCATCGATGTTTCCTGGCTGGGCAGGGAGCTCGAGGAGACCCTCCTGCCGGCGCTCGGCACGCTTTCGATTCTGGATGGCGAAGGCACGGTGCTGGCACGCTATCCGGGCCAAGGCGAGAGCGTCGGAGAAAAGCTGCCCGAGCTGGCGGCGTTTCTCGACGCCATCCGGCGGGGGGAGACCCGGGGCATCGAGGCGACAGGCGCGGACGGCATCCGGCGCATCTATGTCACCGCGCCCCTGGCGGGCGCCCCCGAAGGTAGCGCCTTCGCGCGCGTAGGCATCGCCACCGAGCCGGTCGTCGCCGAAGCAAACCGGATACTCGCGCGCAATCTGCTTGCCCTGGGTGCCGCGGTGCTCCTGGTGTTCGGCGCAGCCTGGGTGGCGGCCGACATGTTGATCCTGCGCCAGGCGCGCCGGCTGATGGGTGCCGTGGAAAACCTCGGCGCGGGCGACATGAGCGTGCGCAGCGGCCTGCCCCACACGGGCGACGAGTTGGGCAGGCTGGCGGCGCAGTTCGACCACATGGCCGAGCGCCTGCAGCGCATCACCCGGGCCCAGCGCACCTTGAGCGCGGGCAACCGCACCCTGCTGCGCACCGGCGACGAAACGGCGCTGCTCGCCGAGATGTGCCGGGTTGCCGTGGACGTGGGCGGCTACCGCGCCGCCTGGGTCGGCTATGCCCAGAACGATGCAGACAAGTCGGTCAGGGTGATGGCGAGCGCCGGTGACACGGAAGGGATGTTGGAGCGGGTCCCCGTCAGCTGGGACGACAACGAGTACGGCCGCGGCCCGGCGGGAACGGCGATACGCAGCGGGACGGTGCAAGTGGTGCGCGACCTGGGAACCGATCCACGCTTCGTCCCCTGGCGCTTCCTGGCCCAGGCCCATGGCCTGGTCTCCGTGTGCGCCCTGCCGCTGGTGGTGGGCGGCGCGGTCATCGGCGCCCTGGTGCTGTACGCCATGGAGCAAGATGCCTTCGATGACGCCGAGTTGGAACTGCTCGACGAGATGGCGGCGGACCTGGCGTTCGGTATCCAGGTGGCGCGGGAGCGGGTGGCCCACGCCCGCGCCCAGGAACATATTCGCCAGATGGCCTACGTGGATGGCCTGACCGGTCTGGCGAGCCGGGCGCACCTGGTCGAATGCCTCGCGGCGCATATCGCTGAAGCCGGGCGGGAGGGCCGGCCCGCGGCCCTGCTGATGGTGGACATCGAGCATTTCGCGCGCATCCAGAACGCGGTCGGCTACCGCGAGGGTGACCGCCTGCTGCAGCAGGTGGCCGAGCGGCTGCGCCGGATCGCGGCCGAGCGCTGGGTGCTGGCGCGCACCTCGGGCGACCGCTTCGCACTGCTGCTGCCCGGGGCGGATGCCAACGAAGCCTCGTCCGTGGCCAAGTCGCTGGCCGGCCTGTTCGACCTGCCTTTTTCCGTGGCCGACATCTGGGCGGAGGTGCGGGCGAACATCGGCATCGTGCTTTATCCGGGGCACGGCGGTGATCCGGAAACCCTGATCCGGCGTGCCGACATCGCCGCCCGGGACGCCCAGGCTTCGGGGCAGGGTATCGCCGTGTTCCGCGGCGAGGATGAGCGCGATCGCCCCGAACGCCTCGGCCTGATCGTCGAGCTGCGCCGGGCGATCGAGAACGGCGAGCTGTTCCTGCACTATCAGCCCAAGGTGGCGGCAGCCGACGGCCGGGTCACGGGCGCCGAGGCCCTGGTGCGCTGGCGCCATCCCCAGCGGGGCGTGGTGCCGCCCACGACCTTCATCGAACTGGCGGAGCAGACCGGCCTGATCAAGCCGCTGACCTATTGGGTTCTGGGCGAGGCCTTGCGCCAAGGCCATGTGTGGCGGGAGGCGGGCACGGCCTTGCGCCTGGCGGTGAACCTGTCCACGCGCAACCTGCGTGATCCGCTGCTGCCGGAGAAGCTGGAGGGTATGCTCGCCACCTGGGGCGGGCAACTCGATGTGCTCGAGGTGGAGATTACCGAGAGCGTGCTGATGGAGGACGAGCGGGGCGCCGAGCAGGTTCTGGGACGGCTGCGGGCGCTGGGCGTCACCATCGCCATTGACGATTTCGGCACGGGCTATTCCTCCCTGCGCTACCTGGCCCGGCTGCCGGTCAATTCCGTCAAGGTGGACCGCTCCTTCGTCATCGATATCGCCCATAAACCCGAGATGCGCACCCTGGTGGCTGCCACCATCGATCTCGCCCACAACCTGGGCCTCAAGGTGGTGGCCGAGGGCGTGGACCATCCGGACCAGCTCGCCGTGCTGCGGGAGCTGGGGTGCGACGAGATCCAGGGCTATCTCTTCTCCCGGCCGCTGGCGGCGGAGGATTTTCTGCTCTGGGCCAGGAGTCGTTCGGGCAACCGGTGACGGGCGGTCAAGTTCCGCCCTGGCGCGCCGTAAACACGGGGGAAACCCTTGACCGCCGCCCCATGGCCCGCCGCAGACGACACGACGACGAGCACGACAACCACGAGCGCTGGCTCGTCTCCTACGCCGACTTCATCACCCTGCTGTTCGCCTTCTTCGTGGTGATGTATGCCGTGTCGTCGGTGAACGAGGGCAAGTACCGGGTGTTGAGCAATTCCCTGGTGGCGGCCTTCCGCAACATCACGATCAACACGGAAGGGCCGGCGCTCGCCAGCGGCACCGTGGCGCCCCTGCAGGCGCTGGCGCCGGCCCTGCCCAAGCCCATCGCCACGCCGCGCCGCAACGGAAAGGAGGAAGAGCTGCGGCGCCAGATGCGCGCGCGCATGCGCGACATGGCCCAGGACATCGTGCGCGCGCTCGGGCCCCTGGCGCAGGACGGCCGGGTGCGCATCACGGAAGGGGTCAAGGGCGTGACCGTGGAGATCAATGCCAGCGTGCTGTTCGCGCCGGGCGACGCCCGGCTGGAACCGGGCGCCGTGGCCGCCCTGCGGGCCGTCGCCCGGATCCTGGCCGGGACCGACTTCCCCGTGACCGTCGAGGGCCATACGGACAACACGCCCATCAGCACCGCCCAGTTCCCCTCCAACTGGGAATTGTCGGTGGTGCGCGCCTCATCGGTGGTGCGGCTGTTCGAGGACGCCGGGGTCGCTCCCGGGCAACTGGCGGCCACCGGCTACGGCGAGCAGCGGCCGGTGGCGAGCAACGACACGCCCGAAGGGCGCAGTCGCAACCGCCGCGTCACCATCCTGATCGAATCGCCCCTGCCGGAGGCGCCGGCGGAGGTGCCGGCACGGGCGACCGACTTGGGCTGACGCCGCGTGCGTTGTGGGTCGGTGAAGCCCGACCTACGGTCCGACCTGCACCGGCTGGAACACCATGCTGCGGTTGCGGCCCTGCTCCTTGGCGCGGTACAAGGCGCGATCGGCCTCGCCGATGAGTGCTTCGTGGCTGGGGATGTCGGGACGCACCGTGTTCACCCCGACGCTGGCGGTGACGGCAATGGCGTTCCCTTCCCAGTCGATGGGCTGCTCGCCGATGACTTTGCGCACTTTTTCCGCCACGATCAGGGCCGAGGACAGGTCGGTGGCCGGCAGCAGCAGGGCGAATTCCTCGCCGCCGTAGCGGCCGAACACGTCCGCCTTGCGCACCGAGGCCGACACCCGTGCTGCCGCGGTGCGCAGCACCGCGTCCCCCGCCAGGTGGCCGTACCGGTCGTTGACGCGCTTGAAGTGGTCCAGGTCGAACAGCAGCAGGGAGAAGTGGTCGCCGTAGCGCTTGTAGCGGGCGAACTCCTCGGCCAGGCGTTCTTCCAGGTGGCGCCGGTTGAAGACGCCGGTGAGGCCGTCGCGATTGACGCTCTCCTTCAGGGCCGCCATGGCCTGCCCCAGCTCCCGGTGCATGAGGCTGGTGTCAGTGACGTCGAACAGGGTCACGCACACCGCTTCCACTTCGCCGCTGGCGCCGATCAACGGCATGAAGGTGCAGTCCTGGTGCATGAACTCGGTGCCGCCGGTCACCGGACGGTCATGGCCGAAGCGGAACAGGTAGGGGCGCTGTTCCCAGGAGGTGAAAGAGAAGTTCTTGAGCAGGAACACGCCCCTGAACTTTTTCTCCAGCCACTTGCGCGGCAGGTCGGGAAAGCACTCGAACAGGTTGCGGCCGATCACTTCCTCCGCCTTGCGCCCGCTGTGGAACTGCATAAAGCGGTTCCACAGCAGCAGCCGCATGTCCCCGTCGACAGCGAAGATGCCGAAGTCCACCCGGTCGACGATGAATGCCGGCAGCTGGCTGGCCAGGGCGCTGCCCATCACAGGTTGGCCAGGAAGTGGTCCAGGGCGCGCTTCATCTGCTGGATGGATTCCTCCGGCATCAGGGTCAGCAGATGGGAGGTGAACTGGCGGTCGCGCAGGGAGAAATTCACCTCCACCAGCAGCGCCACCTTCCAGGACAGGGCGGAGGGCTGCAGGAGGTATTCCACCGGCACGTTCTCGCCGATCACTGTTGGCTTGGAGAAGCTCAGGCTGCGCCCCAGCTGCTCGAACACGTTGCAGATGCAGGCTCCCACCAGTACGTTGGCCACGTCCACCAGCAGCTCGCGCTCGGCCGCGGCATCCGGCTCGTCGGTCGCCTCATAGCCCATCAGATCCCACAGCTGACTGGTGCCCTCCCGGCCGTAGATGACGATGGCTTCGCCGCGGATGTCGCACTGGAACGACTGGCGCACGGCCGTGACTGGAGAAGCACTGTCCACCATGTCCGCCAGGGCCTTGCCCAGCTCGGTGACCCGCACCAGCTGGATGCGCGGCACCGACAGGGCGACGAAGGTGTCGAGCAGCTGGGCCAGGGCCGAACCCGCCTGGCCCATGCCGATGTTCGCCACTTCCTGCAGCGCGTCGCGCTGATCCTCGGACAGGCGCAGATCCTCGTTCACCGGCAGGGGCATGCCTCTCCTCCGTGTTTGTGTTTATCCCGCGGGCGCGGCGTCCTCGGCCGGTTTAACGGCCGCCGTGCCGGAAACTTTATGCTTTGGGGAGGGGAGCGTCGTGCTCCCCTGCGGAGAGGTTAGGAAGAACGTCAGCCGGAACCCAGGTGGCGGCCGCTGCCCAGGGGCTTGGCATGGCCATCGGGGCCGTAGAGGGCGGCCTGGTTGGCGGCGAACAGCAGGGCCTGCAAGGCCTGCTGGTTGTGCTGCAGGCGGGTGGCGATGAGGATGCCGTTGGTGCGGTTCAGTTCCCGCGCCCGGGCCAGGCGTTCCAGCATTTCCTGCCAGCGGCGCCGGGCGGCGGCCAGATCACCCGTGCCGGCAAGCCAGGCTTCCATTCCGGGCCGGTCGGCGGGCAGGCCGAGCCGGGCCAGGACCTCGTTGCGCCGTTCGGCGAGCTGCGCCAGGCGGGCGAAGTGCTGATTCTTGTCCTCGGCCAGGGGCAGCAGGGCTTCGGCATCGCCACGCACCAGGGCCTCCTGCTCCTTCTGTAGTAAATCGAGGAAATCGCCCAGGGCGGCGGCTTCCTCGTCGAGAAAGCGCGCCAGAGCCAGGTTCTGAGCTGGGGCGGCCGTGCTCACGCGCGCCGGGCCTGGGCCTCGAGCATCTGCTTGACGTTCTCGATCAGGCCGTCAGCCACCTTGCCCGCATCCACCTTGAAGCGGCCCTCAGCGATGGCCTGCTTGATTTCCGCCACACGCTCGGCGTCCACCACCGGCACATTGGCCAGGGCCCGCTCCACTTCCTGGAGCTTGGAAGCGATGGAAGACAGCTCGACTTCCGACGAGGACCGGCTGGCGGCGCCGGCGGGCGGGGTGTTGCGCGCCTGGCGGGTCTTGTTGTCGCCGCCCGGCAGACCGCCCACGGGGCCGAGAGAGTTGTCGATTTTCACGGTGATTGCCTTTCCAGTAGTTCTGTCCTTGCTATCGGCATGGGCCCGGGAAACTTTAGGAGTTTTTCTGACAACCGGATGTTCGATGCCTCTCCCCCACCCCTCTCCCGCCAAGGCGGGCGAGGGGAGCGCTGTGCAGGAAATGGTCGGCGACCATTTCCTGGAAACTCACAAGCACTATAGCGTCTTCAGTAGCTTACTTCCACCGCGCCGCCCGCCCGGGCGATGCCGCTGACGGTCTGACCGGAGGCGGTGCGCACCTGTACCACCTGGCCCTCGGCGGCGTTGTTCAGCGCCCGTCCCTCCGTGGCCACCTGGAAGCCCTGGCCGCGGGAGAGCACCTTCACCGTCTGGCCCTGCTGCACCACGAAACGGGCGCGCAGGGCGTCGCTGCGCAGCAGCTGGCCCGAGCCCAGGCCCACCAGCAGCGTCTTGCCCACCGCCTGGGCGGGATCGGTCACCACCCCGGCGGGCAGCTCGGCCAGGTCGCCGCGGCGCGCCACCAGGTCGGCCGCGCTCACCATGTGGCCGCGGGGCAGCGCCCTGGCCGTCACCAGGTAGTCGCCCACCACCTTGACCTGCACCGGCACGTAGAGGGTCCAGCCCCCTTCCACCAGGCAGCGCACGCCCACGCTGGTGCGCCCCCAGGGCCGGCTGCCGGCGTTGCTGAAGGCTTCCAGGGCCGGGCAGGGCGCCAGGTTGTTGTTGGGATCGATGGTGCCCACGGTGAAGCTCACCGCCCCGGGCAGGCCCTTGGTCTGGATGCGCAGGAAATCCTCCACCACGCGCTTCACTTCCGCCGGCTCCTGGCGCGCCCCGGCCAGCATCGGCACCAGGGCCAGCAGCAGGCAGGCAATTCGCTTCGCCAGCCCCATGTTCATGTTCGTCACGGTCATGCGTTCGATTCAACCATGGGCTGGGCCTTGGAGCAAGAGAGGAACGGCTGCGCTGCACTTGCCGCCGCCCGGCAAATATTGCCGCCTGCCGACAAGGGCTGCCGCCATGGTGGCGGGAATGGCGCGGTTTTCCCTCGGTTTTCGCTGTTTGGGGACTCGAGCGGCAGGACTAGGATGCCTGGCATGGATGATGCAGTTAGGGCCACGACGACTTCAACTGCGGGTTTGGGTTCATGAGCGACATGACAACGATCTACCGGCTGGACGATCCGCTGCGCTTCCACCAGACGGCGCTGCGCGTGCGCGCCCAGCGCCAGGAGATCCTCGCGGCCAACATCGCCAA
This sequence comes from Pseudomonadota bacterium, assembly GCA_049320945.1. Lineage (GTDB taxonomy): Bacteria > Pseudomonadota > Gammaproteobacteria > Burkholderiales > Rhodocyclaceae > DYIB01. The sequence continues at coordinate 36,067 of JBMOQT010000310.1, forward strand.
CGCGGACACGCCCCACTTCAAGGCCCGCGACCTGGACTTCAAGGCTGCCTTGCAAGGAGCGCTCGGCGGGCGCGGCGGCTCCCTGGCGCTTGCCAGGACAGCCCCGCGCCACCTGCCGGCGAGCGCCAATGCCGGCTTCGCCGGGCCGCCGCTCTACCGGGGCGAGACCCAGTCGAGCGTGGACGGCAACACGGTGGACCTGGACGTGGAGCGCGCCCAGTTCGCCGAGAACGCCATCCAGTACGAAGCCAGCCTTACTTTCATCAACGGCCTGCTGCGCACGATGCAGACGGCCATCCAGGGTCAGTGAGGGGTGAGGCAATGAGCTTGTTCAACGTATTCCAGATCGCCGGTTCCGCCCTCACCGCCCAGTCGGTGCGGCTCAACACCGTCGCCAGCAATCTGGCCAACGCCGACAGCGTGACCAGCGGCGACGGCAAACCCTATCGCGCCAAGCAGGTAGTGTTCTCGGCGGAGCCGGTCAACGGCAGCCAGGCGGCCGGGGTGCGCGTGGCGGGGGTGGTGGAGGACGCGGCGCCGCCGCGCCTGGTGTACGAGCCCGGCAACCCGGCGGCCGACGAGCAGGGCTATGTGGCCATGCCCAACGTGAACGTGGTGGAGGAGATGGTGAACATGATCTCCGCCTCCCGCGCCTACCAGAACAACGTCGAGATGATGAACACGGCGAAGACGCTGATGATGCGCACTCTCGCCCTCGGTCAATAAAGGGAGACGCCATGGCCGCCGTACAGAGCACCAGCGCCGACAACCTGTTCGCCACGCTGAACGCGGCGCGCGAGCAGACCAGGTCCAAGGAAACCGATCCCCAGGACCGCTTCCTGAAACTCCTGGTGACCCAGCTCAAGAACCAGGACCCGCTCAATCCCATGGACAACCAGCAGATGACCTCCCAGCTGGCCCAGATCAGCACCGTGGACGGCATCGAGCGCCTCAACGCCACCCTCAAGGCCCTGACCGAAAGCGCCGACAAGGGCCAGGCCATGCAGGCGGCCGCCCTGGTGGGTCGCGGCGTGCTGGTGCCGGGCAGCGGCCTGGCCATGGCCAACGGCATGGCCCTGGGCGGGGTCGAGCTGGAGGGGCCGGCCGACTCGGTGACGGTCACCATCAAGGATGCCAACGGAATTGCCATGCGCACCCTCGACCTGGGCCCGCGCGCCGCCGGCAGCCATAGCTTCAGTTGGGACGGCAAGACCGACGCCGGCATGCCGGCGGCCGAAGGCGGCTACACCATCGCGGTGAAGGCGCGCCAGGGCAACAACGAGGTCAAGGCCACGGCGCTGGAGTTCGGCGTGGTGTCGAGCGTCTCGCGCAACGGCGGCGGCATCGCCCTGAATGTGGGCCTGCTCGGCAGCTTCAAGCTGGACGAGGTACGGGAAATTCTCTGATCGGGCTTTGCATAAATGAGTGACGATCGGCAAAGCCCGACCCTCACCCCCACCCCCTCTCCCGCTCAAGCGGGAGAGGGGAGCGCAGTGACGGAAATGGCTGTCAGCCATTTCCGTAAGACTAAGTAGGAGAGCGACCATGAGTTTCCAGCAAGGATTGAGCGGACTGAACGGGGCTTCCCAGGCTCTCAATGCCATCAGCAACAACGTGGCGAACGCGGGCACGGTGGGCTTCAAGGCCTCCCAGGCCCAGTTCGCCGACGTGTTCGCTTCGGCCCTGAGCGGCGGCGGCACGGCCCAGGTCGGCATCGGTACCCAGGTGTCCACCGTGGCTCAGCAGTTCACCCAGGGCAACATCGAGGTGACCAACAACCCGCTGGACATCGCCATCAACGGCGCCGGCTTCTTCCGCATGAGCAACAACGGCGCCATCACGTACACCCGCAACGGCCAGTTCCTGGTGGACAAGGACAACTACATTGTCAACGGCCAGGGCTATCGCCTGACCGGCTACGCGGCCAACGCCAACGGCCAGATCCTGCAGTCGAGCCCGGTGGAGATCCAGATCAACCGCGCCGACCTGGACCCCTCGGCCACCACCACCATGGACATGAGCCTGAACCTGGATTCGCGCGAGTCCGTGATTGCCGGCGCTATCGATATCAACGACCCGACCACGTACAACGTATCCACCGCCGCCACGGTGTATGACTCCCTGGGCGTGGCCCATACCCTGACCATCTTCTTCCAGAAGAGCGCCGCCAACGCCTGGGACATCGCCTACGGCCTGAACGGCACGGACATCACCGCCAGCGCCACGGGCACCACCATCGGCTTCGATGCCTCGGGCAACGTGAACGCCGGCGGCACCACCACCTTCGCCATACCCGCCGCCACCTTGGGCACCGGCGCGGCGGCCCTCAACTTCACCCTCGATCTCACCACCGCCACCCAGTTCGGCAGCGCTTTCGGCGTGAACAGCATCACCCAGAACGGCTATGCCTCGGGCCGCCTCACCGGCATCACCGTGGCGTCCGACGGCGTCATCCAGGGCCGCTACAGCAACGGCCTGAACCGCGACCTGGGCCAGGTGGTGCTGGTGGGCTTCAACAACCCCAACGGCCTGCAGGCCCTGGGCGGCAACCAGTGGGCGGAGACCGCCACTTCCGGTCCGCCCCTGGTGAACACCCCGGGATCGAGCAACCTGGGCGTGCTGCAGTCGGCCGCGGTGGAGACGGCGAACGTGGACCTGACCGCGGAGCTGGTGGCCATGATCACCGCCCAGCGCAACTACCAGGCCAACGCCCAGTCGATCAAGACCCAGGACTCGATCCTGCAGACCATCGTCAACCTGCGTTGATCGAGACTGAGACGGGACGGCCATGGACAAGCTGATCTACACCGCGATGACCGGCGCCAAGTGGCTGTTCGAGCGCCAGGCCGCCATCGCCCACAACCTGGCCAACGCCACCACCACCGGCTACAAGGCCGAGGAGCAGCGCCTGCGCGCCGTGCCGGTGCGCTCCGAGGCGCTGCCGACCCGGGCCTTTGCGGTGGAGGTGTCGCTGGGCGCCGACCTGTCCGCCGGGCCGGTGCAGCACACGGGCCGCTCCCTGGACGTGGCGGTGCTGGGCAAGGGCTGGATCGCCCTGTCGATGCCCGACGGAACCGAGGCCTACACGCGCAACGGCAGCCTGGAGATCAGCGTCAACGGCGTGCTGCAGACGCGCACCGGCATCCCGGTGGCGGGCGACGGCGGCAGCATCACCATCCCGCCCGACAACGAAATCACCATCGGCCGCGACGGCACGGTGTCGCTCAAGCCGTCCTCCGGCGCCCAGAACACCGTCATCCAGATCGGTACGCTCAAGCTGGTGAACCCGCCCGAGGACCAGCTGGTGCGCGGTGCCGACGGGCTGTTTCGGCTACGCGACGGCGGCGCGGCGCCGGCCGATGCCAACGTCACCCTGGCGGCGGGCTACCTGGAAGGCAGCAACGTCAACGTGGTGGACCAGCTGGTGGGCATGATCGCTAGCGCCCGCCAGTTCGAAGTGCAGACCAAGCTTCTGCAGAACGCGGAAGCCAACGACCGCCAGGCCCAGCAGCTGCTCGCCGGCGTGCGCTAACGAAGGAAGGACAAGATGATTCGCTCTCTGTGGATCGCCCGCACCGGGCTGGACGCCCAGCAGACCCAGCTCGACGTCACCTCCAACAACCTGGCCAACGTGTCCACCAACGGCTTCAAGCGGGCGCGCGCCGTGTTCGAGGACCTGCTGTACCAGACCCTGCGCCAGCCGGGCGCCTCCAGCTCGGCCCAGACCCAGATCCCCTCCGGCCTGCAGCTGGGCACCGGCGTACGCACCGTGGCGACGGAGCGCATCCACACCCAGGGCAACCTGGTGCAGACGGGCAACGCCCTGGATGTGGCCATCCAGGGCCCGGGTTATTTCCAGATCCAATTGCCCGACGGCACCACCGCCTACACCCGCGACGGCGCCTTCCAGAAGGACAGCCAGGGCCAGATCGTCACCTCCAACGGCTATACCCTGCAGCCGTCGATCACCATTCCCTCCAACGCCCTGTCGGTCACCATCGGCTCGGACGGCGTGGTGACGGTGCTGCAGCCCGGCTCGGCGACGCCGGTGCAGATCGGCCAGATCCAGCTCGCCACCTTCGTCAATCCGGGCGGGCTGCAGAGCATGGGCCAGAACCTGTACCTGGAGACGGCCTCCAGCGGCACCGCCACGCCCAACACCCCGGGCACCAACGGCGCCGGCCTGCTCAACCAGAACTACGTGGAAACCTCCAACGTGAACGTGGTGGAGGAACTGGTGAACCTGATCCAGACCCAGCGTGCCTACGAGATCAACTCCCGCTCGATCCAGACCTCGGATTCCATGCTGGGACGGCTGGCGCAGCTGTGATGATCAGAGGACAGAGGACAGAGGACAGAGAATGGATACGGCAGGTGACATGGTTCGGTGGTTGAGGCGAGGAGTGCTTCTGTCCTCTGTCCTCAGTCTTCTGTCCTCTGGATGCGCCAGCACGCCGCCGACGGCGGTGCATCAGCCCATGACGGCGCGGCCCCAGCCCATGCCGCCGGCCGCCCAGAGCAACGGCGCCATCTACCAGGTGGGCTATGTGCGGCCCCTGTTCGAGGACCGGCGCGCGCGCATGGTGGGCGACACCCTGACCATCAACATCGTCGAGAAGAGCGCGGCGGCCAAAAAGTCCAACAGCTCCGCCGAGCGCAGCCACACCATGGATGTGTCGGTGCCCACCATCGTCGGCTTGCCGGGCAAGAGCGTGCAGGGGCTGACCCTGGAGGCGGACCACGACAACAAGTTTTCCGGCAAGGGTGAGTCGGCGGCCAACAACACCTTTACCGGCACCATCACCGTGACGGTGATCGAGGTGCTGCCCAACGGCAACCTGCTGGTGTCGGGGGAGAAGCTGGTGGCCATCAACCAGGGCGAGGAGTTCATCCGCTTCTCCGGCATCGTCAATCCCATCCACATCACCGCCGCCAACGCCGTGCAATCGACCCAGGTGGCCGACGCGCGCATCGAATACAAGCAGAACGGCTATATCGACTCGGCCCAGGTGATGGGTTGGCTGGGGCGGTTTTTCTTGAGTTTCCTGCCGTTCTGAGGACGGAAGACAAAAGACAGAGGACAGAAGAATGAATGCGGAATCGAAGACGAGGCGGTTGTGGAAGGGGCTGGTTTTCTCTGTCCTCTGTCTTCTGTCTTCTGTCGCCTGGAGCGAGCGTCTGAAAGACCTCGCGTCGGTGCAGGGCGTGCGCATGAACCAGCTGATCGGCTACGGCCTGGTGGTGGGCCTGGACGGCAGCGGCGACCAGACCACCCAGACGCCCTTCACGGTGCAGAGCATCATCAACATGCTGGGCAACATGGGCGTGACGCTGCCGCCCGGCACCTCGCTACAGCTCAAGAACGTGGCGGCGGTGATGGTCACCGCCAGCCTGCCGCCCTTCGCCCGTCCCGGCCAGCAGATAGACGTCACCGTGTCCTCCATGGGCAACGCCAAGTCCCTGCGCGGCGGCACGCTGCTCATGACGCCCCTGAAGGGCGCCGACGGCGGCGTCTATGCCATCGCCCAGGGCAACGTCTTCGTCGGCGGCGTGGGCGCCCAGGCGGCCGGCTCCAGCGTGCAGGTGAACCATCTTTCCGTGGGGCGCATCGCCGCCGGCGCCACGGTGGAGCGGGCCGTGCCCACACCCCTGGGCGAGGGCGAGTACGTGTTCCTGGAGATGAACAGCACCGACTTCGGCACCACCCAACGGGTGGTGGACGCCATCAACCGGCACTTAGGGGCCGGCACCGCCCGCGCCGACGACGGCCGGCGCGTGCGCGTGGTGGCGCCCCTCGATCCGGACCAGCGGGTGGCCTTCCTGGGACGCATCGAGAATCTGGAGATCCAGCCGGTACAGACCGCCGCCAAGGTGATCGTGAACGGCCGCACCGGCTCGGTGGTGATGAACCAGGCGGTAACCATCGACACGGTGGCCGTGGCCCACGGCAACCTGTCGGTGACCGTAAGCGCCGAGCCGGTGGTGAGCCAGCCGGCGCCCCTGTCCCAGGGACAGACGGTGGTGACCGAGAGGGCGCAGATCGACGTGCGCCAGGAAGGCGGCGTGCTCACCACGGTGAAGGGGGCGTCCCTGGCGGAAGTGGTCAAGGCCCTTAACGCCCTGGGCGCCAATCCCCAGGACCTGATCGCCATCCTTCAGGCCATGAAGGCGGCGGGCGCGCTGCGCGCCGAGCTGGAGATCATCTGACATGACCGCCCCGTCCATCGCCGGCCAGCTCGCCATCGACGCCACCGGCCTGGAGGCGGTGAAGCGCCAGGCGCGGGAGGATCCGCGCGCGGCGCTGAAAAGCGCGGCCCAGCAGTTCGAGGCGGTGTTCCTGCACCTGGTGCTCAAGGCCATGCGCGATGCCACGCCCGAGAGCGGCCTGATGGACGGCGAGCAGGGCCGCTTCTACCTGCAGCTGCTGGACCAGCAGCTGGCCCAGACGCTGGCCGCCCGGGGCGCCACAGGACTTGCCGTCGTCATGGAGCGGCAGCTGGCCCGCGGCCTGCCCCAAACACCCTCCCTCTCCCCCGCGGCGGCGGGGGAGAGGGCTGGGGTGAGGGGGGCAGCACCAGCAGACACGACGCCCCTCTCCCCAACCCTCTCCCCGCCGAGCGGGGAGAGGGATAACGCCGCCCCGCCCCACGTGCGCGACTTCATCAACCGCCTGTGGCCTCACGCCCTGGAGGCGAGCCGCGTCACGGGCATCCCGCCCCATTTCATGATCGCCCAGGCCGCCCTGGAAACCGGTTGGGGCCGGCACGAGCCGCGCCTGGCCGACGGCCGTCCCAGCTACAACCTGTTCGGCGTCAAGGCCGGAAGCGGCTGGAGCGGCGCCACGGTGGAGGCCGTCACCACCGAGTTCGAGAACGGCCGGGCGGTCAGCCGCAGCGAGCGCTTTCGCGCCTACGGCTCCTATGGGGAAGCGTTCCGGGACTACGCGCGCCTGCTCACGGGCAGCCCGCGCTATGCCGAGGTGCTGGGCAGCCAGGACCCGGCGGCCTTCGCCCGCGGCCTGGCGCGCGCCGGCTATGCCAGCGATCCCATGTACGCCGACAAGCTGACTCGCATCATCGGCTCCGGCACCCTGCGCATGGCGCTCACGGGTTAAGAATGGCGCAATGGGGCCGATAGAGCACTGAGAGGACGGACGACATGGGCGGCAGCGTATTATCGATCGGGGTGACGGGACTGAACGCGGCGCAGATGGGGCTGGTCACCGCCGGCCATAACATCGCCAATGCGGCCACCCCCGGCTTCAGCCGCCAGCAGATCGTCCAGAGCACCAACATCGCCCAGCTCACCGGCTCCGGCTACCTGGGCCAGGGCACCAGCGTGGACACGGTCAGGCGCGTCTACAACCAGTTCCTGGCGAGCCAGGTGATGAGCGCCGAAACCACCGCCGCCCAGCTCGATGCCTATGCCAGCGAAATCCAGCAGATCGACAACCTGCTGGCCGACCCCAGCGCCGGCCTGTCCCCGGCGCTGCAGGCGTTCTTCCGCGGCGTTGCCGACGTGGCGGCCAGTCCCGCCTCGATTCCCTCGCGCCAGTCCATGCTGTCGGCGGCCACGGCGCTGACCACGCGCTTCCAGTCGATCGACAGCCGCCTGGCGGAAATGCGCGAGGGCGTGAACAGCCAGCTCACCTCGGCCATCGGCGAGATCAATTCCATCGCCGGGCAGATCGCCTCCCTCAACAACCGCATCGTCCTGGCCCAGGCGGCCGGCCAGAACACGCCGCCCAATGACCTGCTGGACCAGCGCGACCGCCTGCTGGGCGAGCTCAACCAGCTGGTGCGCACCAGCACCAGCGTGCAGGACGACGGCTCGATCAACGTCTTCGTCGGCAACGGCCAGCCCATGGTGGTGGGCGCCCAGTCCTTCGAGCTGCGCGCCGCCCAGGACCTGTTCGATCCCACCCGCATCACGGTCGGCTATGTCACGAGCGCGGGCACCGTGCGCCTGCAGGAGTCGCTGCTCGCCGGCGGCAAGCTGGGCGGGCTGCTCGCCTTCCGCAACGAGACCCTGGATCCGGCCCAGAGCGCCCTGGGGCGCGTGGCGCTGGGGCTGGCCACCACCTTCAACGCACAACACCAGCTGGGCCAGGATCTGACCGGCGCCCTGGGCGGCGCTTTCTTCAGCGTGCCTTCCGCCCTGGCCCTGGCCTCGTCCCAGAACAACGGCACCGCCTCGGCCGGCGCCACCGTCACCGACGTCGCCCGCCTCACCACCAGCGACTACCTGCTCTCCTATGACGGCGCCAACTACTCCCTGCGGCGCCTGTCGGACAACGTGAGCTGGAGCGGCGCCTCGGTGGCGGCCCTCAACACCGCCATCGCCGGCGAGGGCTTCTCGGTGAGCCTGACGGCGGGCATCGCCCCGGGCGACGCCTTCAAGATCCTGCCCACCCGCGTCGGCGCCCGCGACATCGGGCTGGCCATCGCCGACGTGCGCAGCATCGCCGCCGCAGCACCCGTACGCACTGCCGCGCCCCTGAGCAACACCGGCACCGCCACGGTCAGCGCCGGCACGGTCAATCCCCCGCCGCCGGCCAATGCCAACCTGCAGAACACGGTCACCATCACCTTCACCGGCGCCGGCACCTTCGACGTGGTGGACAACACCACCTCCACCACCCTGGCGAGCGGCGTGGCCTATACCTCCGGAGCCGACATCAGCTACAACGGCTGGACCATCCAGATCACGGGCGTGCCGGCCGCGGGCGATCAATTCACCGTCAGCGCCAACAGCGGCGGCGTGTCCGACAACCGCAACGCCCTGCTGCTGGGCCAGTTACAGACGCGCAACCTGCTGGTGGGCGGCAGCGCCAGCTACCAGTCGGCCTATTCCCAGCTGGTGAGCGACGTGGGCAACAAGGCGCGGGAAATCCAGGTGACACTCACCGCCCAGGAGAACCTGGTGAAGCAGGCCAGCGACGCCCAGCAGGCCATGTCCGGGGTGAACCTGGACGAGGAGGCCGCCAACCTCATCCGCTACCAGCAGGCCTACCAGGCCTCTGCCAAGGTGATCGCCATCGCCTCCAAGCTGTTCGACACCTTGCTTGAACTCGGTTAGAGAGTACCGCCATCATGCGCGTAACCACAGGAATGATCTTCGACTCGGGGCTGATGTCCATCCAGCGCCAGACCTCCTCGCTGCTCCATACCCAGCAGCAGGTGGCGAGCGGGCGACGCATCCTCAAGCCCTCGGACGACCCGGTGGCCGCGGCGCGCGCCCTGGAAGTCACCCAGTCCCAGGAAATCAACGCCCAGTACGGCGAGAACCAGGGTGCGGCGCGCGACGCCCTGGCTCTGGCGGAGAACAAACTGACCGGCGCCGGCGACCTGCTCCAGCGCGTGCGCCAGCTGGCCGTCCAGGCGGGCAATGCCGCCCTGACCGACAAGGACCGGCGCAGCATCGGCGCCGAGCTGCGCCAGCTGTACGAGGGGCTGCTGGGCATCGCCAACAGCACCGACGGCAACGGCCAGTACCTGTTCTCCGGCTACCAGGGGGACGTGAAGCCCTTCAGCGGGGCCGTGGACACGGTGGCGGCGGGGGAGATCACCTATGACGGCGACGACGGCCGGCGCCTGCTTCAGGTGTCCGCGTCGCGCCAGCTGGCGGTGAGCGACTCGGGCAACGACGTGTTCCGCCGCATCCGCAACGGCAACGGCTATTTCGTCACCGGGGCGAACGGCGCCAACGCCGGCACCGGCGTCATCGACCAGGGCACGGTGCTCAACCCCTCGTCGGTGTTCCCAGACGACTACACCATCACCTTCACCGTGACCGGCAGCACCATCACCTACGATGTCACCGACTCCTCTTCGGCCTCGGTGGCAAGCGGCACTTATGTCAGCGGCGACCGGATTACCATTCCCGGCATCGCCGGCGTCGTCATCACCGGCACCCCGGCCAACGGCGATACCTTCACCCTGACCCGCAGCTCCGCCCAGAGCGTGTTCAAGACGGTGGCGGACCTCATCGACGCGGTGGAACAACCCGTCAGCGCCACCAGCGGCAATACCGCGCTCACCAACCGCCTGGGCACCGCCCTGGCCAACCTGGATCGGGCCCAGGACAATTTCCTGCGGGTGCGCTCGGACATCGGCGCCCGGCTGAACGAGCTGGACCAGCTGGGCAACGCCGGCGAGGATCTGAACCTCCAGTACCAGACCACCCTGTCGCGGCTGCAGGACGTGGACTATGCCGCCGCCATCACCCGGCTCACCCGCGAGCAGACCTACCTGGAGGCGGCACAGAAGTCCTTCGTCAAGGTGTCGGGGCTGTCCCTGTTCGATTTCGTCTAGTCATGGGCAAATCGTTGTTCGCGGCAATGGCGTTGGCCCTGGCCGGCTGCAACACCCTGGTGGACAGCGGCTCCGATCTGGGCCTGATCTCCCGCACCAGCAACGAGCACGGCGCCGCCTATGCCATTCCCGCGCGCCCGCTCATTCCCAACGCCGAGCTGCAGCTCACCGCCGGCCGCAGCATCCGCCTGGAAACCCTGCTGGTGGGAGCCGCCGCCTACTATTTCGTCGATCCCCTGGCGCCCAACTGGAAGGGCGAGCTGCGCCGCCTGTCGGACGACACCTATGCCATCGCGCTACGCATGAAGCGCTTCAAGACCGGCGGCGACGGCGAGGGCGTGCGTGCCTTCCACCGCAACGCCGAGCGCATCGTCAGCGACAACGGCTACGCCGGCTACACCGTGCTGTCCCTCACCGAGGGCATCGAATCCGAAACCCTGGGCGCGGTGCGCGTGTCCGAGGGCGTCATCCGCGTCACCCGCGCATCGGCCCGGTAGCGCGCCCGACTGCACCGGGCGGCCAGCTTGCTTCGCAAGCCGCATGGCAGAGCGGTCGGGCACATGGGCGGCTGGACGGCGAATGACTACTGTCTTCGCCGCCGCGCCTTGCGCTGCATCCCGGATTTCCCCGTCGCGCTCATGCGCTGAGTCAACAGGCTTTATTGATAATTCGGTAAATGCTTGACAACTTTTTCGCCCCTTTGTGCGTTATATCGGCAGGAGTCATGTCGAGGAAGGCGCATGGGTACGAAACGAGATCTGGAAGCGATGGAAGCGCGGCGTA